>DAOUFX010000139.1:0-12818 GCA_034429675.1 Anaerolineae bacterium | reverse complement strand
CGGTACCCCGGCTCGAAAAAACACCCCCTTATGATCCGGCTGACGACTAAAAGCTAACGGCTAAACGCTATTTTCAGAGGAGAAAAGTGATTTTCGCGAGCGAATAACCCCACGCGAAAAAACCCTCCCCTAAATCGCTTGCCCTACGTCGCCATCTATCCTACATCATAGAACTGGTAATAAGGTAGCACAAAATAGAACGTACTTCCTTGAACGTCACTGGTTACGCCAACTTCTCCGCCGAGCCGTTCGACAATCCGTTTGACGATAGAAAGCCCCAGTCCATGTCCTCTGGCCCTGGCTTGCTCCAGACGAGTAAAAGGCGTAAACAGCCGCGCCTGATCTTCGGGGGTTAATCCTTTCCCGTTATCGTGTACCCAAAACATAATGGTCTGTTGCCGGTCGGAGGGCGCAGCAGATGAAGAGTTCTGAGAGCCCGATAGCGAAAACCCTAACTCTACCCGTGGGCGGATCCCTGTGCCGGGATTGCCGCCATATTTGATGGCATTGCTGATGTAGTTGGTCCACACCTCCTCAAGCCACGGCGCGTAACTCCATACACTGGGCCACGTTTCGGGGAAAACGATGTCCGCATGATATTCGGCAATCATATCGTCCAACCGTTGGGTGGCTTCTTGTGTCACGGCAGCCATATTTACCGGGTCGAGGGCCAGGTCTTCGAGACGGCGCACACTGGAGAGCAGCAATAGCTCGTGAACAATATTATTGATTCTGCGGCCCATGTTGGTGATGGAACTAAACGCATAATGACGTTGCTCCTCATCCATGCGCTGATAGCGGCCCTCCAACAATGAGCTGAATCCGATCAACGTCGCAAGGGGGCTCTTCAGATCGTGGGCCACGGTATGCGCAAAAGCGTCAAGTTCCTCGTTGCGCGCCGTGAGGTCTTCGTTGGCAGCGGTCAAATCTGCCGTGCGCTTCGCTACCAGTTCTTCAAGATGGTCTTTGTGCTCCCGCAGCTCCGCCTGCACTTTCTCACGCTCGACAATTTCTTGTCGCAGCTGGTCGTTCATTTTTGTGAGCTCCTGAGTACTCTCTGTGATCAGGATTTCTACAACCTTGGCAGGTAAAGCTACAATACAGGCGAGCACAGAGGCCGTCACCAATCCCCCATATTTCCCATAAATCACGCTGACAATGAGTAAAAGAATTGCAGTTGCTACGCCCAGTCTTATTGCAGGTCGAAATCCTAAAATCAGACCTACAGTGAAGATGCCTACATGAAAAATATAAGCAACCGATTCATAACCGCGGGTAGCATTAATCTCACAGATAAACAAAAGCGCAATAGACACAAACGCTGCCCAGGAAAATCCCTGTATGGAATATTCCAAAGAACGTCGCAAGTACAAGAGCGCAATGCCGGCGGCGCCTCCGATCAACAAGAAGACAACCATATAGAGCCATTTTATGGGGTGATGACGCGACGAAGACTCAATGAGATGTAGGGTCGCGCCGATCCCGGCAGTCGCTACGTATCCCCATAACACCCATTTCGCCGTCGTTACCCTTGCACGTTCCGCCAATAGGAAAGGTGTCATACTCTCTACTTGCCTCACACCACCACTGAAAACACAGAAGTGATCTTACGATGTTTTGGGTGACACCCTTGATATTAACATTGCCAGGTGTCACCCAAATTCAAAGTCAGTTCAACAGGAAAACTAGGACTCCCAGAATGTGCTAACCTTTGGGATTACACCCGCATCTCGTTCCTTGTCATACGTCAGCCACCAATCTCTGACCACCAGGCGCAGTTTCTCACTTCCAAAAGCGGCTCTGAACACAGTTTTTTGATCGTCAGTTAAGGGATATGGGCACGCTGCGAAGACTGCATCCAAGCCCATATTGTCGGCCTCTTGCACAAAATTCCTTGAGAGAAAGACCTGACCGGCCAACCATAGTACACCTTCGTGATCCTTCAACATAGGAAACTCCTTTCATAAAAAGACGAACGAGTTGCCATCCCTGGATGAAAACTCTGTGAAAAAAGCATGCCAGGGCATGCACACAAGCGCTGTGAAGGGAGGTGTTAGCGAAGCCTATCCGCATTATAGTAACCGTTTCAATCCCGTCAAGACTCTGCGCAATGATTTTGCAGATCATCCGACGACACGCTCAACCACGGTCTCCCCATCGGCGACGGCGGCGCCGCGCAACACCACGGCATCCCGCAATGTCACGCCGTTGCCGATGCAACATCCGTGTTCCAGATAAACGTTGGGGCCGATTGTGCACTGCGCGCCGATGACCACGCCGGATTCGACGCGAACTGGCATCACGAAGTGGGTGTGTGCCCCCACCGCTTCCGGTTGCAGGTGTGGCGCGCCGGTTTCGGTGCGCAAATAGGCGAGGTTGAGCGCCAACAAATCTGCCACATTGGTCAGGGTCATCCGGTTTTCCAGAACGACGCCGCCCACCCGACCATCCCGCGCGATGAGCTGCTGGATCGCATCTTGCAGCTCGTATTCACCGCGCGGCGAGGGTTGCACTTCCGGCAGGTAGTCCAGGATGCGTGGGGCAAAAACGTATAGAGGCAAACTGGCCAGGTCGGAGAGGATTTCTTCCGGCTGCGGCTTTTCAATGATACGCGTAACCCACGGCCCGTTCAGTCCCACCGTCGCGCCGCTGCGGATACGCTCGACGGTCGTAGGCATCAGGGTAAGAATCGCATTGGGGCGTGACTCCGTCTGCCAGAAAGCGTCAATCCTGGCGATACTTTCTGCCGAAACCAGGTTGTCGCACGCTGAAAGGAAGAAATCGCCGTTGATGAGCGGCGCGGCCTGAAGCAATGCGTGCGCCATGCCCTTGCGCTCAGTCTGGTAGACAAAGCGCACATTGGGCCAGGGGTTTGTCTCGCGACGAAAGTGAGACTCTATCTCGCGATCCTGAGGGGCGATGACCAAAATAAAGTCATCCACCCCGCCGCGCGCCGCCAGTTCCATCACCCGAGCCACAATCGGTTTGCCGGCAATCGGCATCATGGCCTTGGAGCGGGTTTCGGTCAGCGGCTGCAACCGCTTCCCCAAGCCGGCAGCCAGAATCACGCCCTGCATAGACTAAACGACCCGATGGATGTAAATGATGTTGCCCTTGGGGATAAGCAGTTCCAGTCCGCTTTCCTGGCGCAGGATGATGTCGTAAACATCCACGCCAACGAGCTCGCCTTTGAAGACCTTGCCGTTGCTCACTGCCACCAAAATCTGTTGGTTCAGCAGTTCCCCGAAGAATTCTGCGGAACGTTTACCAAAAACTTGCGAGGTTTTGGTTTTATCCGCTGCTTTCTCAGAAGGGGTTTTCTCGGTCGTGTTTTTTTCAGTCATTGTCTTTCTCCTGTAAATTTGTCAAAAGTTGAGAGTCAAAGGTCGTATAGGCATCCATCGTATACATAGGGCAACGCATGGCTGCATCGCCTATTTCCGGTGGTTAAATTGTGCCATGGTTGATTTGAAACCAGCGATAGCCGAAGGCGGGGAGCATGAAAGTCGCAGGATGCGACACAGCATCGCCAGAAAAGAGGTCCAACAGATGTGCGCCGGTTTGACCGGGCAACGTCAAGGCAATGGTTTTGGGAGAATCAGAAAGATTGTTGACCACCACCACCGTTTCGCCCTGATACTCACGGGTATACGCCAGGACGGCTTTATCGGGGAACGAAAGTATTTGGAGATCGCCCCGTCCAAAGGCCGGATGTTGCTTGCGCACGCGCAGAATGGCTTTGAGTGTGTTGAGCCAGGAACCGGCGTCGGCCTTCTGCGCAGCCACATTGACTTTTGCATAAGTGTAATCGCCAGCGGCGATGACCGGTGTGTACAGACGATCCGGCGACGCCTCCGAAAAGCCGGCATTGCGGCGATCCTCCCATTGCATCGGTGTGCGCACTCCGTCGCGGTCGTCCAGGGCGATGTTGTCGCCCATACCGATTTCGTCGCCGTAGTAGAGCACCGGCGAGCCGACGAACGTCAACAGGATCGAATGGGCGACCGCGATGCGAGCCGGATCATTCTGCAACAGTGGCGCAAGCCGGCGGCGAATCCCCAGGTTCAAACGCATGCGCGGTTCCGGCGCATAGAAATCCCACATAAACGCGCGGTCTTCCGGCGAAACCATCTCCAGAGTCAACTCGTCGTGGCAGCGCAGGAATGCGCCCCACTGGCAGCTGCCGGGAAGATCCGGCGTGCGCCCCATAATCTCGACGACAGGCGTGCAGTCGGCTTTAGCGAGCGCCATAAAGATGCGCGGCATTAGCGGGAAGTGGAAATTCATGTGCATCTCGTCGCCATCGCCGAAGTAAGGGCGCACATCTTCCGGCCACTGGTTGGCCTCGGAGAGCAGCATCACTCCCGGCGCATAAGCATCCACGAACGCGCGCAGCCGCTTGAGATAGGCGTGAGTTTCCGGCAAGTTTTCGCAAGAGGTGCCCTCACGCTCGTAGAGATAGGGCGGCGCGTCAATGCGAATACCGTCGGCGCCCTGATCAATCCAAAATTGCAACACTCGCATCATGGCACGCTGCACTTCGGGGTTATCGTAATTCAAATCGGGCTGGTGATGGAAAAAGCGATGCCAGTAGTATTGCCCACGAACTTCGTCGTAAGTCCAGTTGGAAGGTTCGTAATCCAGAAAAATAATCCGGGCGTCGCGATAAGGCTGATCCGTATCGCTCCACACGTACCAATCACGGTAACGCGCGTGGTCGGGGTGTTGGGGATTGCGCGAGGCTTGGAACCAGGGATGTTGGTCGGAGGTGTGATTGGGAACAAGTTCGACGACGATGCGCAGTCCGCGCCGGTGCGCCGCCTCCACGAGCGCGTGGAAATCGGACAGCGTGCCGTAATCGGGATGCACGCCCGTGTAATCGCTGACATCGTAGCCGTCATCGCGCAACGGCGAGGGGGAGATGGGCAACATCCAGATTGCATCCACGCCCAGCTCTTGGAGGTAATCCAGCCTGAACGTCAGGCCCGCCAAATCCCCGATGCCGTCGCCGTTGCTGTCGCAGAACGCGCGGACGAATACTTCATAGAAAATGGCGTCTTTGTACCAGTCGGAATTCATACCCTTGTGCTCCTGGAAACAATCCAAACTCAAATAGCCCGACACAGCCAAACCAACAGGTAGCCGGAAGAATCAGCCAATCAACATTTCTGTCTTCCCCCGGCTACCGGCTACCGTCTACCGGTGGTAATACACATCCCATCCCAGGTATTTGCTCAGCGCTTCGTTGACTGCGTCGGCGACCTGCGAAATGTTGACGGCGACGTGATGCTCGAAGCCGTTTTCGCAGATGTGGCGCAGCAAGACCTGCAGATTGGGAATTTCAAAGACGCCGTAGCCGCCAAAGGTTTGCAGCGGATCTTTGGTGAGGGCGCCCTGACCCAGGTAAACCTGGATTTTGCCGTCCCAGTCGGCGGTGGAGATGCGGGTGTAGGTGAAGGGCGCCGCCTTGACCCGGCCCACGACGGTGCCATAGGTGTTGGCTTTGCCCACCGTCCCGGCGATGATTTCCTGATAATCCATATCCGGCGTCTCATCGAAAAAGTCTTTGGGCAGGTTAGAGCAGTGGAAAAGCACGCCCTTGTTGGGATCGTCGCCATAGTTGTTGTTCCAATCGGCCAGGGCGCTGGGTTTGCCGGAGGCCAGGGCCATAGCGGCCATGCCAATCACGCCGGCGATGTCGGTTTCACACGCCGAAGGAACCAGTTGCTGGCTCATCATGCTCATCATCGCGCAGGGGACGACGCCGTAGTATTCTTCGATGGCCGTCCAACATTGAACGGCGCTGGCGATCATGCCGCCCTGCTCCATCCATTGATCCACCACCACGCCGAATTTTGCCATCTTGACCAGAGCTTCCGACGGCGTAGTTTTAACATGAAGATACGCTTTGAGGGCATCCAACTTGGCGACCAACACAGGATCGTTGTCCTTGAGGCGCTCGATGCGGCCAAAAATTTCGGAAAGGTCTATCGTGTCCACGCTGATTCCCGACCGTTCAAAAAGCTTTTCGCTGAAGCGCACGGTATTGAAGGCCGACGGGCGGGCGCCGATCATACCGATCCGGGCGTGCTTGAGCCCTTTGACGACGCGACACGTCGCGACGAAGTTGCGCAGGTCTTTGCGGAAACTCTCGCTTTCGGGGGCCACCGTGTGCAGGGTGGTCAACGAGTAGGGGATGCCGAACTGCTTCAGGTTATTGCAAGTTGACATCTTGCCGCAGAAGGAGTCGCGGCGATGCTTGATGCTCATCAGGGTAGCGTCGTCAGGGGTGGCCTGAATCAGCACCGGGACACCCAATTCGGCCCAACGCAGCGTGTTCGCAATCGGGCCTTCCTCGCCAAAGTTGGGCAGGGTAATCAGGACGCCGTCAATCTCATCGCGATGAGCGCGGAAAAGATTGGCGCACTTGCGGGCGTCCGCGAGGCTCTCAACGCTGCCATAAGGGCTTTCTTCGGGCGAAAGCAAAACGGGGGTGATTCCCTCTGCTTCAAACACTTTGAGGATGGCTTCGCGACCTTCTTCACAGAGTTCCGTGGGAAAGAATCCCCGGTTGCCCATAATAATACCTAAAACGGGTTTCTTCATCTTATGCCTCACTTTCTTAAAAATAGGGGTGAAATGCCTCGTCACAAGGCTCATTCGATAGGTATAATGCGGCGTGTGAAATAGTCAACCGCCCGGAAATGAAAGCGCCCTCTCTAATGATTGGACAGGGCCGCTTCGTAGCTTCTTTGCACAAAACGCATAATGCGCGGCAAGCGCTGAGAGTCCTTCAAAGCCACCCTTGTCCAACGCACAATCTCGCGCTCGCCGGCCTTGAACGGGGCGGTTTCAAAGTCTTCCGCCAACAATTTCCGCTCGCTCAACCGTAGTTGGGTCAGAACAATACCGTCCGTCACCAAAAAAGCGAAAAGCCGGCCATCCACCAGATACGCGGGACAACCAAACATGCGACGCGCCGTCACTTGCGGCCAGGCAAGAATTTGCGCCTCCAGCACGCCGCGTAGATCTCCAGCAGACTCCTCCAGGTAATATGGCATAAAATATCCCTCTATTGGGCCGACGATAAAAGATAACTGACCACCCCATCGTCATAGCGCACCAACGTATACGGCGCCTCGACATTGTACCATGCTGCCAGCTCAACTTTCTCGTCCTTTGCCGTGGCATAAGTAAGGGCTACCTTCCAGGTCACGAAATTTCCGGCCGGCGTCCATATCTGTTCGCCGCCGGCCACGCCAACGTAGGCGTCGTCCGTGTGCACCTGACCGAGGTCGTCCACCCACACAAAGGCCGTCTTGCTGCCGTAGGCAATCGCAAACGGCAAAGCGCTCAAGCGCCAGGGCCACTCGTCTTGTAACAGAGTCGCCGAAGTCAGGTCGGTTGTCTGGATGGCTTGCCCCCGGGTGACGGTAAGCCCCGCGGACAGTTGGGGCAAATTCCAGAGTATCGGCGAACGGTTTTCCATTTCCTGGATACGCTCCAGGGTCACAATCTGAAGACTGTCCTGCGCCCAACTCAAGGTTTGCTCCCAGGAACGCTTGTCGCTGCTGGCGGCAGAGAGAGTCGGGGACAAGGCCAGCGCCTTTTGGGAGAATTGTTTGTGGTTCATCTGGCAATCCAACCGCAGGACTGCGTCAGAGGGCGTCAACGTACACGCGGCGTTTCCAACAATTCCGTTAGAAGCCGTACGGATCTCATAGTTCCAGGTGTGAACGTCTTCCCGCCAGGCCGGCGGCGATTGCAGTTCGAGGGATTCCACGGCAAAGACTTCGGGAAAGCGTCCCGTCAATACTTCCAGGACAGCGGCATACCCGTAAATTCCCAACACGGCCAGCAGCGGCAACACCCAGACCCAGCGACGCCATCCCGCGAGAGGAGCAGCCACCGGCGCCGGCGCCGCCGAGGTGTAGCGCCATAACAGCCACAAAGCCACCAGCGACAACGGGATCATGATCGCGCTAAAGAGAACCAGCACGGCTGCCGCCGCCACAGCGGTGGTTTGTGGGAAAAAAGCGTTGGCGATGATGACGACGCAAACCATCCCATTGTAGACGGCGTGCAACATCATGCCAGGAAACAAGGATCCGCTGCGCCAGGCCGCCACGCCCAACAGCAGCGCAATCGGAACCAATCCCAACAACCCCAGAAAGCGCAAGTGGTACAGACAAAAAATCAAGCTGCCGATGAGGATGCCCGCCGGCGTTCCCCAGCGCTCGTAGGCCCGCTGAACGTATCCGCGAAACATGATCTCCTCGCAGATAGGGGCAGCGACGGTCGTGGCGACCAACAGCAGCAACGCCGCTCCCGGCGTTTGGGGATAACTGTCGGGAGACGTTGGGGGAGAGTAGCCCAACACCAACGAGAGGATCACGCTGATCGTCAACCCGACCAGCCACGCGCACATGGCCAGAACCACGCTGAGCGCCATCGGGCGCCATCCCGGCCACCGCAAACGCAGCGTCTCGCGGATGGGTAAACGTTCGATACGCACCAGTGCAATTACGGCCAAAGCAAAACAACCCTCGCCGAGGATGTTCGCCACAAACTGCGGCAAGGCGTCGCTGTAATGTCCAACGACGTTGATAAATAGAAGGCCCAGAAGCAAGAATGTATTCACGATCCACAACGAAGGGATCCGTGGGAAAGGATTCTGTGTGATGTCTGTCTCTTGTAGCGCCAAATTAAAATTCCACCTGATGTTTAACTCCCAGCCGGTTCAGTATATCACTTTTGCGAGCCTGTACCACCAAATGAGGACGCTAACATCTACGGCGGCGCTTGCGGATTGGAAGTCACCTGCTAAGATTGAGTTTCAAGTTTCAAGTTCAAAGTTTCAAGTTACAGAGGCTCCTGTCCAACAACTTGCAACGTGCAACTTGCAACTAGCAACTATTTCCCAGGAGGTTTGACGATGCAACACTTGATGGTGACCGGCGGAGCCGGGTTCATCGGCTCGAATTTTGTGCGGTATATGCTGGAGAAGTATCCCGACTACACGATCCTGGTGTATGACAAGCTCACGTATGCCGGGCGGATTGAGAATTTGCAGGATGTCGAAAAGCATTTTGGATCGCGTTACAGCTTTGTTCGCGGGGACATTTGCGATGTGAGTATGGTCGAACAGACGATCCGAGAACGTCACATTGATACCATCATCAACTTCGCCGCCGAAACGCATGTAGACCGTTCGCTGATAGAACCGGGCGCTTTCATCCAGACGGATGTGTATGGCGCCTACGTGTTGCTGGAAGCGGCGCACCGGCTTGGCCTGGAGCGCTATCACCAGGTCAGCACCGACGAAGTCTACGGCCAGGTGTTGGAGGGGCGATCCAAAGAAAGCGACCTGCTGGCGCCGCGCAGTCCTTATTCTGCCAGCAAAGCCGGCGGCGATCTGATGACGCTGGCCTATTTTGAGACCTGGAAATTGCCGGTAACGATAACTCGCGGCGCGAACAACGTTGGCCCGTACCAGTACCCCGAGAAGGTTGTGCCGTTGTTTGCTACCAATGCCGTTGACAACCAGCCGCTCCCCGTCTATGGCGACGGCTTGCAAATGCGGGATTATCAATACGTGCTGGATCACTGCGAGGGAATTGATTGGGTGTTGCACCGGGGCAAGTTGGGAGAGATTTACAACGTGGGCACCGGCAGTGAAATGACCAACATCGAGATGACGCGCATCGTTTTGGAGACGTTGGGCAAGCCGGAAAGCCTCATCAAACACGTCGAAGATCGCGCCGGCCACGATCGACGCTATGCGCTGGACGTCAGCAAATTGCGCGCGCTCGGCTGGCAAAGCCACCACACCTGCGCCGAAGCCGTCGCGAAGACCGTGCGCTGGTACGCGGAGAACGAGGCCTGGTGGCGGCCCATCAAAAGCGGGAATTTGTACAAGGAGTATTATCAGCAGCAGTATGGGAAACGGGTGAGCGGGTGAGCGAGTCGGCGGCCTGGCGTCACGCGAGAGAGGTTACGCGAGGCCGGCAGAACGGTCACGTCTTAGAGGCTGCAGCTGCCGTCCGGCGTGACCCTGGCCAGAGCATCGGCGGGCGCTTGCCCGCCGATCACGTTGATCAATCCGGGCAGATAGCACACCAACATTTGCAGCGTCGGAGAAATGACGTTGCGGATCAGCGCGGGCGTCAGCGCCAACCCTTCAAAGTCGAGGCTGCTTTTGTAGCGCACCTCGCCGTCTGCCCAATCCATCTCGAAGTTGCCGATCCACAACCCGTGGTTGGCGCGAGTGACAAACTCGGCGACCGCCTGCCGGGCTTCCGGCGGCGCTTGTAGCGGCGCCACCGCGTAGCACAAAAGGATTTGTTCCTCTACCCGCACCTGCGCGTAACACGTAATCGGCCCGCTCTCGCCGGAGAAGCGCATGCGATAGATAGGCGTGTCTTCCACCTGTTCCGGCAGCCACCCTTCCTTCTCCAGGAATTGCCCCAGCGTCATGAAAGCCTGGATTCCATTGACGTTTCCTTTCGCGAAAACAGCCTCAGCCATAGCGCCTCCTGTGGGTGTTATCCTCTGCCGCTTTTCTGCGCTAAGAAGTCCGCGATTCGTAAGACCGCGACCCTGGGCCCGTTGTCTTTTTTCCAGCTCGCCTGGAACCGCCGCACGTTTGCCGCAATCTCTTGGTCGGCGAGCAGGTGCGCCAACGCCTCCTTGAGCTGTTCCGGCGTCAATCGCACCGGCGACAACGGAATGCCGACGTGATTCTTCTGCGCCAACCAGGCGTTGATGCGTTGGTATGGCCCGAACGGGACGACGATTGTCGGCGCGCCGTACAGCAAAGCCTGGTAGGTCGAACCGCTGCCGCCGCAGTGGATCATCGCCTGCGCCTGGGGGAGGATCTGAGAACCGGGGATGAAGCGCGCCACGTAGATATTCGCCGCCGTTGGCAAGCGCAGGCTGAGATACGCGCCGGTGGTCAGGACGACCTGATAGGCTTCATCCCCGCCCAGCGCCTGCATCACCAGATCCATAAACTGCTCCTGACCGGTGTTGCCGACGGTGGCATAAATAAGCGCGCGATCGGGATCGGTAGGAGGCAAAGCATAAGGGAGGGAATCGAGCCCTTCCCAAATCAGGGGGCCAATATAATGGAAATGGTCGGGGAGTTTGAGCAGAGGATTGAAATCGGGCAAATCGGAGATCAACGTCAAATCACCCTCCAGGAAATCGAAGAGCGAGCTGAGACGTTTCACGCCATGATTTCGCGCCGCTGCGCGGAAATGCCGCGCCAACGATCGCTTCTGCACGTGTTGGATGAATTCGGTGACCGATGTGGCCCACTTGAAGCGGGTAGGATACTGCGTCTCGGTCAGCATGACGGACACCGGGTTGAAGTAGTTGGTCATACACCCGTCCACGACGGAAACATAGGGGACCTGGGCCAGCCGCGCCGAGATGGCCGCCGTAGGCCGGAAATCGCCCAACACCACGTCGGGCTTGAATTTCCGGATGGCGGCCAACTCATCCTGGATGCACTGTTCGATCAGCGGTGGCTCGTAGGCGTCGTAGACGTTGGCCGTGAAATCAGCCACGATCACGTCGGCGACCGGCAAGACGGGGAAATTCATCCGCTTGAAGATATCATTCTTGGGATCGCGAAAAGCAAAGGCGACCTCGGCGCCGACCTGCGCCAGCTCCCGCGCAATGAGCGCCAGGCGGGTCAGGTGGGCCAGCCCAACCGCCGACGGGATGGCGAGAATGCGCGCGCCTTTGAGAGCGTTGGAGGAAGCAACAGAAACCTCGCCGACCATAAACCTATACGACCTGCCAGCCCAGGTGCAACTGCGTGGAAGCCAAAACATCCGGCGTATGGCGATAGAGGGCATCCAGGCCTGGAACAAGCAAAGTCCCCCCGTTCACTTTTTGATTGCACCAGGCCGGAGTTGCGGCGAGCCGCGCCTCATCCAGGTGTTTTGTGATGTAGGAAGAGCTAAAGAAATTGACCGGGTAGATAGTGCTAACCGACCAGGCTGGCGTCACATCCATAGGCGGCGGGTCCTGATAACTCAGGTCAAAACCACATCCATAGAACGGAGAATAATGCTCCAATACCATGCGGAGAACGGTCAGAAAATGCTGCGCATTCTGCCTGCCCAAATTGTGCTGCTGTCCCACTAAAGTCCAGTTGGCGATATCCAACAGCCAATAACACCCCTTGAGATCAAGCGAGAGTGTGGCCTCAAAAGGATATTGCCAGAAAACTCCGGCAACAATCTTGGGAGACTGGTTGTACTGGTCGCGGATCCAGGCATTGGCGTCTTCCACAATGTTGTCGGGCGCATTGAACGGCTGTGCGTAGCCATCGGTCAAAACATATCCGGCCTGACGTAAGCGGATCACAAGCGCAATCATAGATTCTGGATTGCGCAGGCTCGAATCCGGTTCTTGATAGTAAGCTAAGAACTTAAACGATTCTGACATGGCTACATCCGTTCTCCAAAACTTATGCAAATCTAGGCAGGGCCTAAACTGCGGTTCGGTTCCTGCTTCAGCGAGGTCTGCCGTTTCAGAACCGGACTTACAGCCTCTCCGCAGGCGTGACTTCCCGTGGAACTCACGGTAGTTGCCAGTTGCGCCAGGTTGCGCGCCGCGTTCAGGTCACGGTCGTGAACCACGCCGCAGCCACACGTCCACACCCGCTCGCTCAAAGTGAGTTCGGCGTTGATGGCGCCGCAGACCGAACAGCGCCGCGAAGAAGGGAAAAAGCGGTCGGCAATGACGACCCGTTCGCCGAGCCATTGCGCCTTGTAGGCGATCTGCCGGCGGAACTCGCCCATGCC
>DAOUFX010000138.1:0-14379 GCA_034429675.1 Anaerolineae bacterium | reverse complement strand
CGGTACCCCGGCTCGAAAAAACACCCCTTTATGTCCGGCTAACGACTAAAAGCTAAAGGCTAAACGCTATTTGCAAAGGAGGCGCGATGCGACGCTGGATTGGACGACTGGGTCTGGCTTTGGGTGTGTTGATCGGGCTGGCGGGATGTTCCAAGGGCCCCTGGATCGAGCCTTTCGACGCGCCGGGCGAATGGCGCTTGAGCTCCGACGCGGCTGCTGACGTGACAATCGCCGACGGAGCTTTGCGTATCCACGTGACGGATCCGGGGCAGATTGCCTGGACGTCGTTCCCGCACTCCTACAACAATTTCAAGCTTACGGTGTCCGCGACGCAGGTCTCCGGCCCGTCCGACAACGAATACGGCGTGCTGATTCGTATGGACGGCGACGCGCGCTTCTATGCTTTCTCGGTCAGCGGCGACGGCTATGTGCGCGCCGCGATTTACGACGAGAGCCAGTGGACCGTTCTCGGCGACGACTGGACGCTCAACGAGGCGGTGCTGCTGGGCGAAGCGACCAATCGCCTGGAAGTGGCGGCGCAGGGGGCGACGTATACCTTCCGGGTCAACGGCCAGGAAGTGTTGCAGGTCGAGGACAAAACGCTTCTCAAGGGCGACATCGGATTGTACGCCGGGGCTTTCACCGAAGGGGACGTGGTCGTGACCTTCGACGATCTCGAAGTGGCGCCGATTCAATAGTAAGGAGAACGCTATGACTGAAACTGAAACGACTCAATCCAAAAGACGGTATCCTTTTTTGCGCGCTTTATTGGTGCTGATCGCTTATGGCGGTTTCCTGGCCCTCTTGTGGTTTTTCCCCGTCGCGAGTGTGCGACCTTTTTTTCAAACGCTTCTGCGAGGCTTCGGCTATTTTCTTGCCGGCTGTGTTCTGTTTTTGATTACGCTGCTGGTCTTCATCCTTTCGCTGCCGTCCGGCGAGTCCGGCGCGGCTACGCCGAAAATGACATCCCAATCCGACGACGAGGACGACGTGGACGACGAGGAGTGGAGCAGTTTGTCTACCGGACGCTCGTTGCTGATCCCCGCTTTGACGACGGGCGATAAGGAGAAGGTCTGGGACGTTTTGTATGCGCTTGAGGATGACATTGATCCCACATGCGCCATCTCGGTGGACGAGCGCGCGGGCATTGTCACCGTGTCTGAGGAAGACAAACGCGAGGCGGCCTATGTCGTGCAGGAGCTGCGCGACCGGCTGGGTCAGGCCGGAATTTCCGTCAAGGACTCACATTAGGCGGCGGGGCAGTTTGCCGATTCATGCGCGTTTATCTGGAATTTTCGGGCTGCCGTCTTAACGCCGCCGAGGTTGAGGGGCTGGCGCGCGGTTTTGCCGGCGCCGGTTGGACGGTGGTGGCGTCCCCGCTCCACGCCGATGTGATGGTGTTCAATTCGTGCGCGGTGACGGCGCAGGCGGCGCGCAAGAGTCGCCGCCGTTTGCAAACCCTGCATCACCGCAACCCCAATGCCCGGCTTGCCGTTACCGGCTGCTGGGCCACCGCAGACATTGCCGGCGTTCAACAGGTCCCCGGCGTGGTCTGGACGCTCCCCAATGTTGACAAAGCCCGCCTCGTGGAAATCGTCACCGGCGTGGTCGCCTCCCCGGCGGACTGGGCGCCCGGACGTTGGGGACACACGCGCGCTTTCTTGGCCGTTCAGGACGGCTGCGATCATACCTGCACTTATTGCATCACCCGCTTGTTGCGCGGCCCCGCCCGCAGTCGCCCGCTGCAAGATGCCGTGGACGCTGCGGCGCATCTGGTGGATCACGGCGCGCAGGAGGTGATTCTGACCGGCGTGAGCCTGGGCGCTTACGGCCACGATCTGGGGTTGCCGCAGGGCCTCGCGCTGCTGGCGGAGGCCATTCTGGCTCAGACGGCGCTGCCCCGGCTGCGATTTTCTTCGGTGGAGCCGTGGGACGTGGACGACCGCTTGTTGGGTCTGTTGCGCAACCCGCGATTTTGCCGCCAGTTGCATCTGCCGTTGCAATCGGGGAGCGAGGCGGCGCTGCGGCGGATGGGGCGGCAGTTCACCGCCGCGCAGTTTGCCGATCTGGTCGCAGCGGCGCGCGCGGCGTCCCCTGCGGTCGCCATCACCACCGACGTGATCGTGGGCTTCCCCGGCGAGACCGACGCCGAGTTCGCCGAGAGCCGGGCCTTTGTGGAACGCCTCGGATTTGCCCGGCTGCACGTTTTCCCCTATTCGGAGCGCGCCGGCACGCCGGCGGTGCGCCTGCCGGGGCGAGTCGCCGACCGCGTGCGCGCCGATCGTGCCGTGCAGATGCGCGCGTCGGGCGATGCGGCGGCGGCGACGTACCGCGCCGGGTTCCTGGGGCAGACGTTGCCGGTGCTCTGGGAAAATCCCGACGCCCAGGGGTACTGGCGCGGCTGGACGGACAATTATCTGGCGGTGAAAACGCTGTCGGCGGAGCCTTTGCGCAATTGCATTTGGCAAACCCGTCTGGTGGGCGAGGATGCCGAATTTTTGTTGGGCGAGCTTGTATCGCCTGAGGAACGATCGAATGAATCGTAAAACCTGGCTGAATGTACTGCGCGTCGGTCTGAGCGTGCTGGCGATCTTCCTGTTGTTCCGTATCGTCGGCGGCGCGGACGTGGTGCAGACGTTGCTGGCCGCCGACTGGCGCTGGTTGGCCGGCGCCTGGTGCCTGAGCGTGATCGGGTTGGCGGTGCGCTCGTTACGCTGGCAGGCTTTGCTCCACGGGCTGGGGCTGCGCGTGCCCTTCTTGCGCCTGCTCAAGCTCTATCTCGTCGGCGCTTTCTTCAACACGTTTTTGCTCTCCGGTTTCGGCGGCGACGTGATCCGCGTCATCGAGCTGGCGCAGGACGCCCAGCGCGACGCTGCCGTGGGCACGGTGGTGGTGGATCGTATGACCGGGCTGCTCTCGCTGATGGTGATGGGGCTGCTGGTGTTGCCGTTCACGTCGGGGCTGCCGGTCTGGCTGATCTGGACCTTCATCCTGGTGACCGGCGTGGGGGTGTGCGGCGGGTTCTTGCTGTTGCAGGGCAAAATCCTGCGGGCTTTGACCGCGCGCCTGCCCGGGTTCCTGTCGCTGGCGGGGAACGGCAAGCTGGCTCAGGTGTACGCCGCCGTCACCGGCTCCGGTTGGCGCGCGGTCGGCCTGGCGCTGGCGCTCTCGACGGTCTTCAACTTCATTAATATCGCCATCTACTGGATGTGCGGGGTTGCGGTGGGGCTGGAGATGGGGCTGGATTTCTACTTCATCGCGGTGCCGCTGCTTTCGACCGCGCTGCTGCTGCCCATCTCGGTCGGCGGGCTGGGCGTGCGCGACTGGGTGGCCCAACCGCTCTTCGGCTCGGTCGGCGCGCCGGGCGCTCCGGTCGCCGGCATGACGCTGCTGGTCACGCTCGTCACTGCTGCCTCCGGCCTCGTCGGCGGCGTCCTCTATTTTGGGGATGGATTGGCGGGGTTGTTCAAGAAGCGTGAAACGTGAAACGTGAAACGTGAAACGTGAAACGTGAAATCTGAAATCTGTAATCCGGTATCCGGTATCCGCTCACCCGCTGATTCGCTACTTCTCCATCAATTCAAACCCACTCACCGTGTAAAAATCCCCCATCGCATTGCCCTCGGCGTCGAGGAGGGGCAGGCGGCCCATGTCGGCCAGTAGATACCAGCCGACGATGACGCTGTATTTCCCCGCCGGAGCGTTTTCTCTCAGATAGACCCGGTACGGGTCGTTGATCTCGTCGCCGGCCCGCCACTCCCCGGTGGGGCGCGCGCCCTGCGCCGGCCAGCTGTCGGCCTGCCCGTAGGCTGCGCCGTCCGGCCCGATCAGTTGCACGAAGACGGTGTAGTTCTGCTCCAGATCGCGCAGCGCCCGCCACGTCAACGTGATCGCGGCGGGGCCGCCGGCGGGCAGCGCGTCCCCGTCGAAATCGGCGGCGACGAGCAAAATCTGCTGGTTGTAGTTCGCCAGCCCCTGGTTGGCCGGGCCAACCGTGATTTCCCCGACCGGGCAAAAGCTGCGCGGCGTTTCCGGCCAACGGCATTGAACCGGAGAAAGCGCCTGGCCATCCCACCACCCGATTTCCAGCCGGTATTTCCCCGGCTCGTCCGGGACGAGGAGGGCGTCGCGCCGCGCGTAGGTCTTTTGATCCGACGGCGGCAGGACGGCGCTATCGAGCGCGGCGGCGGGCGTCCCGCCGGGCGCAACCCAGCGGAACAGCGGGCGCGCCGTCGCGGCGGCGCCGTTCGTCCGGCGCCACGTCGTGTCCACCGTCGCCGTTGACCCGGCCCAGGTCTCGCCCGGCAGGTCAACCCCGGTGAGCCAGTCCCCGTCGCCGAAGTGGATGTTGAGCGGCTGCGCGCTCCGGTGTGTGGCCGGGCGCTTGCTCAGGGCGAGGGTTTGCAACGTGAACCATTCCTGGTCCGGCGCGTTTGCGTCGGGTTTGGCGAAACGCGGCAAGACGCCGGCTTCGAGGGTGTAGTCGCCCGCCGGCAGCCAGTCCGGCCAGACCAGCGCGTGGTAATCGCGCACGCTCTGCCCCGCTTTCCACGCCTGGGTGGTCGTGTAGCCGCCCACCGGGCGCGTCGCCGGCTTGCGCCAGATGACGGCGCCGGCCCGGTCGCGCAGTTGCACCTGCACCGACAAATCCGGCAGGGCTTCCCGGCTCGTGACCTGCCACGCTAGGGTTAGGTGGTGCATCGCCCGCCCTTCCGGGTCGGCTCCCAGGCGGAATTCGGCCAGCGCCAGCGGCGATCCGGGCTGCGCGGCGGCGCCGGCGACGGTCTGGGGCGGCGGCATCACCTCGACCAGCGGCCCGACCGCACTGACGCCCAACGCATCCAGCCCCGGCAGGTAGCGCGCCAGGTAGACGCGCTGCCCGGCGGCCAGCCGCGTTTCCATATCGGCGCGGTACTGGTCTTCGCTGAACAGCGTCACCAGTTCCAGGTCGGGGCGCAGCCCTTCGACCTGTTGCAGGTAGTAGAGCGGCGGGAATTTTTCGCTGTCGGCGAGGATGGCGGCCCCGATTGCGAGGTCTTGCCGCAGCGCGTAACGGCCCCACGCTTCATCGGCCTGCCCCTGGCTGCGCGTGTCGAGCGTTGGCCCGGTAGCCCAGAGCCGGGAGAGCGGCAGCAGGGCGCAGAGAACGAGGAGGGCGGCGGGCAGCGGTCGCAGGCTGCGCCGGTTCTCGGCCATTTGCGCGCCCCATTCGATCAGCGTTTGCATCCCAACGCCCATCCAGAAGATGATCAGCGCGTGCGCCGGGACGAGAAACGCCGAGTAATCGGGGTCGGCCACGTAGAAGCTCAGGCCGAACCACACCCACGCCGCGACTGCAAGCATGCCGCCGAGCGCCAGCCGCCATTGCTTCCACCAGAGTCGCGCCAACCCGACCAGCGCCAACGCTGCTCCGGCTACGCCGATCTGCAAGCGGATGCGCTCCCAGACCAGCGCCCAGCGCGACGGATCGCGCCAGAAGGCCAGCGGTTGCAGCGCCCCGCCGGAGTCGGCGTTGGCGACGAAGCGCAGGAATTGCGCCGGCGACATCCATTCGCCGGTCACGGCGGGCCAGCGCAGGGGGATGTAGAGGTAGAGCGCCAGCCCGGCCAATCCCAGGGCGGCGGCGTACAGCCAGACGCGCAGGGTGGGGCGCGGCTTGAGCGTCAGGGCCAGAACCAGCGCCGGGGAGATCAGCGCGCCGAGCGTGAGGTGCGACGCCATCCCCACGCCGGTGAGCAATGCCAGCGCCAGAAACGCCCGGCGCGGGTCGAGCTCCCCGGCAGTCCAGCGCGCGGCAATCCAGAGGCTCGCGGCGACGATGAGCGCGTTGAGGGCGTAGACTTCGGCCTCGATGGCGCGCGCCCAGAGGGTGGGGGAGAACGCCAGGGTCAGCGCGGCGATAAGCGCGGCGGCGTGTTTCGCATCGGGGCGCGTGGACGGGGAAGAGGGGCGGAGCGCCGCAAACAGCATCCCGGCAGCCAGCGCCGCGCAGACCGCCGACGAGAGGTTGACGCGCCACGCCGTCGCGCCGCAGGGGATCAGCGAGAACAGCTTGCCCAGCAGGATGTAGAGCGGGTAGCCGCTCGGGTGGGCGATGCCCAGGCGCGGCGCGACCACCTGGAACTCGAAGGTGTCGGCGCGCCCGACGAACGGCGACAGGTCGGGGAGATAGACGGCCAGCGGCAGGAGGACGGCGACGGCGGCGTAGAGCCAGGGCGGAATGCGCCGCGCGCGGAAAGCAATGCTCAGAATCAACCCTGCCAGCAGCAGCACCGGCCCGCGCCAGGGGTGAAACCCGCCGGCGGCCCAGTCCAGGATGGGCAGCAGCAGTGGAACGTAGAATGCGCGATCGTCGCCGGGTTTGCGCGCGATCAGGAACGCTCCGCCGGCGCAGATCAGGACGCACAGCAGCGGGCCGCCGTATCCCCAGAAAAACGCGACGTGCAGTTCCAACGCCAGCGCGCGCGCCAGCCCCAGTCCCCACACCGCGCCGCAGAGAGCGCCGAGGATGGGGAGAGCCCGGTGGGGGGTGTGATCGTTTTTTGGATTTTTCATTAGGGGGGATTTTTTACCACGGAGACACGGAGCGCACGGAGGTCTTTTCCTATATTTTTTCTAAGTCTCCTGAGAAAACCGGGATTTTTACGGCAAGACTACGATATACAAGTTCTTTGTAATCGAACGTTACCGCATAAAGTAGATTTCGGCGTAAAAATCCCGGTTTTTGATCTTTTTGCAGTGCGCTCTTCTCTGTGTTCTCCGCGCCTCCGTGGTGAATTTCCTACGGCGTTGGGGTAGGCGTGCCCGGTCCGGGCGTAGCCTCACCGTCTCCCGTTTCGGCGTCTGCGGGCGGCAGGCCCAGATTGCGGCGGAAGTAGAAGTCCATGATGTCGTGAGCCACCGGTGCCGAGACGACCGACCCTTCGCCGCCGTCGTAGACCCACACCACTACCACCAATTCCGGCGCCTCGAAGGGCGCGTAGGCCATAAACCAGGCGTGGGTGGGCAGCGTCTTGCCCTCGGCGACATCACAACGGCCGGCCTTGAGCGCGATGTCGTCGCAGTACTCGGCGGTTCCGGTCTTTCCGGCCACGTTGATGCCGATCTCGTCCAGGCGCGCGCGTTGGCCGGTGCCCTGCTCCGAGACGGCCTGATCCAGCCCCTCGCGCACGATCTGCCAGACGGACTCCGGGACATTGAGCGTGCGGATCACTTTGGGCGTGAACGGGACGATCATGTTGTCCTCGGCGTCGGAGATGTGGTGGATGACCTGCGGCTGGTACAGCGTGCCGCCGTTGGCGACGACGGCCAGCGCATTGGCCATCTGCAACGGCGTGACCTGCAACGCGCCCTGCCCGATGGACAGGTTGTAAGTATCGCCGGTCGTCCACGTCTCGCGGTACATCTGGCGTTTCCAGGTCGGGTCGGGCACCAGGCCGGGCAGTTCGCCGGGAATGTCAACGTTGGTGACGGCGCCCAGGCCAAAGAGCCGGGCGTATTCGGCCAGCCGCTTGACGCCCAATCCCTCGAACTCGGTTTCCTCGAAGCCGCCGCCGACCTCGTAGAAGAACACGTCGCACGAATCCCGCAGCGCGTCCACGACGGTTTCCGCCCCATGCCCGCCGCCGTTTTGGAGGTAAACCCAGCAAACGAACGGCTGCGCCAGTTCGGGGTTGTCCGGCGCGAATTTGTTGACCAGCAGGATGCGCCCGGGGCAGTTGATGGTAGTGTAGCGATTGATGACGCCCTCGTTGAGCGCCGCCGTTGCCGGCACAATCTTGAAGACGGAGCCGGAGGGCACCTGGTCGGCGATGGCATGGTTGTACAACGGCAGGTGCGGGTTTTCGGTGAGAGCCTGGTAGGCCTTTTCGTCCAGGCGTTTGCTGAACATATTGTTGTCGTAGGTGGGCAGGCTGACCATCGCCAGAATTTGACCGTTGCGCGGATCCAGCGCCACCACGACGCCGCGCTGCGAGTGCGCTGCTTCCATTCCGGCTTTCAGCGCATCTTCGCTCACCTGTTGCAATTCCGTGTCGAGGGTCAGGTAGACGTTGTCGCCCGCCTGCGGGTCGAGCTGGCTGAGGATGTTCAACTCCTGGCCCAACACATCTCTCTCGACGACTTTTCGCCCCGGTGTGCCGCGCAGGTATTCTTCGACCTGCGCTTCAATGCCGGCGGCCCCGATGCGATCAATGTTTTCGTTGTAGCCTTTGGCGCGGTAGGCTTCGATTTGCTCTGGGGGAATCGGGTTGAGGAATCCCAACACCTGCGAGATCAACGCTCCGAACGGGTAGCTGCGGCGCGGGACGATCTCGACGCCGACGCCCGGCATCGTCAGCCCGCCCTCTTGCGCGATGAGCAGCGCGAGTTCTCGATCCACGTTTTGATCCACGACAATCGGCTCGTACGGTTCCAGCCAGCGCCCTTCATCCACCATCTCCAACAGCCCCGGCGAAGGGGATTCGCCGTAGGGTGGGTAAGTGGTACGCCCGACCCCATAGAACTCGTTGCGATAATCCGGCTTGTCCAGCACTTCGACGCTGCTGTAGGGGATGTCGTCGTCGCCGAGCAACTGCGAGAGGCGCATCAGGATGGCGCGTTCGCGTTCCAGGTCCTCGGGCAGCAGCCCCGGCGTGACGGTGACGTTGTACGAAGGAACATTGCGCACCAGAATTTTGCCGTTGCGGTCGAAAATGATGCCCCTGGACGGCGACAGCGTGACCAGTTTGCTCTGCTGCTGTTTGGCGCGCTCGCGCCACGCGCCCACTTCGAGAACCTGAAGCTGGCCCATGCGCACCAGGTACAATCCCAACACGACGAGGATGACCCACCCGAAGAACGCCAGACGGGGCGCGCGTTGAATCCACGGCGGGCGCGCCGAGATGCCGTCGCTGACCAGCGATTCGCGCAACATCGAGGCGCGGCTGGAGCGGAAAAGATTCCCTGGCGACATCGGTTAGCCTCCCAACCGCCCGATACGCGGCTGCATGCGCCGGTGAATCCAGACGAGGAAGGTGAACATAAACGGGGACAGCAGCAGATTGATCAATGCCGCCGGGCCGGCCACCGTTTGAAAGGCGCGTCCGAAGTTCACGCCATATCCCAGCAGCGTCATCAGAAGCAACAGCAGGCCGTGCCCAAACAGCGTTCCGAATGCGGACATCAAGGCCAGCCGCATGACGGTCGGGCCGAGCGCGTGCACCCACGGCTGTCCGGCAAGGAATCCGACCGCCGTCAGCGAGACAGTCCACAATCCGAAGGCCCCGCCGGAAAGCGTGTCGCAGAACAGCCCGCCGATGAAGCCCCACAGCACGCCCTCGTTCAGGCCGCGAATGATGGCCCACGTGACCGTAATCAGCAACACCAGATCCGGGCGCCCTCCCAGCACGTGGATGTCTTCCAGCCAGACGCTTTGCACGACGGCGGCGAGCATCATCAAAGGAATGCCGATGTAAATGCTCAAGGCGTTTCCTCCAATTCTTCCAGGTCCGGCTGCGGGAAGTCGGTGATGACCAGCACCATCTCCAGGCGCCGGAAATCAATGGCAGGGCGGATGGCCGCTTTTTGGAAGAGCTGCGATTCCTGATATTCGACGCTTTCGACCTGTCCCAAAATTAACCCCCTGGGCAGCAGCCCGCCGGTGGCCGACGTAATGATTGTCTCGCTTTCGGCGACCGCTTCGTCGGGAAGGATTTCGGTGAGCACCATACTGCCATCGGCGGAGCCGACGACCACGCCGCTGATGCGCGACTGCTGGAGCATGGCGGCGATTTCGCTCTGCGGATCGTTGATGAGCTGGACGTACGCCAGGTTGGGCGAGACCCGCGCCACCCGTCCGACCATCACCGCGCCGCCGGTGACGACAGGCATGCCTATCGCCACGCCGTGGCGGCTGCCGGCATTGATGATGATGTAGCGCAGGTAGGGGTTGGTGTCCTGGCCGACGATGGCGCCGCAGGGGAAGGTTTCGCAGCCGCGTTCCACCACATCGGCGCCGACCAGGTGATAGGTGGGATTTTGTTCGGAGAAAGACAGTTGGGCGCGCAGTTGCTCGGTCTCGGCGGCAAATTCGCGTAGGCGGATGTTCTCTTGAACCAGCAGATCGTTGGCTTGCTGCAACTCATCCACCCGCGCCTGAAGCGCGCGAACGTCCCGCGATGTTTGGGTTAGCGAGCCGAGGGTGTCAAAGAAAGAGGCCAGCAGCCGTTCGACCGGCGTGATGGCGAAGCTCAGGACGTTTTCGAGGGGCGCCAGCACCCCGGAGCCGCCCAAGATGAGAAGCAGAATTCCCGCAATGAGCAAGACTCCCGGAAGCCACGTTCCGCTTTCACGCTTCATTAAATATCAGGCTCCAAGTGAGGTGCGCCGTTTTACCTATCCGTATCCGGCGGACCCTCCTGGATAACGGTGGTCGTCGGACGACAGCGCGGGGCGGAGATTCTCGAAGTCTTCCAGCACCTTGCCGGCGCCGCGCGCCACGCACGTCAGGGAGTCCTGCGCCACCCAGGCGCGAATGTGCGTTTCTTCGCTGAGACGTTCGGCCAATCCCTTGAGCAGCCCACCGCCGCCGGCCAGGCAGATGCCGGTTTCCATCAGGTCCGACACCAGCTCCGGAGGCGTCTCGTCGAGCGTGTCGCGCACCAGGTCTACGATGATGTTGACCGAGCGGCTCAGCGCTTCGCGGATTTCGATACTGCTGATCTCGATCTCTTCCGGCAGGCCGGTGATCAGGTTACGCCCGCGCATCGCCATCGTGCGCTCTTCGGGGAGCGGGTAGGCCGATCCGATGTTGATTTTGATACGTTCGGCCATACGTTCGCTGATGGCGAGGTTGTATTTCTGGCGGGCGTACTGTACGATGTCCTCGTCCAGTTCGTCCCCGGCGATGCGCAGACTGCGGCTGACGACGATACCCTTGAGCGCGAAGACGGCCACCTCGGTCGTGCCGCCGCCGATGTCCACAATCATACTGCCCTGCGCCTCGGTGACCGGCAACCCGGCGCCGATGGCTGCGGCCATCGGTTCTTCGATCAGATAGGCTTCGCGCGCGCCGGCGGCCAGCGCCGCATCTTGCACGGCGCGTTTCTCCACTTCGGTCACGCCGCTGGGGATGCCGACGACCACGCGCGGGCGGGGCGGCAGGATGGTGATCTTGCGGTGCGCTTTATTGATGAAGTAGCGCAGCATGGCTTCGGTGATGTCGAATTCGGAAATCACGCCGTCGCGCAAGGGGCGGATGGCGGTGATGTTGGCGGGGGTTTTGCCAACCATTTCTTTGGCTTCGGAACCGATAGCCAGGACTCGTTCGCGGCTGCGATCTACGGCGACCCAGGAGGGTTCGTTGCTGACGATGCCTTTGCCGCGCACGTAGACCAACGTGTTTGCCGTACCCAGGTCAATCCCGATGTCAAGGGAGAAGAGCCCTAGCAATGCATTGATTGGATTAAACAAGCGTTGCCTCGTTTAGCATGTTTTCAGATGTCATCTTATTTTTTAATTTGGCGCTCTTACGCGGGCGTCAACGCCCGCGCTACGGAATCGCGCCCGCTGAAGCGGGCTTCCGGAAGCCCCGTTTACGGGGCGTGAGACTGTAGAACGGCGATTTATCGCCGTGGCAAATGGCGGTTCACCATTACCGATCTATTTTGTTAATCTTCATAAGCGGGCTTTGGGAAACCCGTTTACGGAGCGTGATCCTTTAGTCCGGCATATTGGCGGACTCGTTGAGATTATACCACAGTGAAATGGGGAGAGCAATGGTTTGTGGGCAGTGGGGTCAGGGCGTTATCTCCGGCGCCAATGCGGTCACCTCGGCGAGGGTGGTGCGGGCCCCGATGGTGTGGACGAAGTCGCGCGGGGTGGCGCTGATGGCCCACAGCCGTCTCACGGCCGGGCCGATGGGATCGGCGCCGGCGGCGCCGCCGGGACTGGCGGCGTAAGCGCCGTGGAAGGCGAAGTACGCCTGGTTGAGTTTGCGCAGGCGGTAGCCGCGCGCCACAAAGACGCGGCGCCGCGCTTCCATGTACCATTCGGCGTCCTTGATCTTGCCCTCGGCCAGCAGCCGGTCGGCGACGACGCGGGTGTGATACATTTCGGCGCGAAAGTCGAACTCCGGCGCGGCGGGCGGATCGCCGTCGGCGGGAGCGGGCGCCCGGCGCAGCGGGTTGGGCGGGTTTTTGCGGCGTTCGCTCAGGGGCGCGTAGTAGCGCAGGATGATTTCCTGCCCGGCCCACTCGCCGATGAGGGAGGCGCTGGTCTCGTTGATCGCGCGGGTTTCGCCGGAGCGATCGTAGTTCAGCCCCAGGGGATGGAAGAGCAGGTAGTGATGCGTCCATTCGTGCGCCACCACGTCGGCGATCCAGTCAATGGACGTGCTTTCGAGCAACATCGCCGGGTAGACGGCCAGCCCACCGATCCCGGTAACGTAGGCGGAGTAGTCGGGGAAGCGCTCGACCGTCTGCTGCTCCAGCTCTTCCTGTTCCGCCGCCGTCAGTCCGGCGATGAGCTGCTGCTGGTAGACGGGTTCGATCCGGTCGCGCGGCGAGAGGATGAGCAGGTAGGGCAGGGGGGTGAACGTTCCGCTGACCGGAGGGAGAATCTGGTAGAGCGGGCCAAATCCACCCGCGTTCAGAACTGTGCTGACCTGTTCGCCCAGGATGGCCTCGGCGACGGGGGTGCTGCGGTCCATCGCGTCGCGCAATTGCGCCAGCCGGGTCTGCTGCTCCTGCGAAGCGGCCTGCGGGTCGGCGATGGCCGGGTCGGTGAAGATTTTGTCAATCTCGTTGGCGAGACTCTGCGCTTCGGCGACGTCGTCCAGGTACGCCAACACGAAACGCGACTGCTGCTCGTCATCCATGAACCGCTGCGGCGCGAGCAATCCGAAGAGCGCCTTTTTGGCCAGCGCGTTCAGTTCCCACGATACAAAATCGAACACGCGGCTGGCCGTGAGACGGTTCATATTCGGCCTGAGCTCTTGCCAGGACGGGTATTCGCGTCCCAGCCACATCATTAAACAGAGGAACACCAGGCAGAGTGTGGCCCACTGCTGTACTTTATCCCACCGTATTTCTGACATAGCCGCAAGTGTAACCGGAAATTTGGGAAAGGCAATCGGATGCGCGCTTTGCCATCCACGAATGGGGACACGAATACCCGAATGGCGGGGGGGCGCATTCGGGTATTCGTGGGAGATTCGTGGATGGCTAGGGTGCGGGCGTGGGCTGGGGGAGGTGGATGACGGGGAAGGTGTCGGAAATTACGGCGCTGAAAGCGTTGTCACAGCCGACCACCATCGCGGCGTCATCCACGAAGAATTCGGTGGTGGCCGTGCCGTCGTTCGTATACCCCGCAATAGTGACCCGAAGAGTCCGTCCCGCCCACTGTGTGAGACCGGAAATTGCCATGCCAGCCGGCATCCAGTGATTGTAAATCAGATTGCTGTAAAGTCGTTCCGGTTCACGCAAATAGGCTCCTGTCTCATCCTGTATTCCGAATTCCAGATAATCGCCGGACAATTTGGTAGTAGTGGTCAGTACCCACCAGAAGACGAAGGTCGCGCTATCCGCGTCAGCCGGTACCACGAAAGGCTGCTTGACCCATTCCTCCGCATTCACAAACCCGCCCATATAGACGCCCCAGGCGCTATCACCGCGAGGGCGTTCCGTTGAAATGACGTCGTAGCCACCATTGGAATACTGTTCCCAGGGTGTGCCGGGCAGCCCGGCCTCGAAATCGCCGTTGACGAGGAAGTTTTGCTTACAGGGATCGGGCAGCACGATCTTGACGTGCTGCGGAGCGCTCCACGGACTATCGCCCCAAGCGTTGGCGGCTTTGATGCGGTAGTAGAACTCGCCAGGGGCGTGGTCGGTAGCCGCCCAGGTTGTATCCGGGCCGTTGTAGCGGGTGACCGCATCGCCGAAGCTGGGGTTGCTGCCCTCCTGCAAAGTATAACTACTGGCGTTCTCGACGCTGCTCCAGGCGACGGCGTAGTTGGGGGCATAGTCGGGATTGACGATGGCGTTCAACACTGGCGTCGCGGGGACGGGCGGCCATTGTCTGAGCGTGAGGGGCAGGTAGAGGCGGTAGATTACCGGGGAGAAGCGGACTGCGTCGGCGGCAAGAGCGCCGGCGCGGGATGCCGCTAGTGCTGTGTTAAGTTTCACTGAGTCCACGCCTTGTGTTGAATCGAAGTAGTATGTGCCCATGTAAACCCAGGCAGAGTGATGGGGATCGTTGGGGTAGACCCATTGATGACTCTCCTGAAAGAAGTGGCACATTAACAGCAACCCATAGTGTAGCGCCGGGTTGTCAGCAGTTGGGGAAGTGAGAATAAGCGGTGCAAGGCTACCCGGCAACGCGACAAAAAAGAGTCCTGGGCCA
>DAOUFX010000137.1:0-8042 GCA_034429675.1 Anaerolineae bacterium | reverse complement strand
CGGTACCCCGTGTGCGAAAAACACCCCTCCTTTGCCCTGGCCGTCAAAGGCAACTCCGGACTTTCGACTTTTTAACTTTTGACTTTCGACTATTTTCAGTGGAGGTTCCATGACCTATCCAAATCTCGATGTTCTCGTCAAAGCCTTGCTCGCCCAGGGGCGCAAAGTTGAGGCGGTCAAACAGGTGCGCCAGGCGACCCTCTGGGGGCTGAAGGAGTCCAAAGATTACGTGGACGCTATGGCGCAGCGCGAGGGCTTCGCGACGGGCGCTTCAGGACCGGTGGATTATACCGCCTTTTCTGACGTGGCGCTGCTCGCGGCGCTGGAGTACGCCGGGCGCGCGCCGCATCCGTCGCTTATTCGTGAATGCCTGGCGCGCCGGGAGTCGCTCACGCCGGGGCTGTTGGCGCTGTTAGGCGGCGGGGTGGATATGGATTGGCCGGAGGACGAACCGCGTTGGTATCGTGAAATCCACGCCGGGTACCTGCTGTGCGCTTTTCGCGAGCCGGCGGCCTTGCCCATCTTCGCGCGCGTTTTGCGCGAGGACGACGGCGACGCGCTTCTCGAATGGTTTGAGTCCTCGCTTCCCCACTATGGGCCGCCGGCGATCCCGATGTTCAGCGACATGCTGGACATTCAAGATGATGATGAGGTTTTTTCCGGCGCCGCCTGCGAGATGTTGGTAAGCGTCGCCTTGCACCATCCTGAGGCGCGGGAACGGGTCATTAGGATTTTGAGCGCCCATCTGCCTGGGCTGAACGAGAGCGGCAATCTGGTGTTGCTTGCGGGGCAGCGCGACGAGCCGCCGCTTTTGTGGACGTGGATTGCCAGTGCGTTTATGAGGCTGAGACACGAGAAAGAGCACGCGCGGATCAAGGCCTTGTTTGACGCAGGCTTGCTGGATGAGTTTATTTTTGGCGGGTGGAATGAGTACCGCGCGGCTTTTTCACCCACTATGCCGCCGCCGTGGGAGGCCGAGTACGTTTACGACGTCGTGAAAGAATACGAACAGCTCTACGAGCAAGCGCAGGAGGAGTCCCGGCCTGCGATGGATGCGCTGCTGAATCCGCCGCCCATCGTCGAGCGAGTGGAGCGGCGGCTCGCCTTTGCCGGCCATGTCGCGCCCAAAGTGGGGCGCAACGACCCCTGTCCCTGCGGCAGCGGCAAGAAATACAAGCACTGTTGCGGCAAAAAAGCGTGATTTTGCTGGCGATCAAGCTCTACGAGCTGGGAAAACTTAGCACCGGCCTGGCGGCAAAGCTCGCGGGCGTGCCGCGTATTACCTTTATGTTCCTGCTCAATCGTTACCGGCTTTCTCCTTTTGGTCATGCGCCCGAAGAACTTGCAGAGGACTTAGCGTATGCCCGTCAAGCCAGTGACCACGAATAACACGCCTCTTGTTGCGTTATGGGTTGTTAGAAGCGGCTACGGACTTTCGACTTTTTGACTTTCGACTGTTTTTAGAGGCTATCTTATGCCAACCTACCCCAATTACCACGGCGACCTGCCCGCCGCTCTCAATCCGTTAGACCTGCGGCACTATTTTCTGTTGGCGTACTGGGTTTACTTCCGCCCTTCCGCGCTGGAAGCCTACCTGTGCCGGGCGCAGCGCGAACTGGCCGATCCCGAACTGGCCAAAAAGTTCTCCCGTATCTGGCGTATTCCCGCGTATCGCACTGTTTTTCTGATGACGCCGGGTGTGATCTTGCTATTGGTCGTGCTGGGCGGGTTGCCGTTTGTGCTTGGCGGCGCGGCGTGGGGCGTTCTGGATTCCGGTAAATGCTGGCAATGGGCAGGTTATGTGCCGTTGATCATTGCCACAAGTTTGCTCTTCGGCGTGTTGGGCGAACGTTTTGGCGTGACGGATTGCGTGTCAGCTGCCGTGAGCTTTGGCGTGGCGGAGAGCCTGTTCGGCGCCGTCTGGTTTAGTACGGGGGATCGTTACCTGTCATTGGTTGTTATCTCAATGGTTATGGGAACGCGCCGACTTTTTGTTCTGTCGCTCAGCCAGGCTGCCGCCAGGCTATTTCGCGATGCGCCGGAGGGAATTGTGGCGTTGCTGGCCGCCTGTTGGGGATGGCTGCGCGGCGTCTTTTACCCGTTGCAGTTAGCGTGGGCCTGGATCGTCCGTTACACCGGGGGCGCTCATCCGATCGAATGGGATGAGCTTTTGATTCTACCCCTGCCGGGGGCGTGGCAGGCGTTGTTCGTGCGCCTGAATGAAGACCTCGACGCTGGGCTGCGCGTTTTGGCCGACGTGGTTGCCAACCCTTTTCAACGTTGGGCCGTACAGCGCGCTCTGCTGGAGTACCTTCACGCCAGTTCCACCCCGTTGCATTTCCTGTACCGGCTTTTGAACGCTCCCGAGTTCCAGTGCTATCTCCGCGCCTCGACGTCCCAATACCAGAATATGCCCATCGTCCGCCAGGCTGTTTTCGCCGAGCTTGCCGGGCGGAATTGCAAATGTGACTTTTCCGGCGTCTCTGTGGAAGGCGCCGCCTATTCGCTCACGCAATCCCTGCGCGACCGCCGCGTCACGCCGTTGACGCGCTTCGCCGGGATGCTGTACAAGTTGTTGGACGAGAGGGCGGTGCTGAGACACGACTTCGACCTGGCGTCCTATGGCGGGGCGCTTCACCAGCTGCGCCAATATCCCGGCGGCGCGGAAATCGAGGCTACCTTCGCGCTGATGGCGGCGTTTTTGCGGTACGAGAAGGCGCCGGAGCTGGCGCAGGCGGCGACCTTCCCGCCTTTTCCGGTTGGGACAGACGCTGCCGCCGCGCCGCTCCGTCCCGCCGTCCTGGCCGCGTTGGAACAATTGCAAGCTGTCGGGGCGGAGATCGCCGTATACTGCGCCGCCGCCGACTCTGCCGCCCGTTTGGAAAGTTTGTCCCGCGCCGACGCTGCGCTCGAAGCTGCCAATGCCTTTGTGCTCGCCGAAGTGGGTATTCCAGAACGTGACATGTTGCGGCACATTATCTGGCAGTGGCGGCGGATGATCGGCAGGGCGAAATAGAGCCTGCGGGATCTCTGACGCGCGTGGGTTTTATCACGGAGCCGGAGGGTATCCGTCAAATTTTCGCAAAGCCACCGCGTTGTCTGAACAAAACTCCAGGGCTTTAGCCCGGCGTCTTTTTGCCGCTGGGGTTGCCGTCCACGAAATTTCCACGAATACACGAAGGATTGCCGTATACATTTGTGTATTCGTGTCTGCATTCGTGGACGGCAGCGGGTGTGCCATGCGAAACGCAAACGCCCATCCGGAGCCGGAGGGTGCAATCCAATTTCGGGGTACGGGCTCCGCGCAGAAGAAGACGCAAAATTTTGCGTCTCTACGAAAGTATAAATTTTGCCCCCATCTTGAAATGCACTCGGAGCCGGATGCTTTATTGCACCGGTTCCTTTCGCATGCTATACTGATTTGGGCGCCTAACACCCAACCTTTTCATCCAAGGAGGTGCAACGTTCCAACAACTCTTTTCTAAATCCGTTTCCTTGCGCATAATTTAAAATCCCCCCAATCCCAGCCCTTCCCCAGCTGCCTTTCCACCATCCACCATCCACCATCCACCATCCACCATCCACCATCCAACCCGAACCTCTTCGACTTTCCGACTTTTGACTTTTAGACTTTCGACTTTATTTAAGGAGTGAAAAATCATGAAAATCCGTTTTCTCAATCTTCTGTTGATCCTGGCGATTCTTTTGCCGGGCGCGGGCCTGGCGCAGGCCGCGCCGTTGCGCGGGGCCGAGGACCCGCCCACTTCGTTGCCGCCGTGGGATAAGCGTGCGGCCAATTCGGTCTACGGCGGCGCTTCCGACGAGGCCTTCGTCGGCGCGCATCCGTCGCTGGCCACGCTGGCGCAGTTCCAGGCGGCATACGCCGCGTCCCCCGGTTCAACGGGGACGCTGCCGGTAGCGGTTCCCCGCTACTACGGCGCGAACTCCGGCGGCGTGCTGTCGAGCGCCGTCGTGAACTACGCCGTCCAGCAGGCGTACCTGGTGGTCTGCTCCTGGGATCTCGGCGCTGACGAGGCGGTGTCCCTGCGGATCAACAGTGGCGTGACCCTGACGCCGCACGGAGCCGCCGGCGCTTTCTATTGCGATTCCCTCCCGCTGAGCGCGACGGCGCTGCAGTCGTTACGCTTCCCCACCGCGCCCGGCGCCGCTTCGTCGCCGACCGACTCGAACAACGGGCCTGCCGGCAGTCCCACGCCGGCCAACAACACCCTGACGCTCACCTATCCCGCCGGGCGGCGCGCCCTGGTCTACGAGGCGCGCCTGGTCGTCAAGGCCGTGCGCCCAGTGGTGCTCGTGCCGGGATTCGGCGGCGAGGCCAGCACGTATAACTGGGGCGAGCTCGAATCTCTGCTCAAGAATAGCTATGGCGTGATCACCGAGCGCCCCTGCGACTACGAGTGGGAATATCAGGGCTGGTGGCCGTTCGGGGATTGGGAGCCGAACCCGCATCACCGCCGCTGTTTCGAGCAGGTGATGGACGACGTCGCCGACACCGGCACGCTGGCGACCAACAGCCGGGCGTTGCGTTATGCCGTGGCCGAAGTGAAAACGCGCTATGGCGTGGCCAAAGTCAACCTGGTGGGGCACAGCAAGGGCGGAATGTTCAGCCGGGCCTACGCCTCCGCCAGTTTCTATCAGGGCGATGTGCAAAACCTGGTCAGCATTAGCTCGCCGCAGCGCGGTGGGTACATCCAGGATGTGGCCGTCGGCACCAAGGATTTTCCGTATTGCGACGAAGGCATCCTGGACCCGCTCTGTGAGATGGGGCGGGGCATTCTCGAATTTCTCGTCAATCTGGTTTCCGACATGGTGGTGCATTTCAAGCCCAACGACGGCGACCAGGCCGGGATCGAAGTGACCGAGTGGTATTACGACGCGGTATTGCACGCGCAGCATCGCCCGGCCGCCGGCGTGGCTTACCACACGGTGGCGGCGACGTCCGGGCTGCCCACGCCGAATCAGAGCGAGCTCGACGTCCCCAATCACGGCACGATGGCCGGCATGAGCGATCCGCTGACCGCTTTCTCCACGATCTACATGCTCAACTACGTCTCCGACCAGACGCCGAACCGTGGGCAAAGCGACATCCTGATCGCGGCGCCCAGCCAGCGCTTTGCCAATATGGACAGCGCCTACCAGGCGCAAGAAGTCTCCTGTAAGGCCATCCGCGCCAACCACGAGCAGAGCAGCGCCATCGTCGTGGCCGGACGGGCGGCGGCGTTTGCGCTCGGCGTGCGCAACAGTAACACGAGCGGCCTGCTGTCGTGCAGCGGCGTCACCGATCTGGCCAGCGGCGCGCTGCAGCGAACGCAGGCCGGCGCGCCCTCCGATCCGGTCAGCACGCTGGAATTTGGCGGACTCGTCGCCGCCGGGCGTCCGGTCAGCGCGACGTTCGTCGTGGACGGCGACAGCTTCAGCGCCGCCGGGTTCTGGCGGGATGGCGGCTCCTTCGACCTGCTGCTGCAGGCGCCGGACGGGACGTGGGTCACGCCCGCGACGCCGCAGCGCGACGCTGCCGTCGCCTACACCGCGCTGCCCCTCGCCGAGGGCGCTTCCCTGGCGCAGTACACCGTCGCCAAAGCCGTCAAAGGAACCTGGACGGCGTATTTTACCCCGCCGGCGATCAGCTCGGCCCGCATGCCATCCGCCTGGAAGCTGCTGGTGGCGCAGACCGGCGGCGTGCGCTTTGCGCTGACGGCCCCCCGCGCGGTCTACGCTGCGGGCGAACCGGTGGCGCTCCAGGCCGTGGCGTCCTCCGGCGCTGCGCCGCTCACCGGCGGGCGCGCTTCCGTGACCCTGTCCGGCCCGGACACCTCGGCCAAATCTGAAACCTTGTCCCTGGCCGACGTTGACCTCCAGAACCAGGCCGCCGACGGCATCTACGCTGCCGCTTTCACGCCCTCCGCCCCCGGCGTCTATCGGATCGTGGTCGAGTTCAGCGGCGTGACGCCCGACGGGCTGGCGTACCAGCGGCAGGATGCGGCCCTGGTGGCCGTCGCGCCGGATGGGGCGCAGCTCGCCGGAACCTACGATGACGCCGGGGTGGACAAAGACGGCGACGGTCTGTGGGACGCGCTGCGCGTGGACGTGGGCGTGCGCCTGACGCAGGCCGGCGCGTATACGCTCATCGGCGACTTGCGCGCCGCCGACGGGACGCCGCTCGGTTCGGCTCGCACGACCGTGTCGGGCTCTGCCGGCGACGCCGTGACCGCCGCGTTGGAGTTCGCGCCGGAGCTGCTGGCGGAGCACGGCGACGGCCCGCTGGTGTTGGGCGCGCTGACCTTGCTGGCGCAGGATCAGCCCGTTCCCGTCGCCGATTTCGCGGACGTCTACACGACTGCCGCCTATGCCGCCGCCGACTTCGTCGGATGGGAAGCGCGCCGGGGCGCTGCGGAGATGGTCGCGCAGGGCGTTGATCTGAACGGCGACGGGACGTTCGACGCCCTGGACGTGACGTTGCCGCTGGAAGTGCGCCGCGCCGGCGTCTACACCGTCGCCGCGCGGCTGGCGCTGCGGCCCGATCTCCCGCAGCTGGAAGCGGAAACCCGCCTCGATCTGGCGAGCGCCGGTCCGGCAGTCGCCACCCTGCGCTTCTCAGGGCGGGACATCGCCCTGAGCGGCGTGGACGGCCCGTACACCGTCGCCAATCTGACGGTCGAAGGCCCGCGCGGCCTGGCGCTGGTCGAGCCGGAAGCGGGCGCAACGCGGCCCTTCGATCACACGCAGTTTGAGAACAGCGTGCAGGATTGCATTCCCCTTACCGGCGTCGCCGTCGCCGGCCCGCTGGACGTGGCGGGAACGCTCTACGTTGACAGCCTCTACACCTTCGCCGCAGAAGTCGCGCCCGTCAGCGCTACCCTGCCGATCACCTACACCTGGACGCCCACGCCGGACGCCACCAACGGCATCACCGCGACCTACCGCTGGGCGGAGCCGGGGCTCTACACCATCACCCTCAGCGCCGTCAACTGCGCCGAGCCGATCACGGTCACGCGGGAAGTCGAGATACAGCCGGCGGTGCGCCGTTCCGTGTACCTGCCGCTGGTTTTGCGGGAGTATGCTTACGGCTACACGGCCCCGCTTTCGGTCGAATTGACCGGGCCCGAAACCGGTTTCGCGAAGGGCGCGTATCGCTTCGTCGCCGCCGTCTCGCCGGTCTCGACCACCACGCCGCTGTCCTACGGCTGGACGGCCACCGACCTGGCGACCATTTCGCAATCCGGCGGTCTGAGCGACACGATCCTGCTGGCCTGGGACACGCCGGGGGTCAAGACGGTCACCGTCACGGTGACGGGCGAGGGCGGCGTCCTCAGCGACACCATGGACATCATCATTGACGAGTGGGGCGGCTGTGCGGGCAACGCCCTCGTCAACGGCGACTTCGAGGATGGCGGGACGGGTTGGTACACCCACACGACCGGCACCGGGCACAAAGTGCACGCCATCATCGGCCCCGGGCTCTCCTTCCAGGGGCAATCCGCCGCGCATCTGGGCGGCGAAGGCGTGTGGGACGTCGTCTCGCAGACCGTCGTCATCCCTGCCGGGGGGCAACTCTCGTACTGGTGGCGGGTGGACAGCGCCGAAATCATGCCTCATTATGACTGGCTGGACATCGCCTTGAAAGAGGCGGATGGCGACGTCGTGGCCTCGCGCCATTACGACGACACGAGCGACGGAGGCGTGTGGCAGCAGGAGGTCATTGACCTGACCGCACACGCCGGCATGACCCTGACGCTGCAAATTGACGCCACCAACGACAACTACTACGCCACCATGTTCGCCGTAGACACGTTGTGCCTGGTGGAGACGGCGCGCTAGACGTCATTTCACCACGAAGACACGAAGGGCACGGAGAATTCAACTTCTCTGTGCCCTTTTTTACATTTCTTGGGAAATCGCTACAATGTTTCTGTTCTTATTCTCCGAATGTTTCCTTCTTTGAAGATAGCTTTTAGCCTTCAGTTGTTAGCCGGATATGAGGAGTGTTTTTGCGGGCGAGTACTCGCCCGCAAAAACACTCC
>DAOUFX010000136.1:0-21967 GCA_034429675.1 Anaerolineae bacterium | reverse complement strand
TGTTTTTTCGTGCGGGTACCCCCGCACGAAAAAACACTTCCTTTTAACCCTCCGTCGCGTCAGCGGCGATTCTTGGCTAACGGCTAACAGCCAATGGCGCGGCAAGATGCCGCTAAAGCTATTTTCTGAGGAGCGCTCTATGATTCGTGATATTTGCGCCCGCGCGTCGGCGCTTGAAGCGCAGTTGATCGCCGACCGGCGGGATTTTCACAAGTACGCCGAATCCGGCTGGACGGAGTTCCGCACGGCGTCGCGGGTGGCCCGGCGGCTGAGCGACCTGGGGTACGCCGTCGCCGTGGGCCGGGAAGTGCTGCGCGAAGATGCGCGCATGGGCGTTCCGGCACCGGAGGCGTTGGAGGCGCACCGGCTGCGCGCGCTGGCGCAGGGCGGCGACCCGGCCTTTGTGGAAGCGATGCGCGGCGGGTTCACCGGCGTGGTGGGAACGCTCGACTGCGCTCCGGGCCCGGTGGTGGCGTTGCGCTTCGATATGGACGCGCTGGATCTGACGGAGAGCCGGGACGCGAGCCATCGCCCGGCGCGCGAGGGCTTCGCCTCGGTCAACGTGGGCGCCATGCACGCCTGCGGCCACGACGGGCACACATCGGTGGGTCTGGCCGTCGCGCAAATTCTGGCCGGCCTGAAACTCCAATTGCGCGGCAAGGTGCGGCTGATCTTCCAGCCCGCCGAAGAGGGCGTGCGCGGCGCGCGGGCCATGGTCGAGGCGGGGGTGGTGGACGGCGTGGATTTCCTGGTGGGGCATCACCTGTACAACGGGCGCCCGCTGGGCGACATCGTCTCCGGCATGGGCGGTTACCTGGCGACGACCAAGTTCGACGCCTACCTGACCGGCGAGGCGGGGCACGCGGGCGCCAATCCGCAGGCCGGGCGCAACGCGCTGCTGGCGGCGGCCACGGCGGCGCTGAACCTGCACGCGATCCCGCGTCACCGGCTGGGGGCGACGCGCATCAACGTGGGGCGGCTGGAAGCGGGGAGCGGGCGCAACGTCATCCCGGCCCATGCGCATCTGGTCGTCGAGACGCGCGGCGCGAACACCGAGCTGAACGAATTCATGTACAATTCCGCAGTGCGGGTATTGGAAGCGGCGGCGGCGATGTACGGCTGCGAACTGAAGATCGTCGCGATGGGCGCCGCGCAGAGCGCCGACAGCAGCGACGAGCTGGCGGCGCGGGTCGAGCGCGTCGCGCAGGCCCTGGGCGGCATCCGCCTGGCCGAACGCGGCGGCAGCGGCGGCAGCGAGGACTTCACCTATATGATGCGCCGCGTGCAAACGCAGGGCGGTCAGGCGACCAACATCGCCGTGGGTGCCGGGGGCATCGGCGGCGAGCACCACGCGGCGACGTTCGACTTCGACGAGCGCGCGCTCAAGACGGCGGCGACGTTGATGGCGGTGGCGGCGGCGGATTTGATGACGAATCATGAATGCAATTCTTGATTCATGATTCATGATTTTCGTGGGGTGTGTTATGCAAATTACAGTGAAATTGTTTGCGGCATTGCAGCGTTACCGGCCTGAGGTGGCGGCGGGGGAGCCTTTTGCGATGGAGTTGCCGGAGGGGAGCACGCTGGCCGATGTGGTGGCGCAGTTGCAGATCCGGGCGAACGAGGTGAAGGTGACGTTCGTGAACGGACGCGCCCGCGCGGAGGTTTACCGGCTGAAGGATGGGGACGAAGTGGGGATTTTCCCGCCGGTGGGCGGCGGGTAGGTGTTGATTATTGAAAGGACTTATGATGCCAATACTTTTTGGATTACTGGGATGGTTGGTCGGCGCTTTTGCGGCTCACGCCGCTGAGGCGATTATGAAACGGCAGCCGCTCAAACGCCCGGTGTGCCCGTACTGCGAGGCGCCCTACGGCGTGTTACAGTGGAGTGCGCTGCTGGCTCTGTTGACCGGGCAACGCGGTTGCCAGCAATGCGCGAAGCCTTTCCGCACGCCGCGCTTGCTCGGCGAGCTCTTCCTGGCGCTCTGCTGGGGGATGCTGGCGGCGCGCTACGGCGTTTTCTGGCGGTCGCTCGTCTCGATGGCGGCGCTGATCCCGCTGGAGATGATCCTGGTGACCGATTTGGAGGTCAAGCTGGTGCCCAACCTGATCATGCTCCCATCCATCGCCGTGATGTTGATCGTGGGGACGTTGATGGGCCCGGCGATCCCGTCTCCGCGCAACTGGACCTGGTTGACGGCGCTCGAAGGCGCGGGGCTGGCCTTCCTGCTGATGCGGCTGCTGGTATGGTTGGGCGTGGCGACCTTCGGCGAGGGCGCGTTGGGCGAGGGCGACATCACGCTGGCGACGTACATCGGCGCGATGCTCGGCTTCCCGCTGATCCTGGAATCGTTGTTGATCGCTTTCGTACTGGGCGGAATCGGCGCGATTGCAGTGCTGGCGACGAAGCGCGGCGGCCTTAACACTGCCATCGCCTACGGCCCCTATCTCATCTTAGGCGCCGCGCTGACGATGATTTACGCGCGAGAGATTGTCGCGCTGATTTTTTAATCGGAGGGGGGGATTAAGGGATTGAGGGATTAAGGGATTGGGAAGGGATACTTCCGTCCCAATTCCCCAACTCCCCAATCCCCAATCCCCCAATTCCATATCCCTAGGAGGTTTCTCGTGTCAGAACGTATTCCGGTTATTCAAAACATTCTTGTCGCCAACGAGGCGACGGCGCAGCAGAACCGCGCGGCCTTTGCCGAGCGCGGGGTCACGGTGATCAACATCATGTCCTCGCCGGGCGCCGGCAAGACGACGCTGCTGATGGCGACGATCGCGGCGCTGCAGGGCAAGCTGCGCATCGGCGTTATCGAGGGCGACATCGCTTCGCAGGTGGACGCCGATCGCATCGCTACGACCGGCGCGCCGGTGGTGCAGATCAACACGGGCGGCAATTGCCACCTGGACGCGCCGCAGATTCACAGCGCGCTGGGCGCTCTGCCGGACACCCCGCTCGATCTACTTTTCATCGAGAACGTGGGCAATTTGATCTGCCCGGTCAGTTTCGATCTGGGCGAGACGTACAAAGTCGCGTTGCTCAGTATGCCCGAAGGCGACGACAAGCCCTACAAGTACCCGGGCATTTTCGAGGCGGTGGATCTGGTGGTGGTGACCAAGCTGGACCTTTCGCCGTTGCTGGATTTCGACCTGGCGGCGTTCAAGACGCTGGTGCACGGGCTGAATCCCGACGCGGACGTTCTGGCGCTGTCGACCAAGAGCGGCGCGGGCGTGGACGCCTGGCTGTCGTGGCTGGAGGCGCGCCGATGAGCGAGTCACAGTCACCGCGCCATTTCATGGTCACCGGCGGCGCCGGGTTTTTGGGCATCAACCTGATCCGCTATCTGTTGCAGCGCGGCCACACCGTGACCTCGCTGGACATCGCCGAGTTCAAGTATCCCGACGTCGCCGACCGGGTGAATATCATCCAGGGCGACATCCGCGACATGGCGACCCTCCTGCGGGCCATGGAGGGCTGCGACCTCGTCGTGCACGGGGCGGCGGCGCTGCCGTTGTACTCGCGCGAGGACATCTGGACGACCAACGTGGACGGCACGCGCAACGTGTTCGAGGCGGCGCTACAGAAGGGCATCAACCGCGTGGTCTACATTTCTTCCACCGCCGTCTACGGCATTCCCGACCACCATCCGCTGCTGGAGGACGACAAGCTGGACGGCGTCGGCCCCTACGGCGAGACCAAGGTGGTGGCCGAGGGTATCTGCGCGGAGTACCGGGCGCGCGGGCTGGTGATTCCGGTTTTGCGCCCCAAATCGTTCGTCGGGCCGGAGCGGTTGGGCGTGTTCTCGCTGCTGTACGAGTGGGCCGCCGAAGGCAAAAATTTCCCGATGCTCGGGCGCGGCGACAATCCTTACCAGTTGTTGGACGTCGAAGACCTGTGCGCGGCGATTGATCTGGCGGCGTTCGCCGAGGCGAGCGCGGCGAACACGTGCTTCAACATCGGCGCCAAAGTCTTCACGACCATGCGCCAGGAGTTCCAGGCTGTGTTGGACGCCGCCGGCCACGGGAAGCGCATCATCCCTTTCCCGGCCGGGCCGATGACCGCGGCGCTGACTGTGCTGGAATGGCTGCACCTTTCGCCGTTGTATGCGTGGACTTACAAGACTGCCGCCAAGGACTCGTTTGTGTCGGTCGAGCGGGCCGAGCGCGTGTTGGGCTTCACCCCGCGCTATTCCAACACCGACGCCCTGCTGCGCAATTATCGCTGGTACCTGGAGAATCGCGCCGCCGTGCAGGGCACCGGCATCACCCACCGGGTGGCCTGGAATCAGGGGTTGCTGCGTCTGGCGAAGTTGTTTTTTTGATATTGTTGAGATACAAAGAGGCCACGGAGAATTTCTGATTTTTCCGTGGCCTTTGCGTTCTTGGTAGTAAAAATTTTCTAGGGCATCCGCATAGGACAATTGGAATTGTCCCCACCCCAATAATTCAGGGAGCGGTATGATTGATAATCCTGTAACTCCGTTCCAGGATATTCGTCGAAGTAGATTGTGGTCGAGTTAGTGATCCATCCCCCTTGCGCCTGTCGTTGAAAATGCAGGTGTGCAGCGCAACCTGTCCAACCGGTGTTTCCGCTTAGACCGACAGTCTGCCCTTGCGCCACGGCTTGACCTACACTGACATAAACCTGACTCAGGTGCAGGTAGAGAGTTGCAGTGCCGTCGTTGTGAGCAACGGTTACATATTTAGCATCGTTGGCAAATTCAGGCCCGCCACATCCAGAACTAGTCGTTTTCGCGTAGGTGACTGTCCCGCCCCTGGTTACACGTACCGGCACGCCGGTAGCCATACCAAAGTCGTAAGCATACCTCATTTGAGTGGTGCTGTGGGAACCTGGGTTTCCCCATCCGTTAGTCATTGTTTGCCAGGTGCAATATTTCCATGGCAGTTCATATCCTGTTGCTTGAATTTCTGTCCCTGATGCCTGTCGCGGTAGCCCTAATGCAATGATGACGACTGCTATAACGCAGGTCAAGGCGCCTAAGCGTGCGATGGTCTTGTTCATTTTGCCTTATCCCTTTGCTCAGTTGGTGGGTTTGAATTCTAAGGTCGCCAACATCAACTCATATACGGGTTCAAGATTGTCCGGGCCGATGGGTGTGTAATATACTTTCATCGCATACTTTCCTTGATCCATAAGCAGGGACGGCATGGGGAACATGCCGCCATCCACGAATTTCAACGCGGTCGCGCCGGCGGTTCTGACCTCTTCGATTTTGCCAGGGTCAACGAACAGCACGTTTTCTGTTGTTTCCGGATTCGCCGGATCGCCGGTGTGGGTCATGAGCCAGGTTCTCAGCGGCAATTTCTCCGGATTGTTATATATGACGATGCCGATATCCGGCACCTCCGATTGACCTTTCCATTTGCGGTCTATGAAACTGACATACATGGCGCGTGTCCCGCTTACCACCCATGTGGTTGTATAGAAATGAGCCGGATAGCGAATCTGAAACCCATAAGTTTCATTGACATAAGTAGGCCAATCTTGCGTTACCACAGCGACGTCAGCGTGTGGAAGAACTGGGTATTGCGGGATGGTTCTTGTGATAGTTTCAGAGGGTTGCTCCACACTGTTTACCGTCGCTTCAGCGCTGCCAATCTTGCTGGCGTCGCCGCTATCCGGCGGCAATGTCAGGAGACCTGCCGCCAATGCCAGGCCTAGAGTAAGCACGATTCCGCCTAAAAACCATGCGATCTTCCAGATACGTTTTTCCATTTCACACTCCTTTACGATTATTTGAAATTGGATGATCTGCTGGACGATGACACTTTACCAAAGAGTGAGACCGTTGTCCACCCGGAAATTCCCCATTTTCGCATGGGTAATTCCCCGCCCGTTTTCTAACATCATTCCAACCCGGATTCTCTTAGCCATAGCGCCGCCTCTGTCCTTGACTTCACTCCAATAGTAGCGAATACACGGCAGATGTGTTTCTCTACTGTTTTTCTGCTTATCTGAAGTCGTTCCGCGATTTCACAGTTGTTCATGCCCTTTGCAATCAAGCGTAAAACATCTTGCTCACGCGGCGTTAGTCTTTTCCATGGCGTCTGTACGTTTACTTGCCATTCCTGTGCTCGCCGCCGTTGCTCCTGCGTGAAAATCATTTGCCCATCCGCTGCCCGCCGAATGGCATGAATGAGTCCTTGCCCTTGCTCGTCTTTGCTGAGAAAACCTGCTGCGCCAGCTTGCAGTATTTGCGCCAAGTAATAATCACGACTGTGCCCCGTTAAAATCAAGATCGCTGTTTCAGGATGATGCTTGTAAGCCCATAGAGTAATATCGGAAGGCGATGCATCTGGCATAACCAGATCCAAAACAGCAACATGGGGTTTTAGCCGTTCAATGAGCCGCTTTGCTTCCGAGCCGTTAGCAGCTTCTCCTACGAGAGCAATATCAGGGGCTGTCTGCAAGATTACACGGAGGCCCACACGCGCTATTTCGTGATCGTCGGCGATCACGACCGTGATGGGAGTTGATGTGCCCATAAACTTTCCTTTCGTTGAGACTTTTGAGATAGAGATTGGCAGCCAGAAATTGGAAACTGAGAACAAAGCTTTCCTTCTCTTCCCGCTCTCTTGTTCCTTGTTTCTACTTCCCGCCTTTATGCTGCTTATGAGGATGATACTGGAAGCTCTAAAAAGATGCAAGGAATTCGTTGCAGTTTTGCGTTATCTGTCTTATTTTGTGATTGCGCTTTTGGGCATACCACACTACACTGAGAATGTTTGCCGCAGAAATGAAACGCTGAAATGTATCACACTTCTATTGCCGTTTGTGAGGACAACATTGAATGAGCGAGAATCTGACACAGCTGCGATTGACATCCACGATAGCGGAGATGGATATTGTGTCCACATCCGCTTAAGTGACAAAGGGGAATTTGAAAGTTCTCTCGCCGCAAATTTGTTATGCCCTTGGACATCTTCTGCCGATACGGGGCGTGATGGGCAACGGCTTTTTGATGCGCTCTTTGCAAATGGCAAGCTGCGTGAGGCATGGGGCGCTATGCATGGGTCTTATCGTATACATTTACGGCTGGGGACGCAGACGCCAGAACTCCACGCGCTACCCTGGGAACTATTGCATGACGGACGGACCTTCATCGCGGCTGACGCCAATACACCTTTCTCTCGCTACCTGGATGTCCCCCAATCCCGGAGAGGATTAATCGTAGAGCGTCCTATTCGCGTACTAGCGGCAATCTCTAATCCCACCGACTTGGCGGATAGAAGACTTGTGCCATTGAATGTGGATGCCGAGCGGCAATGCCTCGAAACTGCGTTTGCAGATATGCCCTCTTCTCTTATAGCCCTGGAAGTTTTGGACGGCCCGGTAACGTTGGAGCGCTTGACAATCGCTCTCAGTGAGCATCATCCACATATTTTGCATCTGATTGCGCATGGTGTATTCAAAGGCAAGCATGACCAAGCTGATATCTACTTGCAAGATCGTGTGGGTAAAACTCACGTCGTTTCTGATGCTGATTTCGCCGGCATCTTTGTGCATCTGGGGCAAGATTGCCCACATTTGATCTTTTTAGCTGTTTGTGAGAGCGCTACTCGTTCTACAGTGGACGCCTTCGCTGGTGTTGCGCCCAAGTTAGTGCAAGCTGGCATCCCTGCCGTAGTGGCGATGCAGGATCGTGTTGCTTTTACAAGCACACACGTACTGGCACCACTGTTTTACAAGGAGCTATTTCGTCATGGTGAAGTAGACCGCGCGCTCAACGCTGCGCGTCGCGTGCTATTAGCGGATAAAGCACCAGATGTGGGCGTGCCGGTATTGCTGATGCGGCTGGAGGATGGTCGACTGTGGGATAACTCGCCAACGCACGCTTTTGACCATTCGGGCAATGTCCACAATACCCCCGTTGATCAGGCGCAATACCTCAGCAGTGACAGTTCTCACGCGATTTCTACACCATCCACTGAGCTCCCGCGCGAGGCGCTGTTAGATGCAATTCATCAAGCCGGAGCTGAATTGCGCGCTTACCCAAATGAAATCGCAGGCATCCATATTGTACGCCCCGAGGTGAATCAGATCGTTGATTGGGTATTGAACGCCGAGTCCAAGGAACGGCTGGGAATGCTCATAGATAAACCTGGCGGGGGCAAGACGGTGGTTATGCAGGAAGTGCTGATGCGTTTGGAAGAACTGGAGGTTTTTGTTTTACCTATCAAAGGAGACACACTTTCAGGCGTCAAAGACCCAACAGACTTAGCGCGCCGTTTGGGATTGCCTGCCTCGGTGGAGCAGTGCGCCAAAGACTTGGGAGATAAGAGTTTGTTTGTGGTGTTGATGGATCAGCTAGATGCCCTCTCTCTTTCACTCTCAGCAGATCAAGCAACGCTTGATGTTTTGCTAAGTATGCTGTCACGCTTGCAGAATTTTCCGAACGTGCGTATTTTAGCTTCATGTCGCCTCTTTGATCTCAATAACGATCCGCGTTTGTCGAATATCAAGACTGAAAAACTATTTAAATTGCAACCCCTGAATGAGATTGAAGTTGATAGAGTACTAAAAAGAATAGGGATTGATGGCGTTCGTTTGCTCCCAAATCATAGAGACTTGCTCACCGTTCCCCAACATTTGAAAACCTATGTTCAAGCGGTCGCCAATCAGGAATCACAAACTCTTGAAAGCTTTCACACCTTGCAAGGTCTCTACGGAGCGTTGTGGCAGAGATACATAACGAAACCTTTGCCCAATACGTCCGATTCTTTGCAACCTCACACGGCCATTTACCGGCTTGTAGACGAAATGCACGCCCGGCGACGGCTCACGGTCCCTGCAGTTGTCCTTGACGAGTATGGAAAGGCCGCCGAGTATCTTCAACACACGGGGTTTATTCACTTTGAACGAGAGAACTGGTCTTTTACACACCAGACGTTGTTTGATTATTGTTATGCGCGCCGTTTCGTTGCGGGGGGGACGTCTCTAAGTCAAGAAATACTTGGTGGACTGCAGGGGCTTTTCGAACGCTCTCAGATGTTACAGATATTGGCCTATTTGCGGGGAACTGATGAGACAACTTACTATCGAGAACTGAAATCATTGCTCTTTGCAGAGGATCTGCGAATCCATTTGCGCTTCCTAGTGATTGATTGGTTGGGGGCCTTAATGGATCCCACCGACGAAGAATTTGGCATTGCTAAACGATTGCTGGGAGACATTAACCGCCGAGCACGATTCTTTTGGGCTGTCGGCGGCAATGTGAAGTGGTTCGACCTTTTGAACGGGGACGTCTTGCCGAAACTTATGGAGAATGAGGATGAACAATTCTTGAATGTTGTGATTGGCTTCCTCGGTACGATGATCCAGACGCGCTCTGACGCGGTTTTGGCAAGACTGCGTTCCTACCTGGGTCGGGATGAGTCTTGGGATGCGCGAATCGCCGACTGCTTGTCGCGTATACAAACCTGGCAAAGCGAAGACGCTCTCAATATGTTGGTTGACTTGTTTCACAGAGGGCGGATGACTATGCATGAACAATCATGTTTGCACAGTCTGGCGAAATCTAATCCCGCAGCAGGATGTCGTGCATTACTAGCATATTTGGATTACCGCCTGGCCGAGTTGGTGAGTGAAGGCCAAACAAAACAACAAACGGCTGATAGTTCTGTGCAAGCCTATCTTGATGGGATGCTTGATCATTTTTCCTGGAATCAGAAATTGCTTGGTGAGTATGCCATAGACTTGGTTATGGACGCAGCCTCACAGAACTATCCTGAAGCCATTGTAGAATATCTTTTGCCGTGGTTTGTTCGCGCCGTCGAAATTTTGACGCAGCCTTATGAAGTGAGAGGTTCTTACCCTTCAGATGCGATTTTTGTTCGGGGATGGTATGGCGAGCATCTGGAAAAAGGCGCGCGTTTTGCTCGTCATATAGCTGAGGCATTGGCGAAATTCGCGCAGGCAAAACCTTCAGAATTCCGCGTCGTGGCGTCCGAACTTGCGCACATAGAGCGACTCGCCATACAACGTGTGTTAGCCTGGGCGTATTTGTCTGATCCACAAATGTACGCGGATGATATCTTCGATTATTTGATTGGCGATCCACGCCGGCTTAACATAGGAGAAACTTTAGAAAGTCCGCGCTATGATTCTTGCCGTCTATACGGTGCGGCATTTCGATATATTGATGCTAATCGTCGGTCTGTCTTGGAAAAAATGATCTTAGATTTGCGGCCAGAACGGGAGCCGCCGCAGTCGCACGGTATCACGCAATTACGTTTCCTTAAGAGTGTTTCCCGAGACTTACTGAGTGACACAGCGCAGGATCGCTTAGGGGTACTGCAACGGAAATTCCCTGACTTCAGGTTGACCGTTCCCGGCGGGATGGCGACTCTTGCAGGGATAGGATCGCCTATTGAGGAGTCTTCGCTGCTCAAAATGTCCGATGGAGACTGGCTTAAGGCAATGCGCGAGTATGACGAGTCAACCGACTGGGGCATGCCCCGCGAAGAGGCGTTAAAGGGCGGCATAGTCGAACTTTCTCGATCCTTTTCAAAACATGTCAGGGATGACCCCGACCGCTTTTATGCTTTAACCTTGCGCTTTGACGAGACGATCCCGTTGCATTATGTGGAAGCCGCAATCTCAGGGTTGGCGGATTCGGACATTTACGCGGAATGTATATTTGATGTCGTCCGGCAATTCTTCTTGCGGATTACAGGAAGATTTCGGGATGGCGTATGCCAGGCTCTGATAAAATGCTCGAAAAGGGTGGCAGTTCCCAATGATTTGCTTGATTTGATGGGTGATTGGGCGATCAATGATCCGGACCCGGGCGACGGTGTATGGCCTGAGATTCAAGATGGTGATGAGCGTCCCAATTCTCAGCGCTTTGTCAACGACCCATATACAAGCGCGATTAATTCCGTGCGTGGCGTTGCAATTGAAGCGGTATGTGCATGCGCCTTATCGTATACACCGACGCAAACCGAGCGAGCCTTTTTGATACTTGAGCAAGCGGCTGAGGATAAGTCTACCGCAGTACGCGCCGGTGTTATCGGTAGTCTTGGGCCACTGTTACAGGAAAACGCTGTTCGTTGCCTCGTTATATTTGAAACTGCGCTAGATGGTCATCCGCGGCTTATACAAAGCGATGAGATTTCCCGTTTCCTTTATTGGGTTTATCGAGATCATTTTCTTAGGATCAGACCTTTTTTGGAGAATATGCTGCGCAACCCTGATTCTATGACACGTCAGGCTGGAGCAAGATTGGTCTGCTTGGCCGGATTTCATTACCCTGAAACGCAAGATTTGGTTGATCAAGTCATGCATGGGGATATTGCATTGCGAAGGGGCGCGGCGCAGGTTTATGCACGTAACCTTAGTCAGAAAGAAGTTCAAAATACTTGTGCAACAGGTTTATGCGTATTGATGAATGATTCTGATGATCGAGTGCGTTCATACGTGGGTGAGTGTTTTACCTATTTAGACCCAGAGGATATTGATGACTTGTTACCTTTTATTGAGCCATTTATCAATTCTCCGGCCTTGCTTGATGGGATTGAACACTTTCTGAAATATCTAACCTCCGTAGTAACCAGCATTCCGAGTCTGGCATTATTGACGATGAATCGTATTTTAGACCTCGTCGGCAATGAGATAACCGATATGCGAACATCTGTGGCGATTATCGAACCTTACTTGGTACGTTTGTCATTGGCAATTTACAAGTATATGGAAGACCCAGAGATAAAATCCCAGGCGTTAGCAGCATTTGAACGCCTGCTGGTATTGGGAAGTCGGACAGCCAATCAAGCGTTACAAGATGAAGATCGGAAATAAGGGAAACACGTCGAAGCTGCCTGGAACGTCGCCGTCTCGAAGGGCGTGATCTGGCCCTGTGCAGGGTCGGCGCGACGGCGAGACTGCGCGTGTAAGTCCCGTCTGGCGTCACCAGGTCGAGGGCGGCGCTTTGTTCGGCGACGGCGATGGCGCCGCTGTAGCTGGCGAAGGCGTCATCTGCGGTCAACGCGGCGGACGCGGCGAAGTCTGGGGCCAAGGGGCGCGCTGCATCCGGAAAGCGTGAGCGGGCCGGCAAGAGTGCTGGCTTACGCGTCGCAGTAAGATTTTGCCATGGAGTTCACAGAGGCCATTTTTTGTGATAATCGCCGTCAGTTGCTAAACTGACGGCGATTATTTTTTAGGTGAATGATTAGTGTAGCCGGGTGGTAACGATGCCGCCGGGTCCGGGAGGCCCGCCGCCGATGTTGGTGATGATGCCGGTGATGGTGAACTGGGTCGCCTGCGTGCCGGGCGTGTAGGCGCCGCCGGCGTAGAGGCCGTCGGTCTCGGCGCCGCTGTGGCTGCCGCCGGTGTAGATGGCGTAGCCGGCGCCGTTCGCCAATGCGGGCATCGAGAAGATGACCGATTGGTATTGCTTGGCCGGCTTGAAGGTCAGGATTTCCTCCCCTCCGCTGGTCTCGACGTGGAAGAGCGAGTTGGCGGCCTGGGTGTTCTGGAAGTTCATCTTGACTACGTACTGGGTCGAGGTCTGGCTGGGCGCCTGCGCCATCCCGGAGCTGCCGGCGGCGACCAGGAATCCACCGCTGATCACGAAGGTGAAGTCGTAGTCTATCGCGCCGTTGTCGTTCCGGGTCGGCCCGTTGACCAGCACTACGCCGCCGGACATTGTGATCGAGCCGTTGACGTCAATCCCGTCACCTGCGGCGTTCACCACGATGTAGCCGCCGTTGATGTGCAAGAAGTAGTCGGGGGAGCTGGTGAGGTCGCCGGCGGCGTTGATGCCGTCGTCGCTGGAGACCACGTGGATGTTTCCATCGTCAATGGTCAACTGGGTGGCTTCGATGCCCTCGACGCATTTTGTGATGTTGATGTCGCCGTTGGTGATCGTGAGCGCGATCTCGGCGTGGATGGCGTCGTCGGACGATGCAACTTCCAGCGTCCCGCCGGTGATGCTGAGGGTATTGTTGGAGTGGACGGCGTCGTCGGCGGCGTCAACGGTGAAGTTGCCATCTTCAATGGAGAGATTGACGCCGGCTTTCAGCGCTTTGGCGGTGTCGGTGGTGACGTTGTTGCTGCCGCCGCCGGTGACGATGTCGAACGTGCCGCCGGTGATGGTGAGCGCGGTCTCGGCCTGGATGCCGTCGGCGAAGGAGGTCACGTTGAAGTCGCCGCCCTTGATGAGGATGTAGCCTTTGGCCGCGTCTTCGTCGTTGTTGGATTGCAGCCCGTCGCCGCCGGCGGTGACGGTGACTGTGCCGTCTTTGACCTCAAGGGAATCCCGGCCCCGGATCGCGTCGTTCACGGCGGTGACGGTGATGACGCCGCCTTTGATCTTCAGGTCGTCCTTGCTCGCGATGCCGTTGTTGTAGTTGGCGTCTACCACCAGCGCGCCATCGCCGTCAATCACCAGGTCGTCTTTGCTGAAGATCGTGGCATCGGGTTCGTCCTCTTCCGGGTTGGGGAAGACGTAAGCAGCGCCGTCGGTGACGTAGCTGGTCGTGTTGGCGGCTAACGTGAGGGTGGTTTTGTCCGCGCCGGCCACGAAAATGGGGGAGGTGGTGGTGCAGGTGATGGCGATGCCGTGCAGAATCAGCTCCACTTCATCTTCATCCCCCGCGCTCACGATGATTTGCCCATCGTACAGCGCGCCGATGACGTCGTAGCTGCCGGCGTCCGTGATGGTGATGACGCTGCCGTCAATGACGGCGCCGCTGCCGCTGTAGCTGATCGAATCGCCTTCCAGGACGATGTAGGTCGTCACCACCGAGCCGCTGCCATTGCCGATGACCAGCGGCAGATAGGTGGTGATCGAATAGTCCATGGTCTGGTAGAGACCGGCGCCGGCGATCTGGCTCTCCGTGGCGCTGCTCGCCGGTTGGGCGGCAAGCGCGCTGCCGGCGGAGCCAAGACAGGCGACCAGGGTCAATGCCGCAATCCATGCAATCATCAATCCGATACTTTTTCTCATAATCATCTCCTCTGCAAACAGTTAAAAGTTGAAAGTTATTGGATTCGCCTTCGACGGTCAGGGTAAGGGGAGAGTTTTTCGCACACGGTATGCCGTGTGCGAAAAACCCCCTTTATGTCTCTGACATGTAGACCGTGATTTTCATCCAACTGAAAGTAGAATATTGGACTTCCCTGTGACTTTTCTGAGAGTATGTCAAGAGTTCGCTGAGGGCAGGCCCGGCCAACTTCCCATCAAATCCCTATGACTTCTTAACAACTTCTTCATAACTTCCGGTTAGACTGTAACCATCTTCAGACAAAGGAGGCCAATAACAATGGCTAAGAAATTGGGTTTGATAGGTTTGATGGTGGCAGCCCTGTTGGTTGTGGTGGTAGGGGTGGTTGCGGCGCAGGGCCCGACGCCGCCGGCGGAAACGCCTTCCGCCTCTGATACGCCGTGCCAGTGTCAGAACGTCTGCGTGCAGGGACGCGGTGGGCGCGGGGGAATGGGTCGCGACAACGCGACGCCGACGCTCCTGGCCGAAACCCTGGGGATGACGGTGACGCAGTTGTCCACGGCGCTGGATGCCGGCCAGACCATCACGCAGCTGGCCGAGGCACAGGGGATGACGGTAGCCGAGGTGGTTGACGCCGTGGTCGCCCCGCGCGTCGCGCGGATCAACCAGGCCGTTGCGAACGGCGCCCTGACCCAGGAAGAAGCTGACGTTCAGATCGCGACCATGAAAGAACACATGCTGCAACGCCTGACGGACGGCTTCACCTTCGGATCGGGGATGCGCGGGCGCGACGGTATGCGCCCGCTGAACGGCGCGCCGTCCGGCGGCTACGGTCGCGGCGGCGGCATGCGCGGCGGCGGCGGAATGCGCGGACGCGGCAACGCTCCCCAGGCAACGCCCCAGCTCGAAGCCACGCCGGAAGCATAGCCGACTTCTTGATAAGCTTATGAAACGTGAAACGTGAAGGGCTTCTCACGTTTCACGTTTCACGTTTCAGGAATACAATGACCCTATGAAAATCCTGATTGTTGACGATGAAGCAAGAATTGTTCAGGGAACGCGACGCTACTTTGAGCAGGCCGGGTTCACCGTGGCGGCGGCCTACGATGGCCCTGCCGGATTGGAGCTGGCCCGCAAGGAGCAGCCCGATCTGATCGTGTTGGACCTGATGCTTCCCGGTATGGACGGCCTGGACGTTTGCCGCACCCTGCGCCGCGAGTCCGATGTGCCCATCATCATGCTCACCGCCCGCGTCGAGGAAGCCGACAAGCTCATCGGGTTGGAGCTGGGCGCGGACGACTACGTCACCAAACCCTTCAGCCCGCGCGAGTTGGTGGCCCGCGCCCGCGCCGTGTTGCGTCGCACACAAGCTGCGCCGGCGGCAGCCGCCCGCGCAGCTTACCATTTTGGCGAGGTGGTCTTCGATGCCGAGGCGCGTCATTGCCTCGTCGGCGGCGAGCCGGCTACTCTCACCCCTACCGAATACGATTTGCTGTTGACCTTCGTGCAGCATCCGGGGCGCATCTACACCCGCGAGCAGTTGCTCGATGCGGCCAACCTGGGCGTTTTTGAGGGCGTGGAACGCACCATTGACGTGCACATCTACAACTTGCGCAAGAAGATCGAACCCGACCCCGGCAAGCCCCGCTATTTGCTCACCGTCTTTGGCGTGGGGTACCGGTTCACGGATGAGGTGGTACGAAGATGAAGCAGGAGGCAAAAGGCAAGGGGCAAGAGACAGAGGGCAGGCGTTTCTCTTTGTCTCTTTTTCGGCCTGTCTCCTTGGGGGCGCGCTTGACGCTGAGTTTTCTGGCGATCATTGTGGTGACGGCGGGGGTGATTGTGCTGTTGACCAATCGCATTATGGTCAACCGCTTCACGTACATGGTGTCGAACGCCGGGCAGGCTTACGCGCGCCGTCTGGCCCCGCGATTTACCGCTTACTACGTTCGTAACGGTGGATGGAGCGGCGTCGAAACATTGCTGGCCGAAGAAGTTCCCTCCGCCGCCCCGGCGTCCGGCAACAACGGCCAGGTTGGACGCGGGGGCGCGCACGAGCCGTCCGGCAATCTGGCGCCTCGGGGCATGCGCGGGATGATGAACGGCGCGATGATGGTCAATGATGTCGAGCGCATCGTGCTCTACGACGCCGATCACAACGTTGTGGCCGACAGCGACCCCGACGCTGCCCCGCTCTCACTGCGCCCGGCGGCTTTCGAAAAGGGCGCGTCCATCGTCGTGGATAACCAGGTCGTCGGCGTTCTCATCGTCGCTTCGGCGCTCGGCGACTTCACGGCGCGCCAGAACGAATTCTTGCAGCAGGTCAATGGGCTTGTGTTGTTGGTGGCCGGGCTGGTCGGGTTGGTCGTGTTGTTCATCGGGCGGTTGGAGGCCCGCCGCCTCAGTGCGCCGGTGCGCGCTCTGGCGGCTGCCGCGCAGAGCATCGCCGCCGGCGATCTGGCGCAGCGCGTCCCCGACGCCGGCGTCGCCGAGCTTTCCGAGATGGCGTCGGCGTTCAATACGATGGCCGTCCGGCTGGAGGAGCAACAGCAGTTGCGCCGCCAGGCCATGGCCGACGTCGCCCACGAGCTGCGCACGCCGCTCAGCGTGCTCCAGATTGATCTGGAAAGCCTCGAAGACGGGTTGGTGCAGCCGACGCCGGAGGTGGTGGCTGGATTGCAAGCCGAAGTCGCGCATCTCAACCGGCTGGTCGAAGACCTGCGCACTTTGTCGCTGGCCGACGCCGGCGAGTTGCGCATCGAGCTGCAGCCGCTCGATTTGGGCGAGCTGGCCCGCGAGGCGACGGCGCGTGTTCAGGGCGCCGCCCGCGAGCGCGGCGTGGCGCTTACCGTGACCCCGGCAGCCGTCCCGCTCCCGGTCCGGGGCGATCCGCAACGGTTGGCGCAGGTGCTGCTGAATTTGTTGTCCAACGCGCTCCAGCACACGCCGGACGGCGGAAGTATCGCCGTGACGGCGGCGCGGCAGGACACAGAGGCGCGGATTGTCGTGACCGATACGGGGGAGGGAATTCCTGCGGAAGACCTGCCCTACGTTTTCGAACGGTTCTACCGGGTTGATCCGGCGCGCGCTCGCGAAAACGGCGGCAGCGGGTTGGGTCTGGCGATTTCGCGCAGCATCGTCGCCGCGCACGGCGGGCGACTTTGGGCGGAGAGTGTGAAAGGGGAGGGCAGCGCCTTTACGCTGGCGCTGCCCTGTGTTTGAGGTCTATTCAAAACGACTTATCTTTGCGGCGCTGTTGTTGTTCCTGCTATTTGATCCCGGATCAGCCGGTACGCTCTGAGGCCCACCTCGATGATCGTGACGATCAGGGCGACCAGGAATCCGATCTTCAGCCCGCTGTCCAGCATCTTGCTCATGATCTCTGCCGCCTCCGGCGCATTGATGAAGGCGCTGGGGAAGAATTCCGCGTTGACCGGCGAAGGCCCCGTGAGCAGTCTCCCCAGGATGTAGAGGTCGAACCCGTGACACAGCAGGTCGGCGATGCGCGTGCCGGTCTGCCAGCGCCCCTGACGCAACAGGATCACGTTGAGGACGATCGTCGCACCCCAACGGACTACAAGCAACGGCAGATAAATGGAGAAGAAGGCCTCCGAGAGGTACGTGGGCGTCACGTGCCAGGCCCCGTCGTAGTACGCACCCCCGAAGTTTTTTCCAAAAGCCAGGAGCGCTGTCATCAGCAATGATACGAACACGATCTCGGCGACCAGCCCGGCGGGTTTGATCTCGTCACGCGGTTCGATGACGGGTAGCTCGCGCGGGTTCCAGGGTTTGTCGTCGTCCAGCTTGATCTCCTCATCGGGGATCAGCCGTTCCAGGATCGCAAAAACCAGGGTGGTGGATCCGACGCCGTTGAGCGCGATGTTCATGAAGATCGTCACGCCGTGCAGCAACAACTCGATCACCGAGACGGATTCTCTTGATGCCAGCATGCTGACGATCATAGTAATGATGCTGACCAACAGCCCTGCGCCGGCAACTACGCTGACCACCAGCAAGTACAGATCGAAGACCTTCGGGCCGATGATATAACGTGGCTGAGGTCGGTACTTGCCCGCCATCTTCTCCGGCGGCCCGAACTCTGTGAGCACGGCGACCTGCTCTTCCTCGCTGAACCCGGTCTCAGCCGGATGTCCGGCGCGCTCCTCCAACGCATCCAGCAACAGCGAATGCAACTCTTTTTCCACGTCGGCGCGCATGCGCTGCGGCAGCCGCCGGCCTACTTGATAAACGTAACGATTGATCAGTTCCATAGTTATTTAGCTCCTTAAAGAAAATCGAAAATTTCAAGTTGAAAGTTGGTTAGTGTCTTGAAGTATTCGCCGCGCCTGACGCCAAGACGGCCCCCCCCTTAATCCCCCCCAACGGGGGGGAATGCGCGCGATAGATTCTTTCTTCCCCCCATTGGGGGGAATAAAAGGGGGGGAACTTGCTCAAGTACGCTGAGACAAACTATTGCGAATACTTTATGACAATAACAAAGTTGAAAGTTAAGATGCGGATTACGTTTCACGTTTCACGTCTCACGGTAGCTTGTGTCGAAAACGGTCAGGTTTCCTCTTGCAGCAGCCGTTGCATCGCGGTTACCAGGGATTGCCATTCCTTCGTGAGGGTTGCCAGGACGGTCTGGCCTGTCTCGTTGAGTTGGTAGTAGCGGCGCGGGCGCGACTCGCCGAGCGACCATTCGCTTTGCAGCAGACCTTGCTCCTCCAGCCGCCGCAGCAGCGGGTAGAGCGTGCCCTGGTCAATCTCGACGCCGCCCTCGGCCAGTTTTTCCTTGAGCGCGTAGCCGTAGGTTGGCTCGCGGAGCTGGCTGAGCACGCTGATCGCCAGCGCGCCGCGCCGCAGTTCTGAGATCAGGTTGGGTGTAGGATCATTCATAGTGTGCGACTCCTTTCACTGTTTGTTATATTATACTATATGTTACACAGTATTGTCAATAGTATAATATTGATTTCCATCTATCGCTATACTTGAGTACTTACTTGCAGAATCTGATTCTTGACTCTTTCACGCGCCCCCCGATAATGCTTTGCATAAGTGAATATCTGGAATAGGAGTTAAGCATGTCGCCACAGAACTGGAAAGTGTTTGTGCTGATAGTTTTGTCTCTCGTCTCGTTCGTAACCGAGTACAAACGGTTATCTTCGGTCGAGACTCCAAGCGTTCCTGTGGTTATCACCGGTGAGATTCAACCGGAAGTTACTCCTACGCCATCTTTATGCGATTCTAGCAGGATTGCCTATATAACGATCTCGCCCGATGGTTTTTCCCAAGCCTTTTACATAGACGCTTTGAATGCAGATGCCAGCCAGTTTTGGGCTTCAGAGGATTCGACGAAGACTGCTTCGCTGCGCTGGTCGCCGGATGGACAGAAACTGGTGTTTTTCGTCCGGCAACATCCGGTTAATAATCCTGTTTATCATCTGATTAACATAGCCACAAATCACGTTACGCAGCCCACTTCCAGCACCTTTGGGGATTTTGGCGGCTGGACAGCGGATAGCCGGTATGCGCTTTTTTCTTATTTCAATCAATATGGCGATCATGCGACTGACGTGTATGATGTTGAAGACGGGCAACTGGTTTTCCCAACCGAAGACGATCGGCGGAGATACTACCCGCCATTTGGCAAACTTGAGTTTGGTCTGGCCGAGATTTCTCCGATCTCAGCCTGTATCCGATTGGAGAATGGGTTACTGATTGATTTTTCTACTCACCCCAAAAGCGTATTGACTGGTGTTAGCTCCAAGTCTATCGCGTGTTTCTCCCCCGAAGCCTATTTGACGACTGAATCCACTCCGGTTTTGTGTCAGGACTCAAAGATTGTTTTGCCAGGAGAGTCTACTTTTGGGCAGGCTCAGGTGATACGTTGGTCGTCAGACTGCGCCTTCTTTGCCGTGGGAAGATCCGGCGGATTGGAAATCTATGCCGCCGATCAAACTCTGCTTAACACCTTCCCTACAACGGCCACTGTGACTTATCTGGCCTGGTCGCCGCTTTGCAGTAAATAGCGTCATTATCTCCTTTCTATTTCTCCTTTTTTCCCCTGCGCGATTTTAAAAGTAGCCTGGCGGCGTTATGCCGCCGCAGGTGTTGCAATAACCCGGTTTGACAAGTGTGTTCACTATGGTACCATGTAGCGGTCATATTGAAAGATTTTTTCAATAAGAGGAGCGATGACCGATCCAAAACAAACACCGATGGCGCAAGCTCTGCGCGAGGCCGGCTACAAACTGACACAGCCCCGCCTGGCCGTCTTGCAAGTGCTGGAGGAAAACGCCGCCGGACTCAATCCCGAAACAATCTACGCCCTGGGCAGAACTCTTTGCCCTTCATTAGGGCTGGTGACCGTCTACCGGACGCTTGATCTGCTTAACGAGTTGGGGTTGGCGCGACGCGTCCACAGCGAGCATCATTGTCATAGCTACGCCAGCGCCGGCAGCGACCATCATTATTTGATTTGCGAGGGTTGCCACCGCGTGATCGAGTTTCCGTGCCACGGGTTGGAGGCCTTGTTGGAAAGCGTCCGGCGGCAGACGGGGTACGTCATCAGCGCGCATTTGTTGGAGTTGAGCGGTTTGTGCCCGGAATGCCAGACAAACCAGAGGATATAGCCGCATGGACAAAGATATACAGGACAAAGTCAAGAACGCGGCGTTCAAGTCGTGGTTGGGGATCGCCGGGCTGTGGGGCGCGGGGTTGCTTCCCTGCCCAGACTGCGGCGGGCCGATGTTGCTGCATTTCTGGCCGTTGGCGCTGGCGCTCACTCTGGTGAAACTGCGACGCGGCAAAAGACCGCCGGATGTGGCGGTGGCGCCCGGTCCATCCGGGAACAAATCAGAAGTCGTATGATGTAAAATGGCCGGCATTCGGGCCGTCTCCGGCGCGCCGGGTCTTGCGCGATAGGACGTGAGCCAACGCGCTTTTTTTTACCGTTTTAATGAAAATAATTTTCAATTAGAGAAAGGGGTTTTTATGTTGCGGAAAATAGTTTCCTTTAGTTTTGCGTTGATGATGGTGCTGGCGATCTTGCCAGGATGTCGCGGCCCGGCAGCGTCGCCGGATGGCCGGCTCAAGGTCGTCGCCACCACCACGATCGTGGGGGATGTGGTGCGTCAAATCGGCGGTGAGGCGATTGATCTCACGGTGCTGCTGTCGCCGGGCAGCGATCCGCACTCGTTCTCGCCGGCGCCGCAAGATGTCGCGGCGATCAGCGACGCGGACGTTGTTTTTATCAACGGCGCGGGGTTGGAGGAATTTCTGACCGATTTGTTGGAAAACGCGGGCGGGGAGACCGAAGTCATTGATCTCTCCAAGGATTTGGCGCTGCTGAAGTTTGCCGGCGATGAGCACGATGAAGGCGCCCACGCGGGCGATGAGCACGCGGGCGAGCACGACGATGGTGCGCATTACCACGAGATGGATCCCCATACCTGGACTTCACCGCGCAATGTTCTGACTTGGGTCACCTCCATCGAGCAAACCCTGAGTCGGCTGGATGCGGTCAACGCGAAAACTTATCAGGCTAACGCCGCCGCCTACCGGGAAGAACTGACGGCGCTGGATGCCTGGATTGTCGAGCAAATTGCGCAAATTCCAGAGGCGCACCGCATGTTGGTGACGGATCATCTGGCCTTCGGCTACTTGGCCGCGCACTATGGACTGGAGCAGTTGGGCGCGGTGGTGTCGGGCTACAGCACGCTGGCGCAGCCTTCTGCCCAGGATATCGCTGCGCTCGAAGATGCCATTCGCGCCTACGCTGTCCCGGCAATTTTTGTCGGCAGCACGGTCAATCCGGCGCTATCACAACGAGTGGCTGAGGATACCGGCATAAAGTTGGTATTCCTCTACACCGGGTCCCTTACCGACTCTGCCGGCGATGCGCCAACCTATCTTGCCTATGTGCGGTACAATGTCACTGCGATCGTAGCCGCGCTAAAGTAATAAGGAAGCGTGTTTTTTCGTGCGGGTACCC
>DAOUFX010000135.1:0-8236 GCA_034429675.1 Anaerolineae bacterium | reverse complement strand
GGGATCCCCGCACGAAAAAACACGCTTCCTTAATTATACAGGTCAAGGTGCGACGCACTTGGGCAGCAGGTAAATGACGACTTCTGTTCTATAACCGGCATCTTTGCAAGCGTAAGAAGTGCGTTGCACCTGTACAGTTACTTCTTGCTGGCTTTTATGAGCAGGCCAATGTAAATCAAGTCAAAGATAACACAAAAAGTCCCCACTACAACCGAAAACAGATTCTGGTACCGGTAGGCCAGGATCGCCGGCGCCAGCGTGCCGAGACACTTGTTGACGGCGATGATGAGCGATTGTCCTTCCATCCCTTTGCGTTTGAAGAACATATCTATGAACAGCGCCGACATGAGCAGGTTTTGCAGGAATGCCGAGTAGTATGCGCCTTGCGTGAAGCCGAATTCACTGACGAACAGGAACTGAACCACAAAGCTGGCGGCAAAGACCAGCGCCCCCCAGGCGAAGAAACTCGAACGGCTAAGGCTATCCGGCCAATACTTGCGCCCATAGCGCAGCCAGGTGACGATGATAAAGATGTCGCAGGTCGCCCAACTGATGTTGACGAATGTCTGTGCTGAGATCGGAGCGGGTCTGACTACACCCCGGTAGGAATAGATGACTTCCCATGCAAAATTGAGCGCCAGTGGAAAGAGCGGCATGGCGTAGGTTTTCTGTTTAAACCCAATGCGGATGCACTCGATGTAGACCCATGTCCAGCAAAAACCACTCAGCAAAGTCAGGAATAAATTCATCGTTGCCTCCCGATATTTCGTGGGTTGTTGTGAGAATCGCCGCAGACGCGACGGAGGGTTAAAGGGAAGCGTTTTTTCGTGCGGGTACCTCCGCACGAGAAAATACGCTTTCTTTATCTCTTCCGCTGCCCACTATGAGATGAATCTGTGGTGCAAGGAATCCGCACAATACCCCCAGGATGGCCAGCGTAAGCCGTATGTGTTCAAACTCGAACGCTCCCAATACAATCACCGGCACAATGACGATGATGCTGATTGCGCCAGAAAAGAGCAGGCCAGGGAGAACCGGCTTCAGGTTTTTCTGGTGTGCAGACAAATAGAGCCAATAGGCGATGATCGAAAGGCTGAAGAGTAACGGCCAGGTAAAGATGTAGCTGATGGCCGGAAAAATAAACGAGGTTCCCGCCATCGCTATCGCCATCGGGACGAGGGCGCCGATTGTGCGATCAAGTATCCCTACACCTTTGATGATTCGCGATAGAGCGTAGCAGAGGAGAACCAGGAGCAGCGCGGTCAGCACATACAGACCCGCCTGGAGCGACGGAACCAACGCGCGATCGCTGCTATGCGCGGCGACGCGGGATATCCATGAAGCCAGGACAAAGTCGGGCAAGACGGCCATCATCAAACCCGCCAGAAAGACCCCCAGGCCATAGGCGATGCCAACCCAGGAAAAGGCTTTCCGCCTCAGACCATAGACCAGGACACTCACAAAGGCGATGTCCAGAGCGACTGCCATGACCATCGCCCACGCCGGCGAATACCTCACGATGAACAGCCGCAAAACACTGAAATAGACAGCTTCAAATTTACGGGGATCATCTAGCCGGTCCAGGTTGCCATAGTGGCGCGCCAGCGCCAATGCGTGGTCGCCTTGCTGCTGGATGCTGGCGGGGTTGAGATTCTCAATGGCATCTTCCGGTGTGTGGATGCGCCTGTCCCAATACAGGCTAAAGGCGTACCCGGAATACCCGGCCCTTGCAAAAGCGCTCGTAAAATCTGCGTTCGTGGTGGCCAGGGTGTTGACAGCCGAACTCCCCGAAATTTTTGCGCCTGATCGCGCCAATTGCCGGATAAGCCAGCCGTTATTCGCGCTGGAGGCGCTGAGAACGTTGGGGCCGCCGATGCCACCGGCGTCAAAGCCAACGACAATCTTTACATTCTGCGCCTGTGGGTGTTTATAGATAAACGCCCTTGCTCCCTTGCTGCCGAATTCCTCTCCGTCGGTGAACAGAAACATGACGGTGTTTCGCGGCGCACCCGTGGACATCAATGCCCGTGCAGTTTCCAGCAGAACGGCGACGCCGCTGCCATCATCGGTGGCTCCCGGACTCGTAGGGGTGCTGTCAAGGTGCGCCGTCAGTAAGACAATGCCGGAGGAGCTATCCCCCTTTATCCATCCCAGGGTGTTGCGGAGGCCTTCGATACGTTGCGTCTCTGTCTCCAGCCCCATATCCTCCAACTCGGCCAAAACATAATCCGCCGCTGCCTCGTATGCCGCCGTGCCGGTGAGACGAGGCTGTGCGGCGATGACCTGGATGTGCCGGATTGCCCGCCCGGCAGAGAACCTGGCAGCGGGCGCATCTGCGCTCAAGGGAGGAGGCGGCAGAGTTTGAACGACCGTAACCAGCGCCGTCACAACCAGGGTGATAAAGGCTAGAACCGCGGTTGCTTTTAGTTTCATAGGCACCTACACGAGATTTAGGGAACTTTCTCCTGAGGCCAATGGAAAAACCGAAGGGGGCCTGAACATATCCGTTTATGCTCCCATTTTTTCTGAATCCATCTCCTCGTACTCGAACCAGTCGAAATCGGCGTGGCGCCGGCCTCCCGTGAGGTCCTGGCAGCAGAGGCCGACAAACGCGCCGGTGAACTTGCCCTCCCGGCAATACTCGTCCGAGAGGATACTGGCGTCGAAAACGTCGCCGATCGGCGCCAACGGGCCGCCTTCGGGCCCGTGTGAAAATTGCAAACGGTCATAGTCCACCGCCACCGCCAGCACCCACCGTCCGGCGGCGGGAATGGGGACGGGGTTGGCTAACGGGAAATCGAGCGTGCCGCTTATGCGGGTCATAATTTCGACCATCCGGCCCAGATTCTCATCAAAGCCAACCTTCAGGTAGAAGAAGTTCTCATGATCGTAGAGGCAGATCAAACCGGCCGACTGTTTGAAGTAGGTGGGGTCGAACTCGACGCAGGTTGCCGCGCGATAACGGAACGCCTGTTGCCTGCGCGCGACCAGGGCCTGAATATGCCGGGAGCCGAGGGATTCGCGCCCTTTGAGTCGTAAGAAACCGGGCCTTTCGGTAAGACTGAGCGCGTCGGAGTCCAGGGGAATCCGCAACGTTTGAAAATCGAGCGGCAGGCGCGGGGCGTCGAAATCCTCGCGGATGGGCGCCGCCGGCCAGGGGTGCGCGGGCAGTCCGGGACCGGGCACTGTGACGGCGGCGCGTCCGGCCACCGGGCCGACCCTGGGCCAGCCGTCCGCCGTCCAGAACACCTGCTGCAAGGCAGTTTCGCGCCCAAGCGTGCAGCGGCCCTTGCGCGGGATGGGGCGCCCGCAGAGATGGGCGATGTACCAGCCCGCTCCCGGAACTTCGACGATGCTGCCGTGGCCGGCCTTCTGTAGCGGGTCGAGCGGATGGCGGCGGCTGGTGAGCATCGGCCCGGCCGGGTCGGCCGCGTAAGGCCCGGTCAAAGTGCGGGAACGCGCCACGGTGACGGCGTGGCCATAAGAGGTGCCGCCTTCGGCGACAATCAGATAATACCACCCATCTTTCTTGTAGAGGTTGGGCCCCTCGGTGAAGCCGAGACTGGTCCCGCCAAAGATTTTTACCGGCGTCCCGACGAGCCGGTGTTCGGCGGGCAGATACTCCTGGATCAGGATGCCGGCAAACCGGGAGCGCCCCTTGCGGTAGTCCGTTTCCATGCTGAGCACCCAGTGCCGCCCGTCTTCGTGATACAACGAGGGATCGAATCCGTGGCTGTGCAGGTACGTCGGCTCGGACCAGGGGCCTTCGCTGGCCGGGGCCGTCACCACGTAGTTGTGGGTGTCCTTGATCATCGCAGCGTCGGTTTTGACGTCGGTGTATACCAGATAGAAGACGCCGTCATCCCACGTGAGATTCGGCGCCCAGATGCCACAGGAAGCGTGGTGCCCGGCCATATTCAGCTGGCTCACCCGATCGAGCGGGCGGGTCAGCAGCCGCCAATTCACCAGATCGCGGGAATGATGGATCTGCACTCCCGGAAACCATTCAAACGTTGACGTGGCGATGTAATAATCCGCGCCGACGCGCAGAATGGACGGGTCGGGGTTAAAACCTCTCAAAATGGGATTGTGAATCGTCGTCATGCCAGTTCCTTTCATTGGGATAATGACTCACCTGAAAATAGCGTTTAGTCGTTAGCCGGATATAAGGGGGGTGTTTTTTCGAGTCGGTACCCCGATTCGAAAAAACACTACCCTTTTATCTCTTGGCCTGCAAGGCCGTGATTTTCATCCAACCGTTGGTGAACCGCAGGTTTATGATGAATTCACCTGAAAAAGCTGATCAGTGCGACGACAACAGCGCCAGCCAGGCGGTACACCACAGGGCATTGGAGATGGAAATCGTCGCGTTGTCCGTTGAACGCGGCGAAATCAACTCGAAAATCGTGGAACTAAGCGAGATAACGAACGCCAGCAGCAAGTAACTCGACGGAAGTCGAGAGCCTGAAATGTGCCACACGAGGCTTAAAAATGAGCTCATAAAGACCGCGCCGGTTCCCAACCACGACTTCCGATTGATCTCCCCCAGCCCTTTGACTTTGATTGTGTGTTTTCCCCACGTCCCGCCGATGATCTCTCCGGCAGCGTCGCCGATGACTTGCGGGTAGTAGATGAAATTGATCAGCCCCATAATCACCGTCTGGTCGTTGCCGGCCAGGGGGAGCATCACCCCCAGCGCCAATGCCGAGACCACGACATACTGTACGCACAGCCCCAACAGTGCGACGACCAGATTGATCCGCCCATAAACCCCATCGCGGATGCGCGCCAGCCCGCCGTAGAACAATCCACCCAACCCCACAACCCGCTCGGAGCGATAAGCGATCAGCAAAAATCCCAGGTTGATGAACGATTGCAGGATGATCGTGGGGACGATGAGGAAAATATCCTTGATCACCCATTGAACAATCAGGATATAGAGCATCCCGCTCAAAAAGTGATGGCCCTTGCGGCAAAATGAATCCACGCGGCGGATACGAACCTCAGGGTATTCCGCCAGGAGCGCCTGGAGGTCAAACCCCTTGCGCGTGGAGAAAATCTGTCGCCGGTCAGCCTCGCTGATTCCCAGCCGCTTGAGCCAGAACCATTTGAGAATCGCCATCGAACCCTGGCTGAAAATCTGCACCGTGGAGAGCAAAGCCAGATAGGGCAACCATTGTAACGGGTTAAGGTTCATTGTTTCGATCCCTCACAACGCTGACTACCGACAACTGAACTTTGGGAAAAATAATTCCGCATCTAAGCTTTCCTAAACACGTTCAAAGACGCCACTTTCCTGACGCCTTTGTCACTCTTTGCAAAATCTTCCAGCTCATACAAATAGTACATGAATCCATCTGGGCCATACTTCTTCTCCGACCCGCTCACATAAGCATCGTCAATCGCGGCCCAGATAACTTTTCCGATGACCAAAGCCGATATCCCTTTCTTCGAGAGGTCCATTTGAGTGTCAAAAGTACACTCCAACGAAAGAAAAGCCTCCCGAATACGAGGGACATTGATACAATGCCCCGGCTCAGAAGTAAACCCACCGGCAGCTATCTCGTCGGCATCTTCCGCATTATTGAAGACCGTCTGATAACACGCATCAAAGTACCGGGCGCTCAGAAAGTTCACACAGAATTCTTTTGTCCGCAGGATGTTGTGATAAGTATGCGTCCTCTGGAGAAGCGGCGTCAGTACAAAATAGCCGCCGCCATCTCCGCAAAACGAGCTCCACGATTGAAAACAAGCATTCGGCTTACCATTTTCTTTGACGGTGGTGATAAGGAAGAGGGAATGCGGTATACCCAGGGTTGTCTCGTAATGAGAGAATACCTCGAACTCTCCCGGCCACTTCTCGACAGAATCGCCCGGTCGGCTATCGCCGATTTCAATTTTCATAACAGACTCCTATTCCACAAGCCGCCCAACAGAAAAACCGAGTCGCGCCTATGAACTACGTGAACGACGGCCTCCGTATACAACCGTTTGGCTGTCCTTCGTTGCGGGGCCGTCGGTATAATCCCCATAGGTCACGAGGTCTTCATAGCCGGCCTGCTCGAGCATCATCAAAATTTCGTAATGAAAATACCAACGCATGGAATGGGCGTGCACCTCCGACCGGACAAATTGCCCATCAACGTAGAGATCATATCTTCGCTTTGACACGAGCGTCTGCTCAAACAGATCCACGGATTCTGCCCACAGTGTAGTAACAATCTCTCCTTCTGCCCCACGTCGTCGCTCCGGCTCCCAGACGATCGGATGGTCGGCATCGTGAATCGTTGATCCTTGCGTGACTTCTGGCGGCACGGCGAGTTCCAGCAACAACTGCCCGCCAGGCTGCAAATGCTGCCAGAATCGTTTCAGCGTTGAAAACGCCTGTTGCCGTTCGCTAATAATCTGAAAGGTACAATTGGCTACATAGATCGTCCCATAGCAGTGGGGAAGCTCGCAGTCTTCCATCCGTTGGTGGTACAGCGCAACGTTCACTTTTTGCGCCGCAGCCTCCTGCCCGGCAAAGTGCAAGGCATCGGCCGAGATATCCGCCCCATGCACTTCAAGTCCATGCGCAAGCAGCGGAAAGATATGCCGTCCGGTCCCACAGGCCTGGTCAAGCGCAATGCTGCCATTTGCCCGAATTCGACGTTCATAGAAAGCTAACTCGTCGGCAGGCAGACCGCCCGGCATACAGATATACATCATTTCTGCGGCCAGGCTATTCCAACCCTGGGTCATATCGTAAACATCGTCAGCCATGAAAATCCTCCTTCTGCTGATCCTCATTGCTGTGTTATTGAGCGGGCGATCCTGATTCAGAATATTTGAGCAGTCCGGTATGGAAAATCAGCAGCCACCGGTCGCCGACCCTGGTATAACCTTTGCAGGCTCTGCCAGACCAATGAAAAAACTCGCCGGACTCCCGGTGACGCCAGAGCGTGTCAACATCAACGACGGCAAAGGCGCCATCCTGCTGTTCGGAAACCACGATCCTCTCTATGGTGCGGTTATTATGAACCAGCTCATGGCTGCGAAACAGTTCCTCCCAACTTGCCTTCCAACGATTTCGGTCATACCGGCCATACGGGAAAACCCATGTCTGGGGATCATGGCTGTTCTCATCTGGCGGCCAGGGCCACACCATATCCGGGTGGAATAGTGAAACCAACGTTTCAGCATCCTGGTTATTCCAGGCGTCGGTCTCGCGCTCGACCATTGTTCGGATTTGATTTTCAACACTCGTCATGGGAACTCCTTAGCAAATTTCTCTAAACAAGTCATCTACACCCCTATCCATCCAACGGACAAGGCGCGGAACTCTCCAGGATTCGACCTCTCTGGCCTGCCAGACGATCTGCTGCATTTCATGTTCAATTTGATAGAGGGTCAGTCGCTGCGCAAGGTGGGGCGCCTGAGCGCAGCGAGGCGCCGCCGCGAAGAAAGCGCGTAGAAATGTTCTAAAATCTATGGTGGGCGCTGGCGGATACAGGCACCAGTGGATGAAATGGCATACCTCGAAATCTGCCTCGCCAAACTGGGAACATTCCCAATCTATCACCCCCGAAAATTTGCCCTGGTGCAGCAGGATGTTTTTGGGGTGGAAATCGTTGTGCAGCAGTTTGGGCCCGGTTTGAAAATCCAACACGGCGCTGGATGCCTGAAGATACCGGTAGGCGCTTGCAAAAACCCGGATACTGTCCGGCTTCAAGGGCAATTTTTCGGATTCCCGCTTGAGAATTTCCCAATATTGCTGATGGCCTTCGCGCCAGGTTCCCGCAAACTGCGGAATCGCCGGCACATACAGTCCAATGTCATAAGCCGTCCCGTGGCATTCCTGCAAAGTGTCCAGAAATCCCGCCACATCTGCGCCCAGTTGTTTTTGTTGCGCCTCGCTGGTCTCGTGATAGACGTTCACAAAATCATCGCCCGGCAGTAAGGTCAAAAGGGTGTAGTAGAGCGGTCCGGCTTCCCGCTTGAGCGCGCCTGCGTGGACAATCTTCGGCGCAAAATTGAGAGTGGCAACCCGTCTGAATTTCTCCTGTTCCGGCGTCATGGGCGTTTCTGATACTCGTAAGAGGAATTCCTGATTGATCATGAATATCTTCTTGCCGAAACTCCCGGTTATTGATTTTAAATCCTCAATGCCGATCTGATGTTCGGAACATATTTGACGTGCTTCCGCAAAATCAACTTCCTTTTTCAATATTTTCCTGCCTGATCATAATAACAATTT
>DAOUFX010000134.1:0-5890 GCA_034429675.1 Anaerolineae bacterium | reverse complement strand
AAGAAGACGCAAGAAGACGCAAGAAGACGCAAGAAGACGCAAAATTTTGCGTCTCTACGAAAATACGGGTTTTGCTCCCATCTTGAAATGCACCCGGCAGTCCCACGACGTTGCGGGCGGCGCGAAGTAAGCTATACTGCGAACGGTTCGTTCCTTAAGATTTCACAGCAAGGAGAGGCTATGGAGCAGGCGAGCACAAAGTCACGCAAACAATTATCGTTGATCTTTTATCTTCTCGGCGCCTTTGGGTTGATCTTAGGCGGTGTTCAGTTGGTGTCCTTTCTCTCATCGTGGGAAGGCATTGCGCTTGCGGATGCTGCATTAAACGCCGGTATTGGTGTATTGGAATTATTCGCGGGATGGTTTGTGATGAAGGGTAAAAAGAATGCCGTCTTCTTTCTCGGCGCCGCCATACTCGTCAGCCTGGTATACGGTCTTGTGGTAGGAAGGGGCTTCAATTTCGTGATGCTGCTGGTCGGCGGATTCTTTTTGGCTCGAACGATTATGCTGTGGCAGAGCGGCGAGTTGTCTTAAGGATGACTTCCCCATAGCGCGCTCAGGAGGGCGAACAGCCCAAACCCTGTGACGATTGCCCCTGAGATTCGGTTGATCCATTGCAATCCACGCAGGTTGAACTTTTCGCGGAACATGCCAACGCCGCCGCTCAGGATGAGCCACCACAGGGCCGAGCCAACGAAGACGCCCAGGACCAAAATTCCCGCCGAGGTGTAGTCGCCGCTCGCATTGCCCAAACCCAGGCCGGCAAATATCGCGGCAAAGGAAATGATGGTCATCGGGTTGGTGAGCGTCAGAAGAAACGTCGAGGCGTAGGCGCCGGCGAGACCGGCGCCCTTGTCCGGGGCGGCTTGTTCCGCCGGTTTTGCCAGCAGCGTCCGGATGCCCAGATAGCAAAGGAACGCACCGCCGATCAGGCGCAGCCATATTTGCTGGCTGACCAGAACGTTGGCGATGAACGTCAGTCCGAATCCGGCGATGCAGCCATAGAGCGCGTCGGCGGTGGCCGCCCCCAGGCCGGAAGCGATGCCGGACGCGCGCCCTTCGGCCAATGTGCGGCGGATGCACAGCACGCCGATTGGGCCGACCGGCGCGGCAATCGAAAATCCGATGATGAGACCCCTGAGCCAGAAATTGAAGTCCATGTCAAAAGGCTGCGCCTTCGTCTCAATCAACGGATTTCAAGTGCCGTTCAAAGAATTTTAGCGTCATTTCGGCCACCTTTGGATCTTTGAAATTGCCATGCCCTTCACCGGCGACCGTATACAAAGAGACGGGGACGCCATGCGCGACCAGGGCATCTTTCAGGATAACACTTTGTTGGTAGGGCACCAGCGGGTCACGGTCGCCATGCACAATCAAAAACGGCGGCGCATCCCCGGTCACATAAGTGATCGGGTTCGCTCTGGTCGCGCGATCTTTATGCGTTTGAATAGCCCCGCCAATCAGTTCCGACTCAGGCGAATCTGGAGGATCGTGGACCATTCCTCCGGGAAGCCGTTGTGTGTCCATCTGTAAGAAATCGGTCGGGCCAAAATGATCAACGACTGCCTGCACCCGACTGGAAATCTCCAAATGCTCACCCACATCGAACGTGTTTGTGTTGCCGGTCACGCCTAACAGGGCGGCCAGGTGACCGCCGGCAGATTCTCCCCAGGCCCCAAAGCGGTTGGGATTGAGACGATATTTCTTGGCATTTGCGCGTAACCAGCGGACAGCCGCTTTGACATCTTCGATCTGGGCCGGAAAGAGCGCATGTTGGCTGAGGCGATAATTGAGACTGGCCACGGCAAAACCACGCTCAAGATACGCCAGTGGAACGTGATCTTTTTTGCTTCCCATGCGAAAGGCGCCCCCATGAACCCAGATGATGAGCGGCAGTTTTTTTCCTACATCCGGGATGAAAAGATCGAGTTTTTGATAAGAGCGTCCACTGGCTACATAGGCGAGATCGTTATATGTTTGCATTTCCTCTAAAAATGATGGGTACTTCTTCTAAGATGATGTAAGTGTAAACCATTGCCTTATACGAGCAATGAGCTGAACGAATAGCTGGGGCGCAACCGTGAATTGATTTTCAATCATTGTCCCCAAATCTACCGGGCCAGAAGGCGCTATGGCACCCAGGGAATATTGCAGCATCAACAAAAAGTTCCACCCAATGAATAACGTCATAACACCGACTAGAATCAAACGACGCCTGGGGGTCGTTCTGTCAAAATAATTCACGAACGCAGCCAGACTTATCCCTCCCAATGGCGTTAAAGCTATCCAAAAACGTGGGCCAAAGGCGTCACCACCTGACCACGCAGACCAGGAACCGATGACATACCATTGTAACAAAGCAATGCCGCCCAGCACTATGGTTAACCTCCGCTCGATAGTGCCTAATCGCAAAATGCCGATCGCACATAACACGGTGACCGGAGTCCATACGAATAGCCCTCTATCAGTAGAGATGAGTACATCCAGCATGTGCCTGGCGCGCCAGTCAAACTCTCCCCCGCCGCTGGCATGATATGTATTTATTACCCAGGTCCCGTAAATTCGCTGCCAAAAAGCCAATAGGGGCACAAAAAGGATCCCAAAACCCACTAACAGCCATCCACTTCTTGCCAGTACAGACCGAAAGTCGGGGTTTTCTCCCTGTCGTTTTCTTGCTACGAACAAATCATAGCTAATCTCTAGCAACACAACGCATAACAAAATACCATTCTGGGGGCGTACCCATACAGCCGCACCAATGACCATCCCTAAACCAAGCATGGGTATGGCTCTATCACTATGCTTGTGTGCATATAACCATACCAACACAAACACCACATTCAGGAATGCATCATTGATATGTGACATTAAGGGCTGATGGTATTGATAAAACACCAATGGCGTTGCCAACCACACAGTAATGACCGACACTAATGAAACAAACTCACTGTAAAATTGCCGCACCAAAGAATAGCATAATAATAGGGCGCCTAACCCGACAAAGGTTGACGTTAGCGAAGCGGCCCAAATATAGGGCCAACTGTAGCCATCTGCGGGAATTGTCGCACCCAGGGCTGTTCCAAACAAAACGACAAGATGTGCTACACCCATAGCCGGCAGCCAAATCCAACTGCTCCCGGCGGGCCATTGGTTGTGCATATATCCGGCGGGTGTAGCAGGCCCATCCATACCATAGTGGGCGAATTCATTGGTAACATCCATGTCCCCGTCAATGAGCACGGAACGCGCCCAGGAATAGTAGCCAACGGGATCGCCGATAGAGATAAGCGGTCTGAACAATGGCACAAACAAAGCGAAGTATAGGATGATGATAAGTCGCCAGCTCAAAAGCAATCGCGACAGTTTCGCTCCAGATTCTCTCATAGAACCATCGAATAGGGTCTCCTTGAGCGCGACGGCGCCCTTCCACAGATAGTCGGTTTCAAACTGTGGTGGGCTTTGCATCGTCGCTATTTTGGACGATTAGGACGATCGCTGTCCCGATTTTTGAGAAAGAAGAAAGCTGGCGTATTCTGCGACCTTCGCCCGCGCTTCGGGAGAAAGCTGCTTCATTATCGCCACGACCTGTTGAAGTGTAGCGTCTTCCAAATCGCGCAAGGTCTCATCAATCAATCCCGCCTTTATCAAGACCTCACGGGGCATCAGTTTTAAGGCGGTGGCTAAAGCTTCGCAATTCCCCAACGTAGGAGCGGCGCGCTCCTTAAATCGGCGGCTGATAGTTCCGTTTGCCATTCCCCCGATTCGCTCAATCTCGCGCCAGCTCATTCCGCCCCTTTTTGAGTCAATCCATTCCCAGAATTTGTTAATCTCCATAAGGCCTCCCAGAACAGTTCGCTTCGTGTAGACTGATTGTAACACCGTTGCGACTTTTTAACTGCGACTGCTGCGAGGTGCAGATCAGGGGAAATGGATCGGCAGCGGGGAGCGTTCCCGCTTACTTCACCGGCCAGCCGCCGCGACCATCAACCGCCGCGTCAACATCGGCCATCAGGCGCAGGGTCTCCTTGAGCGCGACGACGATCTTTTGGTAGTGCAGCAGGTCGTCGAAGGTGAGCAGCCGCCCGCGCCGATCTTTGAGCCATTTGTCGAGCACCTGGTAGCCGCCGACCTGGAACTCCCACACGTCTTCGGGCACGCCCTCGAAGTATTGCTCCTTGTTGATGTACACCCGTCCGCCGACGCCTTGCTCCTGGTTCGGCGGCGTGTATTGCGGGTAGCCGCCTTTCGCTGCGACTTCGTTGTTGCCCGGCGCGGGGTAACGGGTGACGCTCTGCCCGACTTGGGGCGATTCGAGCAGGTGCAGCGCGATCAGTTCCCGCCCCAGGGCGACGAGCTGCCAGAAGAGCGCCGCGTCCGAGGTGAGCGGCACACGCGGGAAGTCAATCTTGAGGAATTCGGCGTAGCGCGCGCGGTAGGCGGGACTGTGGAAGATGGCGTAGATGTAGGCGAGGAGGTCTGCGGGGGTGAGGCAATACGTGCAGAAAAGAGCCCGTAAGCCAACGTCTGCGCGAACATATCCGCGAACTCGCTGACCTTTTCGGGTTGGTCGAGGTCGGCGACGAGGACTGGCGCAAAGGCGGTGCGCCAGCCTTGCAGGAGATGGGAAGCATTGTCGGTCTCGAACGCGGCGACGATGATGTCGCGGATCAGGTGCGCCAGCCGCGCCAGGCGCTCGGCGAGTTCGCGGGGGGTGGCGATGGGCTGCGGGGTGTGGGCAAGGAAGTGCTCCAAGAGATCGCCCACCGCCTGCACCTCGGCGGCGGCAGCCTTGAGCTTGTGGTTGCGGTCGAACGTCGCCAGGCGGGCGGTCTCGCGCCGCTCGCCGTTCACGTACCAGCGAAATTCGAGGTAGTCCGTGAGAATGACGTTAGGCAGGGCATCCAGGTAGCGCTTGAGCTGGGGGGAACGCTCGACGGCATTGAGGTCAACGCCCACGTCTTTCGCTTCAATGTGGCCGACGATGAAGCCGCTCTTGAGGACGGCAAAGTCAGGCGCGCCGCAGGCGATGCGGGTGGGTTCGTTGATGGCGCGGATGCCCGCGTAGCTGTGCAGCAGCGCCGCCAGCGCCGGGCGGTAGGTGTGCTCGGAGCGACGCCTGCTTTGAGGTCAGTCTCGACGGACGCCAGGTATTTCTTGAGTTCGGTCGTCATTTGGGTTTCCTGTTGCTCACTGTGGATTTCCCGTTATTCTACCCCCGAGCCCAAAAAGCAAACAGCCTCCTTAAAACAAGGAGGCTGTTCTGCAAAAGTACCCCTGATGCGACTTGAACGCATGCTACCGGCTTCGGAGGCCGATGCTCTATCCAACTGAGCTACAGGGGCATCTTGTGCAAGGGGAATTCTACCATGAATTTCGGAGACGACAAGCCTTCTGTGCTTGGGGGGCCCGTTTGCGTTTCGCATGGGTCTGCGCGCCGCTCACGCGCGGGCGTCAACGCCTGCGCTACGGAATCACGCCCGCTGAAGCGGGCTTCCGGAAGTCCCGTTTACGGGACGTGTCTCCGTCGCCCGGCGGTTGACCGCCGGGCTCGCTCGCACGCCGGAAACCCCGTTCCCCCGTGGTCATAGCCTGCCGGGTTCAATGCGCCGGTTTGATCCTTCCTCTGTTCAAAATTCCCCACCGGTCAATCCTGAATCGCTGCCCGACGAATTTGATTTGAAGGCCTATAGATTTCATTTTATGGCCTACGGATTTTATTTTGTGGCCCACAAATTTCATTTCTTGGGCCACAGATTTCATTTCGTGGCCCACAGATTTCGTTTAGAACCGTTTCTTGTGCGTCATCGCTTGCGCTAAAGCGTCGCGCCCGCTGATGGCGATCAACAAAATCGCCCGGCGGGGAACAAGGACACTGTAGAGACGCAACATT
>DAOUFX010000133.1:0-18146 GCA_034429675.1 Anaerolineae bacterium | reverse complement strand
TTTTGCACACGGTACCCCGTGTGCAAAAATACCCCCCCCTTACCCTGGCCGTCGAAGGCAACTCCGGACTTTCGACTTTTTGACTTTTGACTTTCGACTATTTTTTTTGAGGAGAGTTCTATGCAAATCTTAAAAGAAGGACAAAAAGTATATACGGTAACATCCAAAATGCCTTGTCTCACCGAGAAATTTTTGGGCGGTGGGGGGCAGGGCGAAGTATATATCGCCGATCTTGGCGGCAAGAAGGTTGCGCTCAAGTGGTACTTCCCGGCTTCGGCGACCCCGGCGCAGTACAAAGCTCTGGAAATTCTGGTCAAGAAGGGCCCGCCCACTGACAAGTTTCTTTGGCCGCTCGAATTGACCGATGCGAAGGATGTGCCGGGCTTCGGTTACATCATGCCGTTGCGCGGCCCGCAATACAAGAGCATTGTGGACATGATGAAACGTCGCGCGGAGCCTTCGTTCCGTGCATTGACGACAGCGGGGTTGTCGTTGGCCGACAGTTACTTGGACCTGCACGCTAAAGGGCTTTGCTACCGCGACATCTCTTTCGGCAACGTTTTCTTCGATCCGGCAGACGGCGATATTTTGATCTGTGACAATGACAACGTCGCCATTGACGGGCAGGCTCAAGCCGGTGTGCTGGGAACCCCCCGCTTTATGGCGCCGGAAATTGTGCGCGGCGAAGCGTTGCCCAGCATGCAGACCGATCTCTACTCGCTGGCCGTGCTGCTATTCTATATGTTCATGTTGCACCATCCGTTGGAAGGCAAACTGGAAGTGGATATCAAATGCCTCGACTTGCCGGCGATGAACAAACTATACGGAACTGCTCCAGTTTTCATTTTCGATCCCAACAACACGTCCAATCCCCCCGTGCCCGGATACCACGACAATGCTATTGCGTTCTGGCCGTTGTACCCGCAATTCATTCGTGACTTGTTCACCGAGTCATTCACGTCGGGTTTGCTGGATCCTTTGGAGCGTGTCCGGGAAAGCGAGTGGCGAGCCGCGATGGTGAATATGCGCGATGCGATCATCTATTGCCCGCAGTGCGGCTCGGAGAATTTCTACGATGTCGTAGCCATCAAGCAAGCGGGCGGCGCCCCCGGCGAGTGTTGGTCGTGCCAGGCCAAGCTCATTTTGCCTCCGCGCATCCGCATCGGCGATGCGATCGTGATGTTGAACCACGACACGAAGCTTTATCCGCATCACATAGACCCGGAACATCTCTACGATTTCTCCAAGCCGGTGGCCGAAGTGAACCAGCATCCGCAAGACCCCAGCATCTGGGGGTTGCGCAATATCGGCGACGGCAAGTGGACGATTACAACCGATGACGGCGAGATCAAGGATGTCGAGCCGGGACGCAATGTCCGTATGGCCGTCGGCACCAAGATCAACTTCGGGAAAAAGGAAGGTGAGATTCGTATATGAACACTGTACAGAATTTTCCAAACCTGAGTAAATACCGCGCTCTTGAGGTTTTGGGGCAGGGGCGCTTTGCCACAGTTTACAAAGTCGAAGACTCCGCGATGGGGCGTCTGATGGCCGTGAAGGTGTTTGATGCGCAGCTGATGCAAGATGAGTTGTGGGTCCCGCGTTTTAGCGACCGCGTGCGCGCTATCGCGCGTTTGCAGCATCCTCATATCGTGACCGTCTACGACGTTGACACGGTTGACGGCCAGCTCTATGCGGTGATGCAACTGGCCCACGAGGGGAGCCTCGCCAAAATTATCGCCGCGCATAGCGGCCAGCCGATGCCCTGGAACAAGGTGCTGACGTTGATGAAGGCGGTCTGCGACGCGCTGGTGTATGCGCACGAGCAGAGCATGGCCCACGGCGATCTCAAGCCGTCCAACATTCTGGTGGATTCCCCCGGCGGCCCGATGTTGACGGACTTTGGCCTGACCCGTTTGATGGCGACCAACAGCGTTGGCCGCACCCGGCTTGAGGGCGGCATCGTCGGCACGCTGCCGTATGCTGCGCCGGAGGTGTGGGAGTCCGAGCCGGCCGAGATGCCCGCCGATATCTATGCGTTGGGGTGCATCACTTTCGAGATGTTGCTGGGCAGGCCGCTCTTTGTGGGCGATACGATGATGCAGGCCATGCATTCTCACGCGCAGGGGCCGCAGTTTCCGACCTTATGGCCCGCGGGTACTCCTTCTTATGTGGAGGCCGTGTTGCGCACCGCGCTCTCTTGGGATCCGACGGCGCGTTATCCCGATGCGAAGTCGTTTTGGAATGCGCTGAATAGCGCCGACACTCACGTCGGCCCCAGCACCGGCGCAAAGCTGGCGGCGGCGACGGTGGCCGCGGCGGCGCAATGGGGCGCCAAGGTCGAGGCGGCCTTGCAATCGGGCAAACTGCAACTGGCGAAGATGGCGGTCAATCAATGGCTGGCCGCCGAGCCCGACAACCCGGACGCCGTGAAGGCGCGCGATTCGATTGAGCGCCAGATCGCGTCGGCCCAGCCGGCTCCGGCGCCCAAGCCTCAGGTGCAAATGCCGATTCCTCCCCAGGCGACCAGGGTGGTCCAACCGACGCCAGCGCCGGTCGCCCAACCCGTTCCGACGCCGCAACCGGTGCAACAAACCCCGCCGGTATCTGCGCCGCCGGTGCAGACGACGCCGAGTACGCCGATCGTGCAGCCGACGGCGCCGCAGCCGGCGGTCCCGGCGACGCAAGCGCCGGCTTTGCCCACGCCTTTCTCCTTCTACACCGTGCCCGATCATCAGGCCGGCGTGTTGAGCAATCAGTACACCGTCGAGCAATTCCTGAGCACCGAGGGGCAGTTGACGTCCTACCGCGCCGAGATGGGGGGGCAGGAGGCGACGTTGCGTTGGTTCTTCCAGACCCAGGCCACGCCACAGACTCGTGCGGCTTTGGAAGCTCTGCTGAAACAGGGGCCGCCGTCGCCGGCGTTCCTCTGGCCCGCGAAGCTGGTCGAGGCGGCGGATGTTCCCGGTTTTGGTTACGTTATGCCCGTCCGCGACCCACGGTTCAAGAGTCTGGATGAGTTGGTCAAGCGTTGGGTTGACCCGACGTTCAACGTGCTGACGACGACGTTGCTGGGGTTGGTGGATGCTTTCACCGCTTTGCATTTGAAAGGGCTGTGCTTCAGCGACATCTCGCCGCGCAATTTCTCTTTCGATCCGACCACCGGCGAGATTTGCATCGTCTATGCGGATAACATCGTGACTTCCGGCGAGGCCGGGATCATTGCGTCTCAGGACTTGCGGTTTATGGCGCCGGAGATCGTCCGCGGCGAAGCTGTGCCGGGGCAGCAAACCGATCTTTATTCGTTGGCGGTGTTGCTGTTCTACATCCTGATGGTGCACCATCCGCTTGAGGGCGAGCGGGCCACAATTGCGCCGGCGTTGGACCGGACGGCCGTCCAGCGAATTTACGGCGCCGATCCGGTCTTCATCTTCGATCCCAGCAACGCCAGCAATCGCCCGGTGCCCGGCTATCACGTCCACGTCAACGATTACTGGCCGATTTACCCGCAGTCAATTCGCGACATGTTTATCCGCGCTTTTACCACGGGGATTGCCGATGCGTATGGTGGGCGCATTCGTGAGAGCGAGTGGCGCAAAGCCTTGGTGGCGTTGCGCGACACCATCATCTACTGTGCGCAGTGCGGTTCTGAAAACTTCTACGATTTGGCCACCCTCAAGTCTACGAAGACCGTGGGCGTTTGCTGGTCGTGCAAGACGCCGTTGTCCTTGCCGCCGCGCCTGCGGGTGGGGGACGAAGTCACGATGCTCAATTACAATACACGGCTCTATGCCCACCATGTAGACCCTGACCGGCTCTATGACTTCACCCAGATCGTGGCCGAAGTGACCCAACACCCGCAGAATCCCAGCATCTGGGGCCTGAAAAATCTCGGCGGCGAGAAGTGGGTCATTACGACGGATGATGGGACGATCAAGGACGTCCTGCCGGGGCGCAGTTTGACGCTGTCGGCAGGGGTCAAAATCAATTTTGGCAAGCGCGAGGGCGAAATCCGCGTCTAAAGTCACGTTTTACTCACAGAGTACGTTTTCAAACGGTTTGCCTGCGGGCTATGAGAAAATCATAGCCCGCAGGCTTGTGTAGGGGATGGCAATCAGAAGTAAGAGGTAAATTCTTTGTGATTGCTTTGGCCGTGTACATACGATTTTAATAATGCTCTGTGTGGAGTATAATAGATGAAGGATGGGCATTCCTCCGCTTCGATTTCTTATTTTGGTCATTATGTTCCGTGGGAATTTCTCAGTGGTTAGCGATAGGAAGGAAATTCCCTTAATTCAAGGAGGAGTGTATGCAAATCGTCACAGACACAGGTATGGATTTATATTTGCCGCCGGAGGAAATGCCCACCATTCCCATTCACATTGTGCGTCACACGATCACGCTGAATGGTAAAACTTACCACAGCGGCGCCGATATTCAACCGGAAGAGTTGTATCGCATTTTGGCTGATACCGGCGCGTTCCCCACCACATCTCAGCCGTCGTCGGGAGACTTCGCGGCGATGTTCCGCAAGTTGGCGGCGACGGACCCCGAAATTCTTTGCATTGCGATGTCGTCTGGATTGAGCGGTTCGGTCAATGCCGCGCAGGCCGGCGCGCTGATGGTGCCGGAGGCGCACGTTACCGTTGTGGATAGCAAGATGCTTTCCGGACCTTTGGGTTGGCAGGTCAGCGCCGCGGCGCGCGCGCTGGTAGCCGGTTGGCCGCTTGAGCGCATTGTCAAGCTCATCAAGGATATTGTTGCTGTTTCGGACGCTATCTACACGCTGGACGACTTGAAGTATCTGGTCCACGGTGGGCGTATCAGTCATATGAAGGGGTTGCTCGCGTCTATGCTTCAGATCAAGCCACTGATTGGGGTCGCCAAGAGCAACGGGGCTTATGAACAGCTGGGGCAGGCGCGCACTTTTAAGCGCGCTATTGAGGGGTTGGTCAAGATTGTGGCGCAAAAGCACCCCCACGGAACGGCGATGCGGGTCCAGCTGATTCACGCCTATAACCCTGAAGGGGTGGCTCTTTTAAGGGTGGAGATGGAGAAGTATTACGACTGCCATTGGCTGCCGATGGGCTACATGTCCCCGGTTTTGGGTGCGCACACCGGCACGACGATGGTCGGTCTGGGGTTCGCGGCGATCAAGCAATATCCTGAAATACCGTAGCGTGGGAAACTTTACGGGATGCCGCTCCGGCGCTATCAAACCGGTCAGGCATCCCGTATGCTTTCTTTGAATGCCCATGCGGTTAACGCCAGCATGACTCCCAGATGCAGGTGCACGTTGTTGACGAGGATGTTGTCAACCAGGTCGTGGACGGCCAGGTGCATCCAGCCGCCGGCAAGACCCAGAACCAGCCCGCGCAGCCATCCCGGCTGACGTCGCGACGCCTGCCAGAGTCTGGCGAAGACGCTGCCGAGGAAAACCAGAAAGGCCGACAATCCTACGGCGCCGGTCTCGGCCAGCAGGTTAAGATAGTAGTTGTGCGCATGCCCCAATGCGTAGGGCCAGTTGATCAGGCGATAGGCCGGGTAGGCTGCTTCGTAACAACCAAAGCCTATCCCGAACCAGAAATTTGCCCGCCACATTTCCAGCGCTGCTTGCCAGTGAGCCATGCGTTCCAGTACGGCAAAGTTGGCGTCGTTGATGCCGGCTCCCCGCACGTCCTCGAAGCGGGTGTATTCCATGAACCCGGTCAGTCGTTGCGCGATGGCCGAGGGCAGCCATCCCTGGGCGTAGAGGAATAATCCGCCGCCGGCTAGCGCCGCCACGAGCAGAATTCCCCACAGTCCACGACGCGGCAGCATCGCAATCAGAACCAGGATGGCCGCGCCGAATCCCATCCATGCTCCGCGTGACCAGGATGCAACCAGCGCCGCTGCGATGACCGCCGTGACCGGCAGGACGACCCCCAGGTAAGCCGGCGGGAACGCTGAAACGCCTTTGTCCTCCGGCGTTCGCGGCATTTTGCGGATTCCTTTCCACGGTTTCCATCCAGACAACCATTCCCAGATTGCGTTGACCGCAATGCCGGCGACGATGGCGCCCATCATCCCCAGGAATCCGGCGTAGGGATTGGGTTGTTCGAAGGTGCCGTAGGCGCGATAGAATCGCTCATTGATGGCGAAATGCTCCGGCCCGGTGCCGCGCAGCCCGAATTGCCACAGCCCCAACAGCGCTTGCCCCACAGCGCCCCCTGCCAGAATGGCGATGACGGCGATCGCGCGCCGTTTCTTTTGAGTTTCTGTGTCTCCTTCCTGCGTTAGACGGTCGTAGACCATCAGATACATCACCAGGATTTGGCCCCATTTGAACCACTCGAACAGTCCGTCCCCGGCGTTGGCGGGGTTCCACAGGGAGATCAAAGCGACGAGCATAAATCCCAAAAGCGGCAGCAGCAGGGGTGGGGCGGGGATGCGGATCGAGCGCCGCAAGATGCCGCGCGTCAGCCAGGCGGCGACGGTCAACAGGAAGATGTACTGGCCGATCAGCTGCGGAACTTGCGGCAGTTCGGCGCGCAGCCATGCCCACATCGGCCCGACGGCGAGGGCGATCCCCACGCCGATCAGCGGCTCCAACAATCCGCCGATGACGGTGACGGTCAGCGTGAGGATCAGCAAGCTATTCAGCAGCGAGAACCGCGCAATGATCAGGCCCCACACGACGCCGGCTATGCCGAGCAATACCGGCAGCAGGTACGGGCGGGGCTCCGGGCGGAAAAGGCGTCTTAGTGTCGTTCCCATTTTATCAACTTCAAGGCATCGTCGTAGGTGAACTTGGCTTGAAAGAATGCCTCTCCATCTCGCAGGATGGGTGGGGCAAAGATGGCGTCGGCCTGGGGGATGGGCAACGTGGTCAGGTAATCGTCCAACGGAATCCAGGCCAGTTCGCCTTCGCGGAGATCGGCGTGCACTTCGCCTGTAAAGTGCGATGTGGTGAAGATGAAAAGCATCCAGTGCCAGCTATCGAGGGGGGATACTTCGGTGCATAGCCCGCGCAATTGCATCGTCTGGATGGTCAGGCCGGTTTCCTCCAGCATTTCACGCCGCGCCGTCTCGTAGGGCGCCTCGTCCTTCTCGATTTTGCCGCCCGGCGCGGTCCAGAGGCCCAGATTCGGCTCTTTATTGCGGTGCATCAACAAGGTTTCGTTGTCGCGCATCGCATAGACGAGAACACTGAGGATGTAGCTCACTTATCCAGCCCCAGCTTCTTGCGGAAATACTCTGCCGTGCGGGTCAACCCTGTGACGACCGGCACCTGCGGTTCCCACTTCAGCAGGGCCTTCGCCCGCGTGATGTCGGGGCGGCGCACCTGGGGATCGTCGCGGATGCGCTCGTCGGTGGGCTGGATGAACCCGATGTCCACTTTGCTGCCGGTCACGTCCTTGACCAGCGCGGCGAACTCCAGGATGGACATTTCGTTGGGATTTCCCAAATTGACCGGATCCGATGCGTCGGATTCCATCAGCCGGACGATGCCTTCCACCAGATCATCCACGTAGCAGAAAGAGCGCGTGCGCGATCCATCTCCGTAGATCGTCAGCGGCTCCCCGCGCAGGGCCTGGCAGATGAAATTGGGAACCACGCGCCCATCGTCGGCGCGCATGCGCGGGCCGTAGGTGTTGAAGATGCGCACAATGCGCGTGCTGACGTTGTGATACCGGTGGTAGGCCATCGTCATGGATTCGGCGAAGCGCTTGCTTTCGTCGTAGACGCCGCGTGGGCCTACCGGGTTGACATTGCCCCAGTAGCTTTCATCTTGGGGATGCACCAGCGGATCGCCGTACACTTCTGAAGTCGAGGCCAGGAGAAACTTCGCGTTTTTGGCCAGGGTTAACCCCAGCGCGTTGTGCGTTCCCATCGCGCCGACCTTGAGGGTTTGGATGGGAAAGTTAAGATAGTCCACCGGGCTGGGCAATGAAGCCAGGTGCAAGACCATATCCAGTGGGCCGGACAGGTAGATGTATTGGGTGACGTTGTGCTTGATGAATGAGAATCGTGGATGCCCGGCCAGATGGGCGATGTTGTCGGTCGAGCCGGTGCTCAGGTTGTCCATTGCGATCACTTCGTGACCTTCGGCCAGATAGCGATCGCATAAATGCGAGCCGATAAATCCCGCTCCACCGGTGATAAGAATGCGCATAGTGTCTCTCCTCGAAACAAAGTCGAACCCGCAAGGGACAGGCCAACGTTCCTTGCAAGGTCAGGTTCTGCGATTATACTCTATCTGATTTATTAGTCACCTGCGGGAGAAGAAATATCTATGGGAAAAACACTTTTGTTAACCGGCCATCCGCGTAGCGGAAAGACCACCGTTATTCAGAAGGTGGCCGCGGTTCTAGGCGACCGGGCCGGCGGATTCTATACCGAGGAAATCTTTGGTCCAGGCGGGCGCCAGGGGTTCAAGCTGATTACGCTGGACGGCAAAGAACACGTTTTGGCGCACAAAGATTGGCGCGATCCTAAAATACCCAGGGTGGGGCGCTATGGGATAGATTTGAGCGTACTCGACAATGTGGGCGTGGCGGCGATGCGAAAAGCGATGCAGGCCGGGAAGATCGTGGTGGTGGACGAGATCGGCAAGATGGAGCTGTTCTCGCGGGCGTTTCGCGAGACGATGATGCTGGCGATTTTGGGCGCGCCCCCGGTTCTCGGCACCATCATTTACAAGCCGTATCCTGAAGCCGACATTTTCAAGACTTTGGCCCCGGTGACGATATGGGAGGTCCAGCGGGTGAACCGGGATGGTCTGCCGCAAAAGGCGTTGGCGTGGTTGGGGGTGAAGCTCCCGTGATCCATGAGCCGCATTTGATGTTTTGTGACTGGTCAATCGCAGGGCGCTGGTCGCTGGAAGGAACGTGACGGATGGGCCGAATCATCTATTGGCAGGCGCCGCTATGGGAAGTCTTGTTGATCACTTTTCTTCTGCTGATTCTCGTAACCTGGCTATCGTTGCGCGCTGCCCGGCGTCCGACCTGGTCGGATGTGCTCTCTACGATCAGTCCCGCGCTTGAACGCGCGCCGCTTTTCTTCTTTGCGCAGGCTGAAGGCTTGCGCTGTCTCAACTTCGCAGCCGAAAACCACAGTGCGGTTGTGCGTGCTTCTGACGTTTTTATGGATACGCTTTTGGAATCGTTTGTGGAGGGGCGAACGGTGCAGGGCGTTATCGAGGATACCGGTTGGAGTGTTCTAACGGCTGCGCCTTTGATCGGAGTTGGCGGCGATGTGTTCGGCGTTTTGGCCATCTTGGGCGCCGCGCTTCCTCAATCCGCCGTTGACCCGCCGGTTTCGCTTCCTCAAGTTCTCTCGGGTTCTGACTGGATCCTTTTGGGCGCAACGTTGTGGTTACATGTCCGTCAACCTTGCGTTCGTGTGTTGCGTCCTGGAGGTGATTCTATCGCTCCATCTGTCTGGCAGGAACACGTCTTGAGCCCTCAGGAGGACGCTTTACTGCGCTTTATGCTCGCTGCTCCTGGAGGAATTTGCCGATCAGAAGCGCTCTTCTCCTGCGCCTGGCCTGAGGATGTGGTCGAATCGCCTGGACTTTCACCATCGCAGCAAGACCGTTTGCGAAGGCTCATTTACCAGATGCGGCAGCATGTGGAACCCGATCCGCGCAATCCGCGCTACCTCTGCACGGCGCATGGAGTAGGCTATGTCTTCTATCGTGAAACGCTGTCCGGTACCATCACGTAAGTGGGGACTGTGGTTTCCGCCGCTGGTGTTGCTCGTTGTTCTCGGCTGGGCAATTGCGCGTAGTGAGGGGATAGGCGGACCCCCGTTAGTAAGCGTGTGGGCTTACGATCCTGGCGACTATGACCCTCACCACACATCTCATCCGATGGCGCAAGAAGTCTTTCGTCACGTTTGTGAGCCGCTCTTTTATCAAGATGCGCATGGAGAGTTGCACGGACTGCTTGCAGAGGATGTGATTGTCTATGAAGACGGGGGGCGCGAGGTGACCGTTCGATTGCGTCCCGGCATTACTTTTCATGATGGCGCGTTGCTGACTGCAGGCGGGGTGGTGAAGAGTTTTGAAAGATTGTTGCAATTCGGCGCTTCGCCACTCTTAAAGGATTTGCGTGATGTAAAAATCTCTGTTGGGTCTGATGATCTCACCGTTGTTTTCACGCTCGCTTATCCTGATTACGAATTCGCCAAGCTGCTTCTATCCAGCTCATACGCGGCGATTGTTTCTCCCCAATCGGATTCCTGGGCGGAGCCGGGCCTGGTTGCCTGTACGGGACCCTATCAGTTTGCCGCATCTACTTATCGGTCTGATCGCTCTGTGACATTGCTTCCCTATTCTGGCTATCGTCGTCGCCTTCCTTACTCGGAAAACTTCGGCCCACCGGTTATTCGTCGCTTAACCTATGTTTTCGAACCAGATCGTGATGCTCGTTTGAGATTGTTGAGAGACGGTCCTGGCTGTGTTCTTAGTTTGAGTTCTGGTGAGACGATTTCCCCAACTTCTTCTCATTTCCGTTATTATTCGGCGACAGGGGGGATAACGTATTTGGGGTTCAATTTTCAGCGTCAACGCTGGCATGATCTCCGCGTCCGCCTTGCGATTGCGATGGCTATTGACAAAGAATCGCTTGCGGCGCAGGGACTCTTTGCTGTGGCTGAAACGCCTCTGGCCCCTGAAAGCATCGGTTATGATGCCGGTGTAGCGAAGTTTGGCTATGGGTACGACCCGCAACGCGGCCGTGAGCTTCTATCTGCTGCCGGATTTGATGTGGCGTCGGAAATTGTCCTATTGATCCCCGAAAGTCGTACTTATCGTGATCTGGCGGCGGATATACGGCAAAAATTGATTGCTATAGGTTTTTCCCAGATTCGAATTCGCGAAATTCCCCGGGAGGACCTGCTCACGCAACGTCAGGATTTCGACCTGCTTATTTTCGACTATGCCTGGGGTGATTACACAGCTTTAGGGATTTTCCTGGGAGCGGGGCCGCGCAATCTCCTTAACTATCCGGAGGACGACGTCGCTGATTTGATTGCGCTGGCGCGCATGCAGGCGGATGAGAACGCGCGGCGTGACATGATTCTGGAAGCTCAGAAGATTGTCTTAAGCGAGGCGATCTGGCAGCCGCTTCTTGTTCGCCGTATCATCTTCGCCGTAGATGGTCGTTGCGTTTCTGGCGAACGCTCGACGCCCTCCGGCGAACTTATCTTTTGGGACGCCAATACTGATTTCTCCCCCTTTTGACACCTCGCTGTGAGATTTCATCATAAATCCTCATAACTTTTCACATCTCCGCACGCAATCTTTGCTATAGTGAGACATGCCACCGGATTTCCGGTGAGTATTTCTGATTGCCGGGATACAAAACTTGAGCCAGGGGTGGCTTTCAGGTATCCGGCATTTTGCTTGGGAGGCAGAGATGACGCGAAGGTTGCAATGGAAATGGATTGTCTTGGCAGTTGCTGTTTTGTTGTTGATTCCAACTGTAGTATGGGCTTTCAACGGCTCATATTCCCCCACGGGTCATTGGGTTGGCGTTTATGAGCACACTTCCTATAGTTGTCCGGGAACAACCAATTCAGGGGGCAATGTGCGAAGCGATGACATTGTCGAGATACGGACGACCATGAATTGGGACACGGCTCACGCAAGCAGCGTGAAAGATTACAGCCGGAACGGTGGCTACTATACCCACGATATTACTGATATGAGTGATACCCTCAACGGCTGGTGTTTGTGGACCAATTTCCCCAGTCCTTACTATGACTGGGACGATGATGATAATGATGGAAAGTGGGAGGAAACCGAGGTCGTGGCTCAGGATACGGCTTTTCCTGTCGTAAGCCAATATTACTCCGTCAATTCCTATTTCACGCGCTGGCATTGGGTTTGCACTAAGAAGAATGGGGAATGGGATTGTGCGTGGGTTTACGAAAGCGGCGGTGGTAACGTTGCGATTACCCCCGCTATTTCAAAATGGCAGGGATGGCCGTATTATGAGTATCAAACGCTGCGCTACGACGGTGATCCCGTCAATGTGAGTTACGGGAACAATCCTTTGCAGACAATGGAGGTCGAGTCGTCTTGGACGGTTCTGGAAGCCGTTACGGTAAACGCAGACCTTCCTTATACGCTTTCCGTAGAAGGGGCTACAGTCCAAAATTTGAAAGCTCGCCTCAATGTTCCCGTTGGCGTGGAGACGTTGGCCGATTACCAGGCGTGGTCTTTGAGTCTTGTGCCTGCGATGCAGATAGCCGGCTTCGACTCTTCGGATGTGGTCATAACTTTCCGGCAGCCGCTCTCGCCGGTTGAGTTTGCCGCTTTCCTGAAGGAGCACGCCGTTGATGTCAGTATTGTGCGCGCCGAGTATCAGGTCGCCGATGAGACCGGCACCATGCAAACCTGGACAACGTATGTTCGTAATCTCCCCGGGACCGATTTTCTGTTGTTGGATGAGGCAGCTCGCAATGCTGTCGGCGCTGATTTGAACACTCCTCACGGCGCGGTCGCTTTGTATGGCGCGGTTCCGCTTTCTCAGCTGGCTGCTTTGAACGGCGATTCTCGGGTCTTTCTGGCCGATTCTGCTCCGGGTTACATCGCTTTTCTGCTTTCTGAGCAGGTGGAAGTCCAAGAGATTTTGGGCAAACTTCGAGAGGCAATGCGCGCGAGGTTGCGGGAAGAGGTCCTTGCGTCGGCAGAAACAATGCCCCCTGATGCTTTGGCTTCTTTGGACGTAGATCGGGAAGTTGAACGTTTCTTCGAGCTGTATCCTGATAGGGCGCCTCGTGTGGTTGTAAGGGTCCCCGATTTGTGGATGGCTGTGAGGGATTCTACGCCAAAGAATTGAGCTTGATGGAGGTTATTATGCAGTTAAAACGCTATCGTTTTGTGCTGGTATTGGCAGTTTTGCTGGTCGCCGGGTTGCTTATCGCTGCATTTTGGCTTCACCCGATCACCCGTTACCAGACTTATCAAGCGGCATCGCGCTTCTATACTGCGCTGATTAAGGGCGACTACGCACAAGCTTTTGATCATCTTGCTTACTATGATCGCTATTCTGATCTGATGCCTGAAATTTCGCGAACAGCGGCCAAAACGATTTGGATTGAGCGGGTTGATGCCTTACGTGAGGCGGAGGTTTACCTCGTGGATATGGCTGCGCTGGAGGTTCACTTCGATGATGGCTATCCGGTTGGAACGGCCCGTGTGACGGTGATGGATCGCGGGGAAGTTGTCACGGTTGTCCATCAGATTCACTTTGTTGAACGCGCCGGATCATGGATGGTCCAGGGGGTTTTGCCGGATCCAGATGTGAGTGCGGCGGCCGTCGCTCAAATCAGCCAGGCCATCAGCGGTTTGGTCAAGCCGATGAATGATTCAAAGTAAAAACATTTCCTGGAGGATAACAATGTTTAAGTTCAGATTTTCTATGGTTTTGGTTGTAGCACTTGCACTGTTGTTGACGGCTTCTCCTACATTGACGCAGAGTTTTCTGCTGGAAGAGGGAATGCGGACGGTGTCGTATGAGGACCCCGTACTGGGCATCCAAATTGCCTACGCGCCGGAGTTGCGGCGCGTGCAAGACGAGTACCTGTTCCCTGCTTATGGTTTCACCCTTCTGGATCAGGATCACCGGTTAGCGCTCCGTGTGGGGTGGGTGCATCAATCCACTCCTGATGACCTTGAGGAACTCGTTAAACAGACCATCGCGGGCAACTCCAATCTGGATATTCAGAAGGTTATGACAACGGTTGCCGGATATCCCGGCGTTGCCATCTATCCACTGCCCGGCATTGAACCTGTGACGTGTATTTACGTTGTGGCCAATAAGCGGGTGTATGAAATCTTCTATGGTCGTGCGCCGCTGGATAAACGCGGCCTGGCTTTGCTCGACGCTTTGACTTTTACGTCGGCGAAATCTTCGCTTTCTGATGCCGGGTTATTGCAACCTGATGGCATGGATGTGACGGCGCTTCCCGGACCGTTGAGCCATTCTGAGTTTTCGAACGACAGCTTAGACGAGCCTCATGTAATAACGCCCACAGCCGCTGCGAATTGTGTGGATTGGCCTACGAACAAGTTCATGCGTGTGCCGTTTAACAGCAATGTGAATGGAACCGGCGTAGCTTATGCGGGGCCTTCCTATTATGGCGAGGGGATGCACGCCAACTGCAATAATTCCGGTCGCTCCAACGATTATCAAGCTTTGGATTTTGCTATGCGCGGCGGCGATTTCGTCCTCGCACCGGTGAGCGGCACCGTCGTTTACTTTGGCTGGACTTATGGCGGATTTGCCAGCTATGGGCGAGTGGTGATTATTGATACAGGCAGCGGGTATCAATATTTAGCCGCTCATTTGAGAAACTTCGGCGCGGTTTTCTATCCCGGACAACAGATTTCATCTGGAACCGTCATTGGTTATGCTGGTGGAAGCGGCAATGGGGCGGATGGTACCTGGGGGAATCATCTACACCATGTCTTTTATACGAACGCCACATTTTCATCAACTGGCAAGGCCATGTACGGCGGACAAGGCGTAGAACCACATCACGTGCGTTATTATCGCGATGGGGTTCAGTATTATGAGGATATTACCAACAGAATGGCAATGAGCTGGTGATGGATGTCCAATTCATGGATTTTCAAACTTGTCGTAGCGCTGAGTCTGCTATCGGCGTTAGGCGGCTGTGGGTCCGTTGAGCATCCGGCGACGCCATCGGTGACTCCTTCGCCTTCTGATGGATGGCAACGTCACGAGTTGCTTGAAGCGGGTGTCAGCGTCGAACTTCCGCCAGACTGGGAATTGTCACAACATCCGGGTATCTACATTGCAGGTGAGAATGTTGTTCCATTTGTTCCTGCTCTGACGGTTGGGCTGCGCGCGAATGTCCCTTTGGACTTGGACCCTTTAACTGTGGCGATGGCTGAAACATGGCGCGCCTTGTATGCTACCGACTTCTATACGACCGACATTGAGTTGGGTGGCATTCGCGGGGTGGCCTTCTGGCAGTTGCCCAACGTTTGCGTAACCGTCTATGCTCCTTCTCATGGCGTGATTCACGAATTGACCTGGGGAATGGATCTCTGTGAGTCAGAAGGTGGACAATTGAATGATGTCGGGGAGCGGATTTTAGATTCTGTGACTTTCTATACGCCAGGCGTGGAACCATAGCGGATTCCCACTCTTGCCCCCGCTCGGTTCTCTTTCGATAGAGACCGAGCGGGGGCTTTTTCTTGCCGTACCACGCACAACTGCCGCCCGGTTTGATGCGTAATATGTGGCGGTTTTGGGTTTGTTTGATTTGTACCTTTTTGTACTTCCATGCTACAATGAAATGGAGTTGGCGCAGCCATCATTCCCAAAATGGCTTACTTTAAAAACCATTCCGCAATTCAAATCAGGAGGTCCCTCATGGGTCTGTTAGATCAAATGAAAGAAGATATGTCCGGCCTTGAGAACCTGCTAGGGAAGATCCCCGGCTACAAAGGTTACAAGGAAAAGGAAATGCGCCGGGAAGCCGATAAACTGTTGCGTGACGCGATCGCTGCTCGTATGCGCACGGTCAAGACCCAATTGGATGGGTTGCAGCAGGAACTCATCGGCGCCGGGAAGTTCGATTTGTTGGATGAGACCGGCAGTGCTGCTACACAACTTCAAACCTTCATTGACCGGGTCAAGACGGCCTCTTATGGCTATGGTGGGTTGTTTGACGCCGTTCGGATCAACGAAGACGATCTGGACCGCGTTTACGAATTCGATAACGCTCTCATCGCCTATGTGGAACGTATTGAAAGCGCGATTGCCACTGCCCGTGAAAATGTCTCTGGTGAAGATCCTCGTTCGCCCATTTTGTTGATCCGTGATCTCGCGCGCGAGGCCAATTCAGTTTTTGACGAACGGGTTGAGGTTATGAAGGGCACCGCTAAACAATAGCGCTGTTGACAGGATAAAAGGGGAGGTTAAAAATTATGGCACGGCGTATTTTCGATATTATCGAGTACATAGATGAGGGGAAGGGAGAAATGGTCCATCGCTTCCCGGAGCGCGGCTCTGGCGATTTTCGGATTGGCAGCCAGTTGATCGTGCGTGAGTCGCAGTCCGCCATTTTTTTCCGTGATGGTAAGGCGCTGGACGTTTTTGGCCCCGGTCGGCATACTTTGACGACGGCCAACATCCCGTTTGTGGTGGACCTGATCGGCAAGGCGTTCTCGGGACAGTCGCCGTTTACCGCTGAAGTATACTTCGTAACGACGCGCGAGCTGAACGACATGAAGTGGGGTACGCCACAGCCCATCACCATCCGCGACCCTGAATTGGGGATGGCGCGGGTGACCGGCTACGGCACGTATGCCGTTCAAGTGACCGATCCGCAGCTTTTCGTGGCCAAGGTGGTCGGGACGCAGAATCTTTTCACCACCAATGACATTCAGGGTTTCTTCCGCAGTATGATCTTGACCAAGATGATTGATCTCATCGGCGAGATGAAGAAATCCGTGATTGATATGGCCGCCTTTGTCGAAGAACTGAGCGCGGGTGTGCGCGCCAAAGCGGCGGAAGAGTTCGCGGCGCGCGGTGTGACGTTGAACTCCTTCTACGTTGAATCTATCTCGCCCACGGAAGAGACGGCGAAAGCGATTGACGCCCGTGCAGCGATGGGCGCGATCGGCAATATGCAGGCCTACATGCAGTATCAGGGCGCCCAGGCGCTTCGCGATGCTGCGCAGAATCCCGGCGCCGGCGGCCAGGGAATGAACCTGGCGACCGGTATTGCGCTCGGCGGCGCGGCCGGGCAGATGCTCAGCCAGTCTGTTAATCAGCAACAACAGAGCGCTGCTGCGCCGCCGCCTCTGCCGGCCGGCGTTGCTTATCACGTAGCCATCGGCGGCCAGCAGGCCGGCCCTTACGACATGGCAACGTTGCAGCAGTACATCCAATCCGGGCAGATTACGCGCGACACACTGGTCTGGAAGGCCGGAATGGCTCAGTGGGTCAAGGCCGGCGATGTTCCCGATCTGGCCGGATTGTTCGGGGCGACTCCGCCTCCGCTGCCCCCACATTAAGTTACCTGTGATTCAAAAGAAACGGCCCGGTGTAAACCGGGCCGTTATGTTTTCAGAACTTATTCTTCAATTCCCAGGGCCTCAAAGAGTTGGGCGCGGGTGTCGTCGGATAACTTGGGCTGTTGTTCCCCTTTGCGAACCCAACGTTTCATCTGGGGTATTCGCAGCGCCGGCACCGGCGATTCCTCGGCATCCAGGGCGACGTTCGGATGAATGAAGAGGAGCGAGGGCCTCACCGGTACTTCGATGTTGAGCGGCAGGCGTTTTTTGAGATAATATTGCATCTCCTCGGCCTCGGCCTCGGCCATCTTGTGCGGTTGTCCCAGACTTTCCTGTCCGGCGATTCGCCGCCATATCCCAAATTTCTCGTTTTGGCGCCATTTGCCTTTGCGATACGTGATGTTGCCCCCCTGCGATTTGACCGTGATGACGGTCACGCCCTCTGGGCCGATCAGGATAAAGGGTAACGGCGTTTTGTACATCAGTAACACATACTGATTGTCCAGACCCTTCAGCGCTTCGGGCACTTTTTTGTAATGCGCCAGCGCGCCTACATAGCGTTCTCCCAGATAGCCCCCGATCATTGTGATGATAAATCCAATGGTAACCAGGATGGCGGACAACAGAGACCCTATCGGCAACAGGAACCATTCCAACTTTCCGACAATCAACAAAGTTATTCCTGCAATAACAATGAGTCCAATAAAGGGTGCACGTTCACCAATTCGGGCGCGTCTCTGGATACGAGAGTCATCCGCAATAATGCGCATTTTGTTTCTCCTCCTCGTATCAGGTTGGTGGCTGGTCGGGCCAATGGTCAAGGACCAGGCAGGCGTTCTGTCCGCCGAATCCAAAGGCGTTTTTGACCGCCCTTTGAATTTTGGCTTTGCGTGGCTGCCAGGGCACATAGTCCAGGTCGCAAGCCGGATCGGGATTATCCAGGTTGATGGTGGGTGGGATGATTCCGGTTTGCATCGCCATCACGGTGACGATGGTTTCAATGGCGCCGGCAGCGCCCATGGTGTGCCCAAGCATAGATTTTGTCGAACTGATTGCCAGCTTATAGGCGTGATCGCCGAAGACTTTCTTGAGGGCGTAGGTC
>DAOUFX010000132.1:0-5990 GCA_034429675.1 Anaerolineae bacterium | reverse complement strand
CCCCCCAGATTTTTGAATTGAGGTCTCGCGCCGGTGAAGGAAGATTTATCGTCAAAAGGGTGGGCGCTCCTGCCTTTTTGTGCGGTTGGAGATGGAGGTATGGGATGAACGATCTTGAGCATCAACTGGCCTTGAAACAAAAAGAGCTGGATTTGATGATGGCGATTGACAGCGTCCGCGATAGCGCTTTGGCCCCAACGGCGATGCTGTCCGGCATTGCGAATGTCCTTGCCGACTTGTTTTCTGCCGATCTTTGTCTGTTGTATTTGATCAATCAGGAAACTGGCGAACTGGAATTGAAGATTTTCAACGAACACAACCACGGCTGGTCACGATTCCACGAAACCCTGTTGCGAGACGTCGTGCGGCAGGCTTTGGTGACGGATCAGATGGTGGTATGGAACGCAAGCGATGCGGCGTCGCCGGAAGCGGCGGGCAAGATTCCGCCGACGTTTCAGGCGGTGCTGGTGCCCGTGGTGATGGAAGCGCGCGAGTTGCCGCTGGGTCTGTTGTTGGTGGCGCGTATGGCAGCCCCGTTCACGGCGGATGAGTTGGAGTTGATGCGGATTGCCGAAGGCCAGATGGATTCTGCTATCCTTCAGGGCTACGCGCAGCACGAGCTGACGCAGCGCAACAAAGAATTGGAAACCATCTATCGCTTCGATCAGATTCGCGATCAGCAGATGCCGTTTGACGAGATGTTGGATGTGGTGTTGCACGAGCTGTGCGAGGTCATTTCGGCCGACATGGGTTTCGTGATGCTTTACAACCAGCAGGGTGAGCAGTTGGAGATGCGCGCCATCACGCACAAGGACCTGGTGCACGACATGCACTACTATACCCTGATCAACCAGCTGGCCAACGAGGCGATGACGACGGGGAAGCTGGTCTGCCATCGTGAGGGCAAATCCCACTGTATGGTGATGTGCATCCCCCTGATCCTGCGTGACGAGATCATCGGCGTCTTTGGGGCGGTGAACCGCGACTCGCGCCATGCGTTCACCTCCGATGACCAGCGCTTGCTATATGCTGTCGTCAGCCAGATGGACACGGCCATTCTGGAGAGCATGGAGCGGCGCAAGTTGCGCAGTGTGTTGGGGCGTTCGTTGGACCCGCACATTTTGGAGAAGCTGTTGACCAACACCAGCGACAGCATTCTGGAGGGAGAGCGGGCGTTGGTGACGGTGCTCTACGCCGATCTGCGCGGTTCCACCGAGCTGGCCGAGCGCACCGACCCGGAGACATTGGTGGATTTCATCAATGCCTATCTGGGCGAGATGACCGAGGTCGTGTTATCACACGGCGGCACGCTGGACAAGTTTGTCGGCGACGAAGTGATGGCGCTTTTCAACGCGCCGCTGGCGCAATCTGATCACGCCTTGCGCAGTGTTCATGTGGGGCTGGCGATGCAGGTACGGCAGCAAGAACTGGTGGCCCGCTGGCATGCGGAGCGTGGTATCGAGGCCGGCGGCATCGGCGTCGGCATTGCGACCGGCGAGGCCATCGTCGGTGAAATCGGCTGCGAAAAGCGCACCGATTATACCGTCATTGGGCGTCCGGCCAATTTAGGGGCGCGCATCTGTTCTGTGGCCAAGACCGGCGAGGTGTTGGTCAGTGAAGAGACTTATCAGTTGATCCAGGATCAGGTGGAGGCAACGCCGGTCCCGAATATGCAATTCAAGGGTATTCACCATCCGGTAACGGTTTACCGCATTCACCGCGTGTTGGAGGATGCGTGAGGAAGGTTTCCCGTGAGGAGGCCGGACTAATCGAGCTGAGGCGGCGCTTGCCGGACTCGGCGCTGGCGACGTTTGAATCTTGTCGATCCCGGTTGCTGAAGAGTTTAGAGCTGGAAGCGCGCTATGGTGGACTAACTAACGATGCTCGGATAGAACGCCAGATGACGCAGGAACAACTCAACGGACTTTCTGTGGAGACCCTGGGAATCAGTTTTTTCGATCTCTGCGGGCGAATTGTTGACTGGGCCACCGCATCATTTCGGGGAGCGCCAGGAACGACGGTGCAACCGGATCGGATGGCGACATTCCGGCTGGAGGGCATAGATGAAAGATTGCCCGTGTGGCCTGGGGGTGTCAATGCGTATATGGAAGAGGTTGCCGCGCCAATGCCTCGGGTGACTGGGCCCGTCCCACCAGCCGTTTCGTCTAAAGCGCCGGATGTCGTCTTTGCCAGCCTTGAAATCCGCCTGTTTCCCCGCCAGGAACAGGGCTACCCCGTTGATCTGGTTTTGAACGATGCGCGCTCGGCCGGACCGCAATCTAAGCGGGGTTATCTGGCAACAGATGTGGCTTCGTGGCGACCGGAGGGCAGTTGGGAGGCAGATGGTAAGTGCTTGTTCGCTGCTTTGACGGCCGATCGGGAGGTGATGCGAGCCTGGGAGCGGGCTGCCGGGCAGGCAGCGCAGCGGCGGATTCAACTTTGGATTGACGAAGCCGCGCCGGAACTCCATGCCTTGCCGTGGGAATTACTCTCTGACGATGTGTTATTGTCGGCCAATGCCGATACTCCTTTTTCGCGGATGATGCCGGCGGATGCGCCGTGGGGAGAGGTGACGACATCCTTGCCGTTGCGGATTTTGGCGGCGGTGGCGAATCCGCGCGATTTGACAGGAAAAGGGTTGGCGCCGTTGCCCGCCGGTATCGTGGATGAGTTGAAACAGTTGAGTGGGGAGAAGCTGTGCTTTGACATTTTGCCGCCTCCCGTGACATTGGAACGGCTGGAGTCTTGTCTGCGCAATGGCTATCAGGGATTGCATATCATTGCGCATGGCAAATATAGCCAGCGGAGTGAACGGGCTGCATTGTGGCTCGAAGATACTCAGGGCAACGGGCAGGCCATACAAGATAGAGACATCGGTGATATGCTGCGGCGACTGGGGCAATCCCAACGCCCGCGTCTGGTGTTTCTGGCGGCATGCCAGAGCGCGGTTCGTTCTACCACGAATGCTTTTGTGGGGCTGGGGCCGACCCTGGGATGTGCGGGGGCGCCGGCAGTCGTCGCGATGCAGGATAACGTCTCATTCAACGCGGCGCGGACGCTAAGCCGCACTTTCTATGAACGCCTGGCAGCGCATGGTATCGTGGATCTGGCGCTCAATGAGGCGCGAGGAACGTTAGATACTCAAAACTCCCCTGAGGCTGCCGTGCCGGTGCTTTTTATGCGTTTGCGCGATGGACGGCTGTGGCGTGAGTGAAGCGTGACCGTTTAACGGCTGTTACTGAGGCCGGTTACATTGGATGTTCGCCAGGGATGACAGCAGCCATCCCTGGCGATATAGCGACAAGTTGGCAGATCGCGGGTGCGATAGTTTTTTATTCCTTCAGTCCGGCCACTTCCAGCCCGCCGTCCAGCACCGCTTGCACGATGGCCGGGTCAGTAACCTCGCAGTACACCCGGATGATCGGCTCGGTGCCGGAGAAGCGGATGAGCATCCAGCCTTTGTCGCCGAGTTCGTATTTGTAGCCGTCCACGGTGCTGATCGCGGTGACGGGGATGCCGGCGAGGCGCTCCGGCCTGGCGCCGGCGAGGCGCGCTTGCGCCAGCGGTCGTTTCTCGCCGGGGAAGCGGGTGTCCACCCGGCTGTAGTAGAAGCGCTGCCCGACTTTCTCGAACAGCATCTCCAGCAGTTGGGACGGCGTCTTGCCGGTGCGCACCATAAAGTCCAGGAAGTACAGATTGCCCAGGATGCCGTCGCGTTCGGGCACGTTGCCCCGGAAGGCGTACCCGCCGCTTTCCTCGCCGCCGATGAGGGCGTTCGTCTCCAGGAATTTCGGCGCGACGTATTTGAACCCGACGCCGGTTTCGTAGACCGGGACGTCGTACAACTCCCCCAGCTTGTTGAGCATCGCCGTCGTCGAGATCGTCTTGACGATGGGGCCGCGCTCCCCGCGTATTTCCAGCAGGTAGTAGGCCAGCAGGCCGTAGGCGCGCAGCTGGTCAATGTATTCCCCTTTCTCGTCGCCGATGCCCATGCGGTCGGCGTCGCCGTCGGTGATCAGCAGGACGTCGGCGCCCAGCTCCACCGTGCGCTTGAGCGCTACGTCAATGTTGGGGCGGATCGGTTCGGGGCGTTGCATCTCCGGGAAGATGGGGTTGCGGTCGGCGTGGATCTCCCAGATGGTGTTGTTGCCGCCGCCGATGAGCCTGGGGAACCAGCCGGCGCCGTTGCCCCACATCGGCTCGACCAGAATCTTCAGTCCGGCGTTTTTCAGTTTGGCGATGTCCACCAGCTTGTGGATGTGGGCGATGTAGGCCGGGTCGGGGTCCCACACGCGCACCAGGCCCTTGCTCTGCGCCTCGGAAAGGGCGAGCCGCATCACCTGGCTTTCGCTTTCCGGGATGTTCGCCTCGATTTCCTTCAGCCCGTCGGGATCAATCGCGCCGCCGTGCGGGTCGCGCACCTTGAAGCCGTTGTCGGTGGGGGGATTGTGGCTGGCGGTGATGTTGACGGCGCCGCCGGCCTCGCGTTCTTGCACGCTGTAGCTGATCACGGGCGTCGGTGTGTTGTGCGCTGTCAGCCATACCTTGATGTCGTTGCCGGCCAGCACTTCGGCGGCGGCGGCAGCAAAGTACTCGGATTGGTAGCGTTGATCGTAGCCGACGACGACGCCTTTGTCGGCCAGAGCGTGTTGTTTGAGATAGTGCGCAAATCCTTGCGCCGCGCGCCGCACGTTGCCGAACGTGTAATCTTCGGCGATGTGCGCGCGCCAACCATCGGTGCCAAATTTGATATCGCTCATATTTCCTCCGGGATGAGTTTCAAGTTGAAAGTTGCCAAGTTGAAAGTTGAAGCGTGGGGCAGCAGGTTAGCGAGTCAGCGAGTTGTGATTTGCGATTTGCAGATTTCACGCTTCACGTTTCCGCGACCTGGCGTTCCCATCACCGCCGCTTTCCTAAGATTTCTGTGCGTTGCGCTGCTCAGTCTTGAGTTCTTCCAGGTCGGCGTCTACCATCATTTCGATGAGTTCTTTGAAGGTGTATTTCGGTTGCCAGCCGAGCACCTTGCGCGCTTTGCTGGGATCCGAGACCAGCAGGTCAACTTCGGCGGGACGCATAAAGCGGGGGTCCTGATAGACGTGGTCGCGCCAGTTCAGCCCGGCGTATCCAAAAGCGACCTCGCATAGCTCCTGGATCGAATGCGTCTCGCCGGTGCCGACGACGTAATCGTCCGGTTGATCTTGCTGGAGCATCAGCCACATCGCGTGGACGTAGTCGCCGGCGTAGCCCCAATCGCGCTTCGAGTCGAGGTTGCCCAGGGGGAGTTTGTCAATCTGGCCCAGTTTGATGCGGGCGACGTTGTAGGTCACTTTACGGGTGACGAATTCCAGCCCACGGCGCGGGCTTTCGTGGTTGAAGAGGATGCCGGAGCAGGCGAAAAGATTGTACGACTCGCGGTAGTTGATGGTGATCCAGTGCCCGTAGACTTTCGCCACGCCGTAGGGCGAGCGGGGGTAGAAGGGCGTGCTCTCGCGTTGCGGGACTTCGCGGACTTTGCCGAACATCTCGCTGCTGCTGGCCTGGTAGAAGCGGATTCCTGGATCCACGGTGCGGATGGCCTCCAGCATCTTGGTGACGCCGAGCGCGGTGACTTCGCCGGTGAAAACCGGCTGTTGCCAGGACGCCGGCACGAAGGACTGCGCCGCCAGGTTGTAAACTTCCTGCGGCTGGTGGTCGCGCAAGATGGCGATGAGCGATCCCTGATCCAGCAGATCGCCGGAAACCAGGGTGATTTTGTCCTGGATGTGATGGATGCGGGTGAAGTTCACCGTGCTGCTGCGGCGTACCATCCCGACCACTTCATACCCTTTTTCGAGCAGAAGCTCGGCCAGATAGGAACCATCCTGCCCAGTGATGCCGGTGATGAGGGCGCGTTTTGTTGTCATAGTCTTATGCCTCCTAAGAAAATAGTTTCAAGTTTCAAGTTGGTGTTTTCTAAAAATCTGAAGGGGTGGGGGTTTGAGGGCGGACGC
>DAOUFX010000131.1:0-8839 GCA_034429675.1 Anaerolineae bacterium | reverse complement strand
GGCGCAGGCGGGTTGGCGTTCACCCGGACGTAGCCGCCGTAGGTCACGCCGTCCGCGCCGCCGGGGCCGCTGGTGGTCAGGCTGACGTTGTACTCGCCGGGCGTGGCGTAGATGTGGGTGGGGTTCTCCTGATTGCTCGTTACACCATCGCCGAAGTCCCACAGGTAAGCCGTGGCGTCCGTCGAGAGATTGGTGAAGGTCATGGTCAGGGGAGCGTTGCCCGCCAGGGGCGCGGCGCTGAAGTCGGCGGTGGGCGGTTGCGGAGTTTGGGCTGCGATCTTTGGCGCAGATGCCAGGAGGCAAACGGCCATCAAAGTGGGGACAAATCCCGTCAGGCGCAAGGCGCGTCTGACCCGCGCAGAAACTGCATCGGATTCCATCGAAAATCCCTCCTATTCGCTTTTTTTGCTTGTGCGCAACTCTTCTTTTTGCTGCCGCCAGGGGTTGTGCACAAACTTCAGGCATTGTACTAGACTGAAGGGAAATGTCAAGACGACGATGTCCATCATCGTCAATGCCTGGAAGGTGCGCCCGGCGCTTTCGACGGCGCTGGAGGCGGTGGCGGTCTACGGGCCGGGCGGCGGTGAGGGCGCTCAGGGCGGGCCGGGCGCGGGCACGGTGTCCGCCGATTTCTGGGAGATCCTGCGCAACATCCGTTCGGGCCTGCCGCTGCGCACGGCGTTGCAGCAGGTGGCCGATCGCCGCAAGAGCCCCATTTTCGACGGGTTGGCGACGGCGTTGCTGGTGGCCGAGGAGCAGGGGACGCAGGCCAGCGCGATGTTGGAGCGCCAGGCTTTGTGCATTTATGGGCAGGATATGTTCAGCGTAGTGGATTCGGTCATCGGGTGGAACACCATGATGCGTGCTGTATCTTGGGAATTGTACAGTTGCAGTTCGTCCGGATAAACTTTGTAGGATTCAATCTGCAACAGACTGTGTACAAAGCCAAAAGGTGTTTCTGATGTTGGGGGAATTGTAATTCGCCTGCACAATTGTAGCGTTCGTGTCAGTGTTATGGGTTGCGGGGTATTCAGAATCTTTTTCCATAGTGATAGTGGTTGCCCGGACCAACAAAAATGGTTACATCCGTCGAACCCCCGGTAACTGTCGGGGGAAGTAAACTGTAGCAGCAATGTGTCTTCGAAGGACGTTTGTATTTCGTTCTGCACCACAATGTGGTCAAGTCGCCAGACTGTGTCCGACGCCAGTCTTTTTGAAGGAAAGGGTGTATGACTTCCGCGCCAAAGCAGAACGGCTGTCGCCACTAAGAGGCTAATGCCAGGCCAAATCCACTTGAGTTTCGATTTGGATTTCATCGGGACAATCCCCTTCGTGGTGCTGTAATAATTGCGCGAATTGTAACGTGAATTTCTGATCCAAGCAAGCCACACGCACGGCTACACCAACACCGACCGCATCGCCGACTCCGGCTGCTGCCGATCTGGTCGCGGCGCACTTTCGGGAGTGGTACGCGGCTTCAAAGAACATACCTGTTGATGAACTGCTATCCGATACCACCGACGAAGAGGCGCGCCGCTACCTGACGGGAGAAGTTCCGGAGGGTTGGCTGACGCTGAAGGAGCAATACCTCACGTCCGGGACGTTTCCTACCGTCACGCAAACGACGACGGATTACACCGTGACCGTCACGTTGCTGGATGACGCTACGGCCGTCGTTTCCCGAACCTTGCTGGCCGGTCGTGGGGTCGGACTCGTGGACCGAAGCCGATCTCATCGGTTGCTGGACGCCGGCCCGCGAGTGGGCCTGGGGGCCGGTGGGCCGCGCTTTCAAGCGGGCGCGGGAAGGCGAACCGGTGCTGCTCTTCGTGGACGAGATCACGCGCTTCAACCCGCGCGCGCTGGACTTGCTGCTGCGGGCCATCCAGCCGGTGCCGGCAGCTCTGGCGCGGCGGATGGGCGTGACCGTCCCGGAGGCGGTGGCGTCGGTGTACCTGATCGAGGCTCCGCTGTTGGGGCGGCGCGACTGGGCGCCGGCGGACACGCTCACCTGGGTGGCGGCCGGCAATCCGGGCGTCAACCCCCTGGATCCGGCGCTGGTGCGCCGCTTTGCGGTGCTGGAAACCGGGCTGGATCGCGGGGTGCTGGACGCCTTGCCGTCTGCGACCGGCCCACAGGTGGCGCAGCTGTGGGATTCCTACGAGCGCGGCGAGCTGCCGTTGCCGCTGGAATACCAGCAGTTGCTCCGGGCGCATTCGCAGGACGACCTGTGGGCTGCCTATCACGCGCGCCTGCGGGCGCTCGACCCGATCGCGGCCGAGGCGCTGGCGCGCATCCTGTCCGGGAATGGGATCGCCCTGGGAGGTGCGGCATGAACCACACGCTGGCTTTGCGCCTGGTGGGGTTGGTGCTCTCCCAGATGGCCAGGGCGCTGCACGCGCCCCGGCTGCGCACCTTGCGCGTGGACGTCGTCGTCAGCCCTACGGCCGAGACGGCGGCGACCGGCTACAACGCGCGGCGCGTGGAGATCATCCTGCCCTGGACGTTTCACGAAGTGGAGGTAGAGCGCGACAATGCGCTCTACCTCGGCTTGATCGCGCACGAGATTGCGCACCTGCCCGACCTCAAGTGCCTGCTCGCCGGCATGGCGCAGGCGCGCGAGGAAGCGGGCGGCGAGACGCTGGCGGCGCTGATCAACCTGGTGGAGGACATCCGCATCGAGAGCGCGCTGGCGCTGGAACCGGTCAACGGCTGGCTGACGCGCGTGCGCGAGAGCGTGCAGCGTGAATTGCCGCCGCAACCGGAGGCGTTCTGGGAGATTCTGATGTGGCTGCGCTTCGGCAACCCACACCAGGCGTTGAACTACGGCTGGCCGTACTCGTTGCAGAGCGAGCTGTGGGCGCTGGCGCGGCAGGAAGAGGACGAGACTCTGACCGCCGAAGGAATCGCGCGGCTGGAGCAGTTGCGGCACGTCACCGACTTCTGGGACGGCGTGCACCTGATCCTGGCGGACGCGCTGCCGGAGGGCGTGGCCGGATCGGAGCGGGCGGCGCGGGAGATTCTGGCGCTGGCACGCGAGCACGGGCTGGAACCGCCCGCCGCGACGCTGCCGCCGGTGTGTTTCCGCCCGGCGGCGCCCGCAGAAACCGGCGACGCAGCTCCCGACGGCGACGCGGGCGAAGCGTTGTTCGAGCTGCGCGGCCGGGCGCCGGGCAGCCGCGACCTGGAGCTGTGGTCGGCACCGGACGAAGCGGCGCTGCAGGCCGGGCTGGCGCTGGGGCGGCGGCTGACGCAGTGGTGGACGCAGGCGCCGGCGCAAGCGCTGGCCGGCGGGGTGGGGCAGTACAATCCGCGCCTGGAAGGGCGAGGCCTGCCGCCGTTTACCCTGCCGCTGCTCAAGCGATCCGCGCCGCCGCCGCGCCTGGCGCTGTTCCTGGACGTGTCCGGCTCGATGTGGGACGGCGGCAATGGCGCGATCGCGCCGGCGCGACAGGCGGCGGTGGCCGTGGCGCAGGCCGTCAAACAGACGGGCGGCCAGGTGAAGCTGTGGGCCTTCTGCGAACACGCGATCGCCCTGGGCGACGACCTGCGGCGGCTCGTGGCGGTGCTGGGAGGCGGCACCTGCCTGGACTTCCTCGAAGACCTGGCGCCGGGCCTGCCGCCGGAGCGCTGGCACTACCTCTTCATCACCGACGCGCAGATCGGGGCCGTGCCCGCGATCTGGAGCGCGGCGTACCGGAAGCGCAGCGCCGTGTTGTACATCGCGCCGGCGGAAGCGACCACCGCGCCGGCGGTCACGCAGCAGTTGGGCCAGCCGGTGATCGCCGTCACCCGTAGCGAAGACCTGCCGCACCTGACGGCGCTGGCCGCGCGGCGCTTCTTCGCTGCGGCGGTGCGCGGATGAACGCGGCGACGGGCTGCGTCCCGGTGGTGGTGTGGCGTCCCTGCCGCGACTGTGACGGTCGCGGCTGCGCCACCTGCGCCGGTCTGGGACAATGGCCCGATCCGCAAGAGCTGGACCTGGCCGCGCTGACCGCGCGCCAGCGGCGCTACCTGGGCGGGCCGCTGATCCTGCATCCCGGCGGCGAGTGCGATCCCGAATGGCTACGCGCCGCCGTGGTGGCGGGACGGCTGGCGCAGCTCTGGCAGGAACGCGCGGGCGTTGCGCCGGCCGGGCAGGCGTCGTTAGAAGAAGTGCTGGCCTACCTGCACAGCGCCAGCTTGGTGCAGCCGCTGGCAAGCGACGAAGTGGGCCTGTTCGAGTGGGCTTTCCTGCAAGTGCTCCCGCGCTACGGCCGGGGATGTCCGCGCGAGCTGGCGGGTATGCTTGGCTGCGCGGTTCCCGTTGCGGCGCCGCATTCGCTGGATGGGTTGCGGTGTGGTTTGCGGAGTGCTGTGGAGAGGCGAGCTTGCAGGCGGAGAGTGGTTTGAGAAAGGCGGGAAATGTGAATGCAAACGGCCTGGGGTGAGAAGTCCCAGGCCGTTTTGATTTTTAGGTGATATTGGCACACTTATACAATGGTTCATTTTCCAAATCCTTCCCACGGACGTGTGTAGTTATTTCCCCATTCAATGCGTCCGCCAATACCGACAAAAGAACTACCAAACCCGGAATATAACTGCTCGTCAAACTCTTGTGCGGTTTTCGGGACAAAGTATACTTGTTCAACTACTTTCATATCTGGTTGCGGCGGCATATCTATGTTAACTTGATCACCAGCACTCCATGCATAGTCGAAATTGGTCATGAACAAAGCTCCTTTTTCAAGGTATACCAGCCCTACGCGCTGCCATGGAGCTTCTCCTGGATTCAGTACTCCATAAATAATTAGATCTGGCTCACCGAATGTGGCAATTATGTCGTCAAAGGTCGTCCCGTCCTCAACCCAAAGTGATAAAACTTCCACAATATCCTGTTCATCAAACTCAATAGCATTGGGTCTGGGCGTTGAATTGCCCGCACTGTCGCTCCAGTAATAGCCACTGGGCCAACTAATGCGCCTTTTTTCTGCATCATACGGTAAGCCTAAACTTTCCAGAGCGTTGGCGCGAGTGGTTTTTCCTGGGGTGACTTCTTGCCGATAATGAGAAAGGCTGACTTCTGCTGTTGGCGTTGGTATTTGATCTGTCTGTTGGAAATGTGAACAAGCACTGGCAAGTAGCACTAGGATTCCCACACCCAAATTTCGGTATAACGATTTCATTTTCTTTCCTTTGTTGTTATGAGGATGGGTAATAATCATACCAGTGCCATAACCCTGGCATCCGGTTGATAATATAGTTGGAACGTTTAGGGTGTTTTGACTTGACATCAGGGTTTCTCATTATCATTTCGGTTACCAATTCAGCAAAATCTTCATAGGGCAACCTTTTTCTGTCCTTTTCTGGGTTCCTGGCATATTGGGTTATTGGATCTTCGTCCGGGCACCAAGTCAGTTCGTCAATCCAAAACTTTTTGGTGAAATCGTCTTGCAATCCAATACGATTGATCCAAAAATGCCCTATTTCATGAATGGCCTGACGGGGCCGGGCCCAACCATCACCACTTTGATTAAATGTGTATAATCCCAATGCATCTTTTTTATCTAGATTGACAAATTCCCAGGCAGATGAGCGACCTTCGTCAATGATGATGATATCGAATTCACCGCTAAAATCCGCTAACCACTGTGTATCCCCTAAAGCAACCGCCCATTCCTCGAGAGCAAAATGTACAGTAAACATATCCTCAAGGGACCAATAGAGAATTCTTCCGTCATTGACGCTCTTTCCCCGTTTGACGTTGGCATTATATACATCGCAAATCCATTGGCGCAATATTTCGCATTGCGCTTTATCTGATTCCGACCCAAAACATACTTCTTGTTGGGAGGCACTGGAACTACATAGACCGCTCGGGTCCACATGATTGAGCGGGTTAGCCAAGGCGTAGAGGTAAGGGTTAAGCGTCAGAGGTTGTTCGACATTGCCCTCCCATGAATCTACTTGCGTAAACTGTCCCGTCGCGCCATCATACCATCTGGCCCGCAGATACGTCATCCCCACATTCGCATCCTGCCATTCCCCGGTAAAGCCCAACCCCGTCTGCGCCCCGCCGACTTCTTCCCCAAACGGCGACCACTCGCGAGCGGCAGTCACAGCGCCATCCGCATCCGTCTCCTGCCGCACGCTCCCCAGCGCGTCGGGAAGCACGTAACGCCAATCGCTGCCGGTTTGCCAGCCCAGGGTGTCATAGCCGATGAGATACGTGGATTCGCCGTCGCTCAACAGCTCCGGCACGCCCGTGGCCCAGTCCCAGGTGAAAATGTTCACGTCGCCGTCCATGGATTGCGCCACGCGCAGGCCGTCCGCGTTGTAGGTGTACACCAGCGTCGCGGTGAGGCTTTCCGCCCGCACCATCCGCCCGGCGGCGTTATACGTGTATGTGAAGGTACCATCGGAGAGCAGGTTGCCCCGGTTGTCCCAAGTATACGTCACGCCGTCGGTGTTGGTCAAGCGGTTGGCGGGGTCATAAGCGTAGGTGTGAACTGCGGTATCTGTCATCACTTCACGGTTGCCGGCGGCATCGTACTGGTAGGCGTAGGCTTCGTCAGTCGAGTAATCGGCGGCGGTCAGGCGATAGAGGGCATCGTAGGTGTAGGAGATGCCGCGCGTGACGCCGCTGACGGTCTCGGTGACGTGGGTGCGGTTGCCGATCGCGTCGAGGGTGTAGTCGTAGCGCGCCAGGACGGTTGTTCCGCGCGCGTGGAGGAGGGTGGTGAGGCGTCCGGCGGGGTCGTAGGTGTGGGTGGTCTGGACGCCGTTGGGGAGGGTGGTGGTGATCAGGCGTCCGGCGGTGTCATAGCCGTAGGTGGTGGTGCCGGTGGCCCAGTCGGTGACGCTGAGCAGGCGGTTGTCGGCGTCGAAGGTGTAGTGCGTGGTGGTGGTTTGCGCATCGTGGGTGACGGTGAGGGCGGTGCGGTTGCCGGCCAGGTCGTAGGCGTACTCGACGACACCGGTGAACGGATCGGTGACGCGGATCATCCGGCCCAGGTCGTCGTGTTGATCGCAGTCTGGCACGTCCTGACCGAACGCTGCGCCGATCGGTTCGCCGAACCCGAACGTCTGGCCCGCAAACTCTTCGGCTTTTCCGATACGCTCGCCCGCGCCAACCGCCCCGGCCAGCAAACCGCCGCCGCTTACGCCCACCAACTCCTGGTGCAACTGGGCTACGGCGCCGATCTGGCGACCTTCCGGCGCGGCGCCCGCACGATTCACTTGCTGCCGCGCGATCCTTGCCCAGACCCTCTTTGACCCGTCTCTTGGCTCATTTCATCACCCTGACTTGAGTTGCGTTTTTCTCTAAAGGTAGGTTGACCAGGTCTCACGTCAGGAACGCTACCCGTGCATAGCTGAGCTTTGCCTGCGGGCGTTTTCGCGCGCCTGGCCGCTGACTTTCAATGATGGTTATCATAGCACGGTTTTCCCTCTTGACAGTCCGTTACATCTGTACTCGTATTCGGTGACGACGGGGACGTTGCCGGGGCGTTGCAACGTGCTGCTGCGCAGCCGCCCGGCGCCGTCGTAGTTCCGCAGGGTGGTGACGCCGAAGGTGTTGGTGCTGCTGATGGTGCGTCCCATGCTGTCGTAGAGGACGCGGTTGAGGTTGCCGTCGGCGGCGATAGTGGTCAGGGCGCGGCCCAGGGCGTCGAAGTCGCGGTAGGTGGTGGTGAGCGTTGTCCCGCCGCTGAGGCGCGCGATCTGCGTGCGCAGACCCGGCACGGGCGTGACGCCTTGAGCGAAGAGTGCGTGCGTCCCGGTGTAGGCTTCGTCCGGCGTGCCTTGAGTGTAGACGTAGCGGGTGATCGCGCCGTCGCGGGCGGTTTCTTCGGCCAGCAGGCCGAGGATGTTATACGTGTAACTGATCACCGGTGTCACCCAGGCGCCGGTTTCGTCCTGCTGCGGCGGGTAGGCGATCTGCAGCAGTTTCCCGGCGTCGCCCAGGCCCAGTTCGTAGTCGTAGGTGTAGACGGTGGTGGCGCCCAGGGCGTCGCTCTGGGTCTTGATCTGGCCGTAACGCGGTTCGTAGGTGAAGCCGGTGCTCTGCATCTGCGCCGGGTCGCGTTGGGCGGGCGGCAGGGCGCATTGTTCCGCGCCCATGCGCGCGGCGTAGGTGGGGTGACCTTCATCGTCGTAAGTGACTGCGATGCAGTCGCCCTCCGGCTGCACCATCGCGGTGAGCAAGTTGCTCGCGTCGCGGGTGTAGACGGTGGAAGGCGAAGGGCAGCACGCTGCCGTAGACGGCGTGGGTGCGCGGCGCGGTGATGCTGAGGTACAGCGGCGACGCCGGGTCGGTGATGGCCGGCGGGCGGGCTACCGCGAAGCGCGAAACCGGCTCGAAGCCGCCGAGCGGGTATTCATTAGCGGTGAGCAGTTGCGCGTCCACGCGCCAGAGGCCGTAGGGCGTGGTGGTGGTGAGCGTGAAGGGGACGTTGGCGGCACTGCCGGACGCGAGGGAGAGCGGCAGCGTGGCCGTGAGCGCGATCTGCCGCGCCGGGTCCACCAGGCGCAGCGCCACGCCGCTGACGGGCACGGGCGGGGGGTTAATAATGGGCAGGCGGAGCACGATTTGTGGGTCGGGTGGGTACTGCCCCCCCTCAATCCCCCCCGAGGGGGGGGAAGTGGAGGCCCAGGTGAGCAGGTCGCGCAGCAGCGTTTGTGCGTCGCGCGACGACTGGCCGAGGCTCGCGCCCCAGTCGTCGTAGAGCGTCGTGGCGATGACGCGCCCCCCTCCGGCTCCCCCCGTACCGGAGGGAGGGTAGGAATAGGAGAGGACGCCGGGCTGGCCGTTGGCGGTGCGCGAGAGAAGGATTTGCGCATTTTCCGGCCAGCGCGTGAAGTA
>DAOUFX010000130.1:0-14929 GCA_034429675.1 Anaerolineae bacterium | reverse complement strand
CGGTACTCCGTGTGCGAAAAACACCTCCTTCTAAGAGATAAAAGGTGAGTGTTTTTCGAGCCGGTACCCCGGCTCGAAAAAACACCCTCCTTTACCCTGGCCGTTAGAAGCGGCTACGGACTTTCGACTTTTGACTATTTTCGAAGGAGGAGTTTATGTCCAACTGGCGCCATGGTGGTGGAACCTTCACGTTTTGTTTGGTGTTTGCGTTGATTCTGGTTTTGTCCGCTTGCACGGGTGACTCGCCGGATCCCCGCCCGACGGCGACGCCCAAAGCTTTGACCCCGGCGCCCTCGCCGACAATCACGCCCTCGCCGACGATCACCCCGACGCCGCTGCCCCGTAAAATGACGATTTGTATGGCTTCGGAGCCGGCCTCGTTGTATCTTTACGGCGATTTTGCTGAGAGCGCCGCCATGGTGCGTGAGGCGATCTACGATGGGCCGATTGATCTTGTCAACAATGCTTACCAGCCGGCTATTTTGGAAAAACTGCCTTCGTTGGCCGATGGCGACGCCGTGATTGAGCCGGCGCCGGTCGCGGCGGGCGCCCGCATCGTTGCCGCCAACGGCGAGGTGACGTCGCTGGCGCCGAACATGCGCGTGCGCCCCTCCGGTTGCCGCGCTGCCGATTGCGAGGTGGTGTATGATGGCGTCTCGCCGCTGACGATGGACCGGATGCGGGTGACGTTTAAGCTCAAAGCCGGGCTGCGCTGGTCCGATGGCATGCCGTTGACGGCGCCGGATTCGGTGTACAGCTTCAATCTCGCCTCCGATCCGGGCACAACGAAGGGGGTGTGGCTGGAATTGCGCACGGCCGAGTACGTGGCTCTGGACGTGCAGACGGTGATGTGGTCGGGGCTGCCGGGGTATCTGGCCCCCGACTATGCGCTGTCTTTCTGGGATCCGTTGCCGGCTCACGCCTGGCGCACCTACACGGCGACGGCGCTCCTGGCGCAGCCGCCGGTGGCGCGCATGCCCCTGAGCTATGGCCCCTACGTCGTCGAGAGGTGGGAGCCGGGCCAGTACATTCACCTGGTGCGCAATCCCAACTATTTCCGCAGCGCCGAGGGCCTGCCGTTCCTGGACGAGGTGACGTTCCGCTTTATGAGCAACGAAGACGTGAATCTGGCCGTGGATGCGTTGCGCGATGGGACGTGCGACGTCCTCAGCCAGGATTTTTACCTGGAGCGCGGTCTGGCGCGGTTGCGCGAGCTGGAGGCCCAGGGAAAGGCGAAGCTCTACGCTGTACCCGGCGACGTTTGGGAACATATCACCTTCAACGTGAACACCCCCTCCACCTACGCCGGCGCGCCGTTTTTCACCGATACGCGCGTCCGGCAGGCTTTCGCTTTCTGCATCAACCGCCAACGGCTGATTGACACGGTGTTTTCCGGTTTGGGCGTGATTCCTGACGGTTATATCCCGTCGGCGCACCCGCTCTACGCCGCCGATGTGGTGCGCCAGTACCCCTACGATCCGGCTCAGGGCCAGGCGCTCCTGGACGCCGCCGGGTGGGTGGATTGGGACGGCGATGGCGTGCGCGAGGCTCACGGGGTGGGCGGCGTCTACGAAAATACGCCGTTTGAAGCGAAGTATGCCATCAGCGGCGCATTCCGCGAGCAGCTGGGGGCCTTGTTGGCCGAAGATCTGGCCGCCTGTGGGGTGCGCCTGGCCGTCGAGCCGCTTGAGCCGGACTTCCTGTACGCCGGCGGCCCCGATACACCGCTTTATGGGCGGGCGTTCGATCTGACCGGCCTGGCCTGGCTGGCCGATGTGTACCCTTCTTGCCGGCTCTACCATTCGGCAGAGATCCCTGCCTACGAGAACAACTGGGACGCTCAGAATTTCGGCGGGTACACCAACCCCGCTTACGACGCTGCTTGCGACCACGCCGTGGCGATGCTGCCGGGCGAGGCGGATTATGTCGCGGCGCAGCGCGAACCCCAACGTATCTTCAGCGAGGATTTGCCTGCATTGCCGCTGGTGTTGCGATCGCGTCTCTACGCTGCGCGCCCGGACTTGCAGGGCTTCTTGCCGGATTCGACCAACGTCGAGACCTGGAATATCGAGTCGTTTCGGATCGGGCCGTAAGAATTCACCACAGAGAGCACGGAGAACACAGAGATTTTATGTAGTACAGCGTCATTTCGAGCGAAGCGAGAAATCTCCGCGCCACACGGCAGGGTTCTCTCTTTCATTCGGATGTTTTGATGGCCAGGAGGACGATGGGGGCATCGTAGACGCGCCAGCTTTCGTCCAGGCGCGGCAGGCGCAGCACAGCGGGCGCGTTGCAGCGCTCGGCCAGCGTCGCCGGCGCCGGCAGCCCGGCTTCGGCGAGTGGGTCGTCGCTGAGAGCCAGTATCCCCAGCCGGGGGCAACGCCCAAAGACGACGATTTCGCGTTCTTCGAGCACTTTTTTGTACCAGGCGCTTGTTTCCGCGTAGGACATCCCCTGGCGCGACAGCGTCCCATATCCCCGATGGCTTGCCAGCACGATGACGTCGGCGGTTTGCAGGGCGGCCTCAAGGTGCGACTGCTTTTCTGCCGAGTCTTCGTCGAACATCGGCAACGTGATTTGCGTGTAGCGCGCCGGGTCGCCGCCGGGCAACCAGACCGGCAGGGGCTGATCCCACATCTCGATGGCGAGGGTTGCGCCGTCGGGGATGTTGCGGTAGATCCAGCGCGAGGCCGTCTCCCACGGATGCGGCTGCGCGTAAAGCCCGATTTGCGCCAGGCCCAACGCCGCAGTCGTGGCGAGGGTGAGCGCCAATAGGACAAATCGGCAAACCGGCAAACCGGCAAATAGCATACGGCGCTTGGGTTGAGCGTGTTGGGCGCTGATTGCCGGGGCTTTGCTTTTTTGCGCGGGCGCCGTGTCACCCAGACAGACCATGGCGGTCCAGGCGACCCAAATGGGATAGATCGGCAGTAGGTAGCGCGGAAATTTCACGTAGAGTCCCGCCGTTGCCAAAAAGTACAGCGCCGTCCAAATCAGGGCGATGCGCGCAGCGTGGGGTGCAGAACGCCAGCGCCACACCACGCGGCCCAACGCCCACACCCCGATTGCCGTCGCCACCGGGCCCAATCCCCACCACGTCATCTGCGCCAGCGGGTAGACAAACGGCCATGTCTCCCGGTATTGGAGCGTATAGGGGAAGATGAGCCGCCCGGCAGCCATCGCCGTCTGTGTTAGCGGCCCGCGCCAACACGCGACCGGTCGCAACAACGCCCACGGCGACGCGAGGACGAAGGCGAGGAGGAAGGGGAGGAGGATTTTGGATTTTAGATTTTGGATTTTGGATGGGTGGATGAAACGTGAAACGTGAAACGTGAAACGTGACAAGTACCCGGTTATCACCGTTGCCGCGCACCAGATGAGCGAGAGCTTGCACGCCAGGGCCAGTCCGGCGAGGACGCCGGCGGCGCGCCAGTGACGGCGCATCGCGGCCAGGATCGCGGCGGAGGCGAGGACTGCGCCGAGCGGGTCAACGGTGTAGAAGCGTGCCTGCTGGATGGGGGCGGGGGCCAGCGCCAGCAGAGTTGCTGCTATCAGCCCGGCGCGTGGCCCGCCGAGAGCGCGCCCGTAGGCGCCGGCGAGCGCGACCAGCAGCACGCCGAGCAATCCCGAAAGCAGTCGCGCGGCGTAGAGTGGGTCGCTGCCGGGCGCGCTCAATACCAGCAAGCGCGCCAGGTAGACCGGCAAATGCCCGTAGGGGAAGTCGGGGCTGGCGCTGCAAACATCGCCCCAGAGCGGCGTGGACGAGGCGGCGCCGAGCAGGAAGCGCTCGTCGGGGTGCGCCGCGATGGCAGCGTCCCAGTTTGAGTGCGGCAGCCGCAGCGCAGCGGCGAGCAGCAGCACCAGCACGTTCCAAAACAAGAATGAACGACGCGCTTTGTCCGATGTCATCCCCCAACTATACCATAGCATCCCATTCTTTTTTGAAGCTATCCAATCCCTGATTCCGCCCAGCTCAATCACCTGCCGCCCGACCTCCTGGCCGAGCACGACCGCTGGCTCAGCGAGCACGGCCTCAATCCCGGAGACTGGCAGTGAATGCTTTTATCTGTGCAATACCTACACTACTGCACAGGTAGTCATAATATCTTCACGGCAAAAGCACAGGGTTATCTGTGCATTTTTGTAACTGTTCGCCGTCATCCCTCACAAAGTTCGGGACAAGTTTTCGAGCAGCCTGTCCTGAGCTTGGCGAAGGAAAGCGAGAAATCTCCGCCTCACCCGGCAGAGACTTTTTACTTCGTTCTGGGTGACGTTGAAGCTAGACCCAGGCTGAGCAGTTACGAAAATTTCTTATTTGAACAAATCTGCCCTATAATGGAGCCGATACAGAAAAAGAAATTGCCCCACGATGTATGACCATCCGGGGCAATAACCATCGGCGAAAGCACGCCGTGGTGGAATCAGTATAACGCACATTCCGCCCCCGCGAGCCATCGTCGGGGGCGTTCCCTTTCCCGCGAGGTAATCCATGCCCATACTCACACCCGAAGAAGAAGCCCGCCAAGACATTGACAAAATGCTCGAAGCCTCCGGCTGGCAGGTGCAGACGCGCGACCGGATGAATCGCACGGCGGCGCCGGGTGTGGCGGTTTGCGAGTTCCCCTTGACCACCGGCGAGGTGGATTATCTGCTCTTCGCCGCTGGCCGCCCTATCGGTGTGGTGGAGGCGAAGGCGGCCGGCAAGCCTTTGAGCGGCGTGGAGCCGCAGGCGCTCAAGTACTGTGAGGGATTGCCTGCCTTGCTCCGCCCGCTGGCCTGGCACGATCCTCTGCCCTTTCGCTACGAGACTACCGGCATCGAGACCTACTTCGCCGATGATCGCGACCCCGATGCCCGCAGCCGTCGCGTCTTCACCTTCCACCGTCCCGAAACGTTGATCCAATGGGCGCAGCAGGCCGAGACGCTCCGCGCCCGGCTGCGGCAGATGCCGCCGTTGGAACCCGGCAATCTGTGGGCGGTTCAGGCCGAAGCCATTCGTAACCTCGAACATTCCTTCGCCGAGGATCGCTCGCGCGCCCTCATCCAGATGGCCACCGGCAGCGGCAAGACTTTCACCGCCGTCAATTTCATCTACCGCCTCATCCGCCACGCCAAAGCTGCTCGCATCCTGTTTATGGTGGATCGCAACAACCTGGGCCGCCAGGCGTTCAACGAATTCAACCAGTTCGTGACCCCCGACGACGGCCGCAAGTTCACCGAGTTGTACAACATCCAACATCTGCGCAGCAATGCGCCCGATCCGGTGAGCAAGGTGTGCATCACCACGGTGCAACGCCTCTATGCCATGCTTCGTGGCGAGGAGCTCGATCCCGATCTCGAAGAGCCATCGCTGGCCGAGTTGACCCCCGTCTTCGGCGACCGGCCCAAGGAGATCGCCTACAACCCCGACATCCCCATTGATTTCTTCGATTTCATCGTGATTGACGAGTGCCACCGTTCCATCTACAACCTCTGGCGACAGGTGCTCGAATATTTCGACGCCACGCTCATCGGGCTGACCGCCACGCCCTCCAAACTGACCTACGCTTTCTTCAACCAGAACCGCGTGATGGAATACGACCGCCGCCGCGCCGTCGCCGATGGCATCAACGTGGACGGCCTGGTCTACCGCATTCGCACGCAGATCACCGAGGCGGGCAACCGTATCGAGGCGGGGGAGTGGGTGGACAAGCGCGACCGCCGCACCCGCGATCGCCGCGCCGAGGAGATGGACGCGGAGCTCGATTACGGCGCCAACCAGCTCGACCGCGACGTGGTCGTCCCGGATCAGATTCGCACGGTGGTGCAGACCTTCCGCGACCGGCTCTACACCGACATCTTCCCCGGACGCGAGATCGTGCCCAAGACGCTCGTCTTCGCCAAGGACGACAGCCACGCCGAGGACATCGTGCGCATCATCCGCGAGGAGTTCGGCAAGGGCGACGCCTTCTGCCAGAAGATCACCTACAAAGTGAGCGGCAAGAAGCCGGAGGACCTGATCAGCGATTTCCGCAACAGCTACAACCCGCGCATCGCCGTGACCGTGGACATGATCGCCACCGGCACCGACATCCGCCCGCTGGAGATTCTGCTCTTCATGCGCCAGGTCAACTCCGCCAACTTCTTCGAACAGATGTTGGGCCGCGGCACGCGCGTGGTGAGCGAGACGGAGCTGCGCGCCGTCACCCGCGACGCGCGCCGCAAGACGCACTTCGTCATCGTGGACGCCGTGGGCGTCGTCGAGCACCCCAAGATTTACGTGGGCACGCTCAACCAGAAGCATTCCCTGTCGTTGAAAGAATTGCTCGCCCAGGTAGCCTACGGCGCGGCGACCGAGGAAATCTGCACCTCCCTGGCCACGCGCCTGGCCCGCATCCAGAAAGAAGCGACGCCGCAAGAGCTGGCGGACATCGTCAAAGCCGGCGGCGGGCATTCGCCGCGCGAGCTGGCCCACGCGCTGCTGGACGCCGTGGATCCCGATCTTGTCCTGGAATCCGCCCGCGCCTCCGGCCTGACCGACCCCACCGCCGAACAGCTCGACGCCGTGCAGCGACAACGGATGCAGGCGGCTCTGGCGCCCTTCAACGATCCCAACCTGCGCGATCTCCTGACCGGCCTTCAGGCGCGCATCGAGCAGATCATCCACGTCCAGGGCAAAGATCGCCTGATTGACGCCGGCTACGACGTGGACGCCACCGAGCACGCCCGGCAAACCGTGGCGGACTTCGCGCGCTTCCTGGAAACCCACCGCGACGAGATCGCGGCCCTGCAACTGCTGATGAACCGGCCTTACCGCGTCCGGGACCTCACGCTTCAGGCCATCGAAGACCTCCAGCGGCGCATCGAGCAGCCGCCCAACATCTGGAGCACCGAATCGCTGTGGGCGGCCTACGCGCACCTGGAAAAGGACAAAGTGCGCGGCGCCGGCACGGTGCGCACGCTCACCGACCTGGTCTCGCTGGTGCGCCACGCCGTGCAATACGACGATGAACTTATCCCCTACCCGGAGCAGGTGGGGCAGCGTTACGCCGCCTGGCTGGCGGATCAGGCTGCCGCCGGTCAGACTTTCAGCGAACAACAGCGCTGGTGGCTGGATCACATCGCCGAAGCCATCGGCCTGAACCTCAGCGTGACCCCCGAAGACTTCCAGGCCGGCGCGTTGCACGACCGGGGCGGCATCTTCGCGGCGCGCGCCCTGTTCGGCGACACATTGATGGTGTTGCTGGACGAGATGAATACGAGGTTGGCGTGAGATCGGCTTGCGATGTATAATGTAATGTATACGATGATGTATAGCCTTGAGGAGGGACGCAATGGCTACGATGATACGCAAGCAAATCTATATTGAAGAGCGCCAGGAAGCATTGCTTAAGCACCTGGTCGAAGAAACCGGCCAATCCGAAGCGGAATTGATCCGGGCCGCTCTCGACGATTGGTTGGCGGCTGAAATCCGGCGGCGCCGCGCCCTGGAAACCTGGGAAGCCGAGAAGACTTTCATCGAGTCGTTGTTGGCGCAGGGGCCTGTCGCAGGCGGTCGCACCTGGACGCGCGGCGCCATTTACGAAGAACGGATGGAGCGCTATGGACAAAATCCTGATTGACACCAACGTCCTGATCTACGCCTACGATCGTTCTGAACCGCAAAAGCAGCGCCAGGCGCTCCACGTTCTGGATCGTCTTGCCCGCGCCGGCAACGGGGTGCTTGCCATGCAAGTGCTGGTCGAGTTTGCCGCCGTCGCGTTGCGCAAACTGCCGGCAACGTTGACGCCCAAACAGGTCGAGGAGCGCGTGAGCCACTACGCGCAGATTTTCCAGGTCTTGCCCACCACGTTGCCGGTATTGCAGACCGGCCTGCGCGGCGTGCAGGATCACGCTTTGAGCTTCTGGGACGCCCAGATCTGGGCCGTAGCGCAGCTCTATGGCGTCGGCGTCATCTTCAGCGAAGACTTCAACACCGGCGCTGCCACCGGCGGCGTGCGTTTTGCCAATCCTTTTGCCCCCGATTTCGACTTTGCCGCGTGGGGAATGTGATCGGGTTTTATATTGGTGTAGGGGCGAGGCATTCCTACAAGGCTCTGTGAATATGTATACACTTGGAATGAAACATGATCATATTGACAAGGCGCTTGCGGGGAATGCCTCGCCCCTACGGTTATCACAATTTTGCTGAAAAATCGAGGGTGGTTGGTGTGAGCGACGATCAGAAGAATGAACGATCCCTGCCGGAGGGGTGGGTTTGGACGACGTTGGGAGAAATTGCAAATGTCACACAACAACGAACCAACCCTCAACAGTATCCTGAGTTACCCTTTATTGGTATGGAGCACGTTGAAGCGCATTCTATGCGTTTACTTTCTACAGTACCCGCAAAAGAGATGCGGAGTAGCGCCGAATCTTTTGCACCAGGAGACGTATTGTATGGCCGTTTGCGACCTTACTTGAACAAAGTTTATAGCCCTGATTTTGTGGGACTTTGTTCAGGAGAATTTATCGTCTTTAGAAAGAACTCCCGACTCGAAAGCAAATATCTTCAGTATTTTCTCAACTCTTGGGACTTTGTTTCTTTTGCTTCTCATTTGAACATGGGAGATCGTCCGCGTGTGCATTTTTCGCAATTTGCATCTTATCCCTTTCCTCTCGCCCCCCTCCCCGAACAACACCGCATCGTCGCGGCCATCGAAGCCCACCTCACCCGGCTGGACGTCGCCGTGGCGGCGCTGGAGCGCGTCCGGCGCAACCTGGCGCGCTACAAAGCCGCCGTCCTCCAGGCCGCCTGCACCGGGCGTCTCGTCCCCACCGAGGCCTCATTACATTGTGGGGTCGCACCAACACCGGCGGATGACGTTATGCGCCGTAGGGGCGAGGCATTCCCGCAACCATCTCAGGATTCGCAGGAAATGTGGAAGCCGACCATACCGTCTCGACAAGGCGCTTGCGGGGAATGCCTCGCCCCTACACGGACCTACGAACCCGCCGACATATTGTTAAACCGCATCCTTGCCGAACGCCGCGCCCGCTGGGAGGCTGAACATCCCGGCAAACGCTACGTCGAACCCGCGTCGCCGGATACGGACGGGCTGCCGGAATTGCCGGAGGGGTGGTGTTGGGCAACGGTGGAACAAATTGGGAAGGTGCAGTTGGGAAGGCAAAGATCGCCTCAGTATCATCATGGTCCCAATATGCGCCCCTACCTTCGTGCTGCTAATGCAACCTGGAAAGGTGTTGACCTCTCAGACGTTATGGAGATGGACTTTCCGCCTGAAATATGGGGGAATTATTGTCTGCGTGAAGGCGACATATTGCTTTCGGAAGCGTCCGGCAGCTCAAATGAAGTCGGCAAGCCTTTTATTTGGAAGGAGCAAATACCAGAGTGTGGTTTCCAAAATACTCTGCTTCGTGTGCAACTTTACGCGCTACCGCCAGAATTTATACACCTTCACTTTCTAAAAGATGCATCGACGGGCCGGTTTGGCGAAGCTGCGGCGGGAGTCAATATTCAACATCTTGGGGCAGCCAGATTTTCTAAACATGCGGTTGCCTTTCCCCCTCTCGCCGAACAACACCGCATCGTCGCCGAAGTCGAACGTCGTTTCTCCGTCATCCAGGAACTCGAAATCCTCGTCGCAACCAATCTGACCCGCGCCGCGCGCCTGCGGCAATCCATCCTCAAGCGCGCATTTGAAGGGCGGCTGGTTCCGCAAGACCCCAACGATGAGCCCGCCGGCGCGTTGCTGGCGCGGATCAAACAATCCACGGCGTCGTAGGGGCGCGGCATTCCCGCCAGCAACTCTGGCTGCGCAGGTTCCTGGAATGCAATGGCACCGTTTGGACGAGGAGCGTGCGAGGAATGCCGCGCCCCTACAGGTAGGTAACACGATGGGATCACCAGGGGCCGGCGCCGCCTGACGTGGTAATGCACGAGGATACAAAAATGACGAGAATGCCCTACAATCCACAAATTCATCATCGGCGATCTATCCGCCTGAAGGGTTATGATTACACCCAGCCGGGCGCATATTTTGTGACTATCTGTACCTATGAACGTGGATGTCTGTTCGGAAATGTAGTGGAAGGGAAAATGGCGTTAAACCCATTCGGGCGGGTTGCCGCGACTTACTGGGCGCGCATTCCTCGTCATTTTCCATATATTGAATTGGGTGCTTGGGTGGTGATGCCTAATCATATTCACGGTATTCTTATCATCACAGATGTTACGAATGATGTTGAGGAACCTCTGCCGCCGTTTGCCGTCGAAGGAGTCGACGTGAATTCCTTGGCACCCTCCAAACCTCCGCTCGTCGGTGCGTTGTCGGGTTCATTGGGGGCAGTTATCGGGAATTACAAATCTGTCACTGCTCGACGTATAAACACAATGCGTCATATTTCTGATGGGCTAGTGTGGCAACGCAATTATTGGGAACATATCATTCGCACACCCGAATCTCACATTAAAATTGAAGATTATATCGCTAATAACCCGGCAAGCTGGCAAGAGGATCAATTACATCCCGCCGCGCCGACAAATTCATTCAATCTGGAGAAGTAACTTATGTCCAACGAAACCGCCGCCATAGTTCAACGCCTGTGGAACTACTGCAACGTTCTGCGCGACGACGGAGTCTCCTACGGGGACTACGTCGAACAGCTCACCTACCTGCTCTTTCTCAAGATGGACGAAGAAAACGTCACCTACCTGGGCAAGACCAGCGACATCCCCCCGGCCTACAACTGGGCCAGCCTGCGCAACCTCGAAGGCGTCGAACTGGAGCAGCACTACCGCGAAATCCTCATCGAACTGGGCAAAGGTGCATCCGGACTTCTCCCCATCATCTTCCGCAAATCCCAAAACCGCATCCAGGACCCCGCCAAGCTACGCCGTCTGATCACGCTCATTGACGGCGAAACCTGGGCCGGGCTGGACATTGACCTCAAGGCCGAGATATATGAAGGTCTTTTGGAGAAGAATGCACAGGATATCAAATCGGGGGCAGGGCAATACTTCACCCCGCGCAATCTCATCAAAGCCATCGTCGCCTGTATGGCGCCCGAACCCGGCATCACCATCTGCGACCCGGCCGCCGGCACCGGCGGATTCCTCATCGCCGCCCACAACGCCATTGCGCGCAACCACAAGCTCAACCGCGAACAACTGCGCCGGCTCAACCACGAAAGCCTGCACGGCTGGGAGATCGTAGACAACACCGCCCGGCTCTGCGTGATGAATCTCTACCTTCACGGCATCGGCGCCAACGGCTGTACACACACAGAGGGGAGTTCTCCCATCCGCGTAGCCGATGCCCTGCTCGGCCATCCCGGCGAATACTTCGACATGGTGCTCACCAACCCGCCCTTCGGCAAAAAGAGCAGCGTCACCATCGTCACCGACGAAGGCGAAGCCAGGCGTGAATCACAGAACGTGGAGCGCAACGACTTCTGGGCCTCCACCAGCAACAAACAGCTCAACTTCCTGCAACACGTCTACACCATCCTGAAGATTGACGGGCGCGCCGCCGTCGTCGTGCCGGACAACGTCCTCTTTGAGGGCGGCGCGGGCGAAACCGTGCGCCGCAAACTGCTCCACGAGTGCGACGTCCACACTTTGCTGCGCCTGCCCACCGGCATTTTCTACGCCCAGGGCGTCAAAGCCAACGTCCTCTTCTTTGACAAGCGCGAGGGCCGCGAAACTGCCGCCACCCGGACCCTGTGGATCTACGACCTGCGTACAAACATCCACTTCACCCTCAAGCGCGACCCTCTGGCTCACGACGACCTCGAAGACTTCATCGCCTGCTACCACCCCGCCAACCGCCACGAACGCACCGCCACCTGGTCGCAAGATGTCCCTGACGGGCGCTGGCGCTCATTCACCTACGATGAACTCCTGGCCCGCGACAAAGTCAACCTCGACATCTTCTGGATTCGCGACGAATCCCTCGAAGAAACCGCCAATCTGCCCGATCCCGACCTCATCGCCGCCGACATGGTCGAAGACCTCGAATCCGCCCTCGAACAACTCCGCGATATTGTGGCGGATCTGGGGGAGTGAGCGCCAAGCAGAACTGCAATCAAGCGCCATAACCTTGCTCCTTGCCCCGCCCTGTGACCAACACACAGCGCGGGGCGAACAGAAACGAGAGCCCCACGCCGTGGGACGTTGGCCCTCCGAACTTTTCTCTTTGAGGTTCACGTGTCCGTATTTCAGGCGGCACAGTTCCCCAATGCGCACACCCGTGTCCAGCAGGAACAAGATCAGCGCCGTGTCCCGTTTCGCTTTGGGGCGTCGCATGCGGAAGCTGCGGCGGTCTTCGGTGTGGGTGCGCCTGGTATACTGGCAAACATCCAGGAGGGCTTCGATTTCCTTACGGCTAAAGGGGGCCACGTGAACGTCGGGGATTTTCGGGGCGGGTATCTTGCAGCTTATGTTTTCTACGCCCAGCGTTTCTTCGCGCCAGGCCCAAAAGCTGCGCAGCAGTAGTGACGGCCAGACTGCGACAGTGGTTCGCCGTGCTTGGCTCTGTATTGGATGTTGATGTAGCCGAGGAATTTCTCTACATCGTTGCGTTTCAGGGTGTCCAGTTGCGGATCATCGCCCCATTATTCGATCCACAATTTGAGGTAGAAGATGTAGTTCGGATGGTGGTAGGGGATAGGTCGGAACGTCCGACCGCAAAACCTTCGATGGCTTTCGACAGTTTCAAGTGACGCCTCCCTAGTCAGTAGGGAGAGTCAGATGCACGCTAATTGTGGTTTTCAGGCGTTTTCACGCCTAGAGTACCCCCGGCAGGACTTGAACCTGCAACCGTCTGATTAGAGGTTCAAGTCCTGTAGATGAAAGGATCAACGAGCTGGACTTGTGAGACGTATTCGTCTGTTACATCCGTTGCTTCTGGCAAAAGAATGCTGTTCGGTCCATTCCAGTTTTACATAAAACTCGAAATCCGTTCCCCAACCTCATCCGAGCGCATCTTTGAGTAAATCCCGTCCGTGGTCGCTATTTTGCTGTGCATCACGTTTTGGCTGATGGCTTTCACATCGGCCATGTTTTTGGCCCTGTCCATAGCCCATACCACATGCCCGTGGCGCAGTTTATGGACACTCTTGTATTCTACGCCGGCTTTTTTGCAAAGCATTTTCAACCGCTTATTGAAGTCGCGATGCACCCCCGCTTGCTGAACCGTGTCGAGTTCACCATTCTGAGGGTTGCAGTTCGGATACCAGAGGTCCATTGGGCTGAGTTCAGCGCGCACAAAAGCATCCCATTCTTTGACGATATCCAACAAATCAGGAATATTCAGCAACCAGGTATTGGCTGCTTTGCCTCCTTTCGTTCTTATGCCGAACTTTGGCCATTGTTTGATCATCTCCGGCCTGCCTTTGTGCCCCAGGTAAATCGCATGGATAGGTAGACTGCAAAACGCCCCATTGCGCATGCCCGACAAAAAAAGGAACGCTGCCGCGGCGCGATCCCGTTGCTCAATCAACTCGTTGGCCGGCACCGCGATCAATTTGCGCACTTCATCCGCAGTGTAGGCTTCACATTCTTCAACTTCATCCTCACCCGGACGCATACGCAGGCTTTTTATCCAATCTGAACGAATTGCGTGGTAGCGATTGAAATTGTCCCGGCACCAGAATAAGAAGTTTCGGCTGGTCACGCATACATGCTGGTTGAATCCTCTGCTGTGGGGCAGACTTTCCAGATAGGCCGGGAATGTTGGCCGTAGTTCCGTACACTTCGGGAAGGGGTACGGTCTGGCCCACTCTAGAAGATGCACTAACTCATAGTAATATGTGTCTACGCTGTCGGGCCTACCTTGCCTCACTTCACTGCAATGATTCAGATATTCCTGGACGTCCAAAAAATTTCTTCTTTCGATCTTGCCTTTCTTTTGGCGGTTCATTCTGTTAGCCCCCGTAATCGGAAAATTAGAGCCTGGCAATATGGGCATTCAGCCCGTAACAACTCGGTATACTTCTGCGCCGAACATACCTCTGGATCAACCATCGGTACCGGTTTGCGACACCGGCAACACCATGCCTCGTTTGCTTTCATTGGATGCTTGCCCTTCTTTTGGGTTGTTTGATACCATTCTCTGAATTCTTCCCCTACAACCCAAATCTTCCCTTTCCCGTCGCGCCAACATGGTGCGCCGGTTGAGAGAGATTTTCGCAGGGTGTGTACGTCTATCCCAATTTCATGAGCCAGTTCCCTTGGAGAGTAGTCCATGAAGAGTAACCGCCTTAGGCGTTGTTGCTGAGGTTGAGTCAATTTCATTGTTCCTTCCTTTGCTAAAAATTTTGAAGCGTCGCAAAGGATAACCCACTGTCTGCTTGAGGCATCTCACGATGGTGTGCACAATCCGGAGTCGGGGTTGAGTGGGGCTCAGCCCCGACTCAACTTATCATACTCGTATCACTCAGTCTGTAAATCACATTTTACTCGAAAGGAACACCAATGTTGACATTTGCGATCATTTTTGCCCTGATTTGGGGCTGTCTTTGGGCGGCCTACCTGCAATTCACCCAGTACGGGCGTTACCTTGCCCTGCGCCGCACCTGGATCACCGTCGTCATCGGCGTCGGCGTGGATCTGCTGCTGTCCCTGCTGGTCATTGATCTACACACCTGGCTCACCTTTGCCTCCATCATCGTCGCCAGCAGCGTCGGCGTCATCGCTCGCTCGCTCTACAACGAGATCAAGGACGACGATGCCGCCACGGAGGTAAACAAAGATGCCGGTGGTCAATAAGCGCCTGGCCAACAAGGTCATCTGGGCCTTGGATGACATTGACCAAAGCGCCTTCAGGGCCTTGGGAATGTGGGAAAAGGCTTTAGAACGCGCCGAGCTCAGATGCGCTGACCCGGCCTTGCTCATTGCACTTGCCAAAATGCGCAATGAGCTCTACGACATTCGCACTCTGGCTTCTGC
>DAOUFX010000129.1:0-3855 GCA_034429675.1 Anaerolineae bacterium | reverse complement strand
GGCGGGGGTACCCGCCCGCGAAAACCCCCTCTTTACCCCCGCGTGAGAGGGCTATTTTCGAAGGAGTACTATGAAGAGCATGACATTGAAAAGATTGGGCAGTGTTATCTTGGCCGTTGCGGGGCTGCGGTTGTTCCGCAAGCTCGTTCTGGCGGGACGACGGCTGCCGGACGAAGCCGCTTCGCAGAACCTCGCCGGGCGCGTGGTGATTGTCACCGGAGCCAGCGATGGTCTGGGGAAGGCGACGGCGAAGATTCTGGCGGCGATGGGCGCCGAGGTTGTGTTCGCCTGCCGCAACGCCGGCAGGGCGCAGGCGGCGATTGAAGAGACGTTGCGCCATTCGCCCTCCATCCGGCGCGATCAGCTGCGTTTTATGCCGATTGATCTGGCCGACCTGAGCAGCGTGCGCGCTTTTGCGGAGCAATTCCGCGCGGCCTATGCCCGGCTGGATGTGTTGATCAATAACGCCGGAGTGGGGACGACGGGCGTGAAGGGAACTCAGGGAGTGACGCGAGATGGCGTCGAGGCCGTTTTTCAGGTCAACCACCTGGGGCATTTCTACCTGACGCGCTTGCTGCAAGACATGATCGTGCAGTGCAACGGGCGCGTCGTCAATATGTCCAGCTTCGGGCATCGCCTTTGCGCCGACCCGGCCTGCTTCGACGAAGTGCAACGCGCGCGCCCCGGAGCGCGGAATGGGTACTGGCTCTACGGGCGTTCCAAGCTGGCGAACATCCTTTTCACCCGCGAGTTGCAGCGGCGCCTGACGGCAGAGTTCCCGCAATTCAAGGGCGACGTGTTTGCCGTCAATCCGGGCCGGGTCTATACCAGCGTGTGGGGCAAGACGTTCCCGCATTGGTCAAAACCGTTGATGGCCGCCGTGGGCTGGCTGACGATGAAAACGCCGCTTGAAGGCGCAGCGACGAGCGTGTTCTGCGCCGCCTCCCCCACATTGCAGGGACGCGGCGGCGCCTATCTTTCCAACTGCGCCATCTCGAATCCCTCACCGCTGGCCAAAGACGATACATTGGCGCGGGTGCTCTGGGAGAAGAGCGAACGACTGTTGGGATTTTAGATTTTAGATTTTAGATTTTGGATTTTGGATTTTGGAAACTGGTGATTGGTGATTGGTGATTGGTGATTAGGGGATTAGGGGATTAGGGGGAGTATGATGCGCAATTCGTAGTTCGCTGACTCGCTGACTCACTCGCTGATCCGCTGATCCGCTGATCCGCTCACTCGCTCACTCGCTGACCCGCTGGAGGTATTCAATGCAAACTTTGTACGTTCAAAACTTTTCGTCGCCCGGCGCGACGCTGGAAGAGACCGGGGGCAAGGGCGTGAACTTGTGCCGGATGGCGCGGGCCGGGTTCCCCGTGCCGCCCGGCTTTGTGATCACGACGGCGGCTTACAAGCGCTTCGTGGCCGAGAACGATTTGCAGGGCCGGATATTGGCGACGTTGCGCCAACCGGCGGATGCGGCCTCGGAGCAAATTCGCGCGCTTTTCGTCGCCGCGCCGGTGCCGGCAGACATTGCCGAGGCGGCGCGGGCGGCTTATGCGGCGTCCGGCGCGCCGGATCTGAGCGTCGCGGTGCGTTCGTCGGCCACCGCCGAGGACTTGCCCGGCGCGAGTTTCGCGGGGCAGCAGGACACCTATCTCAACGTGCGCGGGGACGAGGCTTTGCTGGACGCCGTCCGCCGCTGCTGGGCCAGCCTGTGGACGGAGCGCGCCATCGCCTACCGCGCGCGTCAGGGCATTGCGCCCGAATCGGTGAGCCTGGCGGTGGTGGTGCAGCAGATGGTCTTCGCCGACGCTGCCGGCATCATGTTCACCGCCAACCCGGTCAGCGGCGCCCGCGATGAGGTGGTCATCAACGCGGCCTGGGGCCTGGGCGAGGCCATCGTCTCCGGCCTGGTAACGCCGGACAACGTGATTGCCGGCAAAGCCGGGGGGCGGATCAAGCAGCAGACTATTGCCGACAAAGCCGTGATGACCGCGCGCACGCCCACCGGGGTCGAGGAGCGCCCGGTGAAGGCGGAACGGCGGCGTATGCCAGCGCTGAGCGAGGCGCAGGTTGCCCGGTTGGTGGAGCTGGCCGTCGCCATCGAGGCGCACTACGGCGAGCCGCAGGACATCGAGTGGGCCCTCACCTCCGGTACCTCTCCCGAAGAGAGCGGGGAGATTCAAATCGTGCAGGCGCGGCCGATCACGGCGCTGCCGCCCGCGCCGCTGCGCTGGATCACGCCTACCGCCGATCGCTGGCTTCACGGCGGCGGAACGCTCGAACTGCTCACCGAGCCGGTCAGCCCGCTGGGCGGATCTTTGATGCTGACGGTGATGCGCGATGAGTTCTATGCCTGGTTGACGCGCGCGGGTATGGATAGCATCTTCTCACAGCCGTTTATGGCGGTGGTCAACGGGTTTGCCTATTTCAACACGACCGTGCATTTGAGCCTCAAGCCGCTCTGGCGCTGGTACCAGTTTTACCAGGAGCACATGCACTCGATGGCAGGCTGGCCGGACGCGCTGCGCGAGTATCGCGAAGCGACAGCGCGGCTGGCGGCAGAGCCGCCGGAGCGATTGTCCGGCGCGGCGTTGTGCGAGCGAGTCGTGGCGCTCTCGCAGGTGGGGATGCGCTACTGGATTTACATGACCAAGATCGTGCAGCCGATTTTCCATCTGGAGCAAGGGTTCATCAAGTTTTACAAGCGCTCGGTGCGGCGTGCCGGCGACCCGGAGCCGGAAGTCTTTATGCGTGGGCAGGAGACGCGCCCGCTGGCGGCGGAGCGTTCGGTCTACGCGCTGGCGGAACTGGCGCGCACCTTGCCCGGCGTCCCCGACCTGCTGGCCGGGGCGGAGCCGTTGTCCGCCTGCGCCGGATCGGAGGCCGGGCGGCGATTTTTGGCGGCGCTCGACGCGCACCTGGCGGAGTTCGGACACCAGATCTATTCCTTTGATCCGCAGTTGCCTACCCTGGCCGACGACCCGCTGCCGGTGCTGCTGGCCGTGCGATCGCACCTCGACGGGCAGGAGGGGCCGGACGCGCGGCAGGCGCGGATGGCGCAGGAGCGTGCGGAGGCGCTGGCGCATATCGAGGGGCGATTGGGCGCGGGGAAATTACGTCGCTTCCGGGCGTTGCTGTCCGAAGCGCAGCGCGCCGCGAAGATGCGCGAGGATGCGCTGTTCGAGGTGGGGCTGGCCTGGACGCCGCTTTATCGGGCCCTGTTGGCGCTTGGAACGCGGCTGGTGAGCGCGGACGCGCTGGCCGGGGCGACGGACGTGTTCTGGTTGCACATGGACGAAGTGCGCGCTGCCGCGCTCGGCCTGGACGCCGGCATTGCGCCGGAATCGCTGAAAGAGACCGCGCGGGCGCGGGAGAAAGAGCAAGAACGCTTCAAGCAGGCGCGCCCGCCTTACCTGCTGCCGGAAGGCACCAGGCCACAATTCTGGTGGAAGTTTGCCTTCCCTCAGCCGGATTTGCAGAAACACGAGGAAGGCGCGTTGGTGGGCCTGGGCGTGAGCCCCGGCAGCGTGACCGCCGTCGCGCGCGTGGTCGCCTCGCCGGCGGAGATGGAGCGGGTGAACCAGGGCGAAATTCTGGTGGCGCACGCGACCACCCCGGCGTGGACGCCGCTCTTCGCGCGCATCGCAGCGCTCGTCACCGACATGGGCGGGCCGCTGGCCCACGGCAGCATCGTCGCCCGCGAGTACGGCATCCCGGCCGTGATGGGCGTGGGGGTAGCGACGCAACAGATTCGCGACGGGCAAACCGTCACTGTGGATGGGACAAGCGGGAGAGTGTATCTCTCAGAGGTGTAAATGCGGAAGGTTTTTCGCGGGCGAGTACTCTCGC
>DAOUFX010000128.1:0-10194 GCA_034429675.1 Anaerolineae bacterium | reverse complement strand
ACGAGAGTCCCCTCTCGTCGCGAAAAAACCTCCTGAAGTTCTTTGACTTTCAACTATTTTCAGAGATGTTATACCGATCAAAGGAGGGGAAATGCCGAAAAGAGGAGCAGGTTTCAGGACAATATGCTGCTTGCTGGTTGCACTTTTAGGCATTGCCGGATGTCGCGCGGCAACAAGCGATACCGGCTCGCCCGACCTGCAATGGAAGAAGCTGGCGGAGTTTGGCGGAGATGTTGATAAATACGCCCAATATCTTGATGAACAAGGCATGCGCCCGATTGTCGGCAATGAATTTGCCTATATGGGACGCGAACCGCGCTTGTTGGTGTTGACCGACGTGACCGACATGGCAGCGCTGCAAAACCAGATACTATTCGAACACCAACAGCAGATTGCGAAGGTGAATTTTTCCAGGTTCTGGGTGGCGGTGATTTACAAAGGGTACACAAAACATCTCGGTCATACGATTTCTGTGGATGCTGTGCAGTTTCTAAGCGACACAGTGACCATTGCGGCGCAATTTGAAGCGCCGCCAACCAGTACGCCAATGGGCGCGGGACATCCGTCAACGCCATCTATTTCACCCTATCTTGTTGTGAAAATTCAGAAGCCTACGAATGTGATCGCCGACGAGCTACACTTTAACCTGAGCGTCGGCGGACAAACGATTCCTGCGCAATGTGCGTTGAGAGGCAACCCATTATCATGGACGAAGTTGAGAAACTATGGTCATGCAGGAGAGTATAGCTACGGTGGAACATCACCGAATTTGAATGTAATTGTTGATTATGACACCTGGAAAACATCCGGAGGTGTACCTGCTTACGACATGTCATTAATGTCCCAAAAAGATTTCTCGTCGGCATTTGCAGTGATTATTTATCAAGGGATGAAAAGCACCACGGGTTTTGAAATCGAGGTATTGAGTATTAGGCAGCAAGAAAACGTTACCCTAATCTGTGTACGATTTCAAGAGCCGTATCCAGGGCAAGCTCTAGGACAAATGGTGACCTCCCCATATTATTTGGTCAAAGTGGATCGAGTGGCTGAAATGCAAGGCGACGTCACTTTTGTATTGTGCACTGACACACAAGAAATCTCGCGGCAGACGATAATTTTCCCGCCACAAAACTAGCGACGACCCGACCCAAGACTTTCGACTATTCTTAACCCAAATTACCACCTTACGCCGTAAATGGGCTTGTAGTAACGGCGCAGAACGACTGAAATCGTTACTACGAACCTCAGGTAGCAACTTGCAACTTGCCAACTTGCAACTTGCAACTAATTCTCAGAAGGAGCTGACAATGGACAAAGTACGACTCGCCGTGATCGGCATCGGCAATATCGGCAATTTGCACCTGCGCAACATTGAGCAGCAGCTCAGGGTGCAGCTCACTGCGGTTTGCGACCTGGTGCGGGAGAAGGCGGACGCGGCGGCGACGAAGTACGGCATCAAGGCCTACTACGACGCGACAGCGCTGTTGGCCGACAAAGTTTGCGACGCGGTCATCATCGCCACGCCGCACTACGATCACACCACCATCGGCATCGCCGCGCTGGATGCCGGGTATCACGTGCTGGTCGAGAAACCGATCTCGGTGCACAAGGCCGACTGCGAGCGGCTGATCGCGGCGCACAAGCGCAACCCGCAGCAGGTCTTCGCCGCGATGTTCAACCAGCGCACCGACCCGTTCTACCAGAAGATCCGCACGATGGTGCAGTCCGGCGAGCTGGGCCGGCTGCTGCGCGTCAACTGGATCATCACCGACTGGTTCCGCCCGCAGTCCTACTACGACTCCGGCGGCTGGCGGGCGACGTGGGGCGGCGAGGGCGGCGGCGTGCTGCTCAACCAGTGCCCGCACAACCTCGACCTGCTGCAATGGATCACCGGGATGCCGCTGAAGGTGCGCGGATTCTGCGACATCGGCAAGCGCCACAGCATCGAGGTGGAGGACGAGGTGACGGCCTACCTGAACTATCCCGACGACTGCACCGGAGTCTTCATCACCTCCACCGGCGAGGCGCCGGGATCCAATCGCCTGGAGATCGCGGCGGACAACGGACGGCTGGTCTACGAGAACAACCAGATCACGCTGGTGCGCAACCAGGTCCCGGCGACGGAGTTCCTGCGCACGTCCAAAGAGTCGTTCGCGCGGCCCGGCGTCGAGATCGAGACGTTCACTTTCGAGAACCACGGTGGGCAACACGCAGCCATTCTCGACAACTTCGCCGACGCCATCCTCACCGGCGCGCCGCTGATCGCGCCCGCCGAAGAGGGCCTGCACTCCGTCGAGCTGGCCAACGCGATGCTCTACTCGTCTATGTTGGGCCAAACTGTAGACCTGCCGCTCGACAGCGCCGCCTACGAAGCGCGCCTCAAGCAACTCATCGCCGCCTCCACCTTCAAGAAGGAAGTGCAGGAGCAGACAGTGGGGGATATGACGAAGTCGTTCAATTAACAAGGGAAGGGATGGGGGATTGGGTAATTAAGGGATTGGGGCGACCGGAAACGACCCAACACCCGAACCCTAATCCCCTAATCCCCTAATCCCTTAATCCCTAATTCACTATATTTTGGAGTTCCTATGCAAAAAGCAGACATCGGTATTGTGGGACTGGGCGTGATGGGCCGGATGCTGGCGCTGAATATGGCGCGCAACGGGTTCCGGGTGGCCGGTTACGATCTGGACGGCGACAAGGTGATGGCGCTGAATGCCGCCGGCAACGGGATGGCGACGGGGTATCAGATTTTGGGCGATTTCTTCGGCCTGCTGACGCGCCCGCGCCGGATTTTGATGATGGTGCCGGCAGGCAAGCCGGTGGACGCGGTCATCGCCGGGCTGCGACCGGCGTTGGATCGCGGCGATTTGCTGATTGACGGCGGCAACTCGCACTTCCGCGATACCGAGCGCCGCGCCGCCGCGTTGGAGGGCGACGGGGTGCTTTTCCTGGGCACGGGCGTCTCCGGCGGCGAGTACGGCGCGCTGTGGGGGCCTTCGATCATGCCCGGCGGGCAGCCGGAGGCGTGGGTGCTGGCGCAGCCGGTCTTCGAGGCCATCTCGGCGAAGGTCGCCGAGCCGGACGGGGCGTTGTCGTCATGCGTGGCCTACATCGGGCCGCAGGGCGCCGGGCATTTCGTCAAGATGGTACACAACGGCATCGAGTACGGCGACATGCAGCTCATCGCCGAGACCTACGACGTGCTTCACCGCGGCCTGGGATTGCCGGCGCAGACATTGCACGACATCTTTGCGCGCTGGAACGAGGGTTACTTGCAATCGTACCTCATCGAGATCACCAGCGACATCTTCGCCACGCTGGACGAGGAGACCGGCAAGCCGTTGGTAGACGTGATCCTCGACGAGGCGCAGCACAAGGGCACCGGCAAGTGGACGTCGCAGAGCGCGCTCGATCTGGGGGCTGCCGCCCCGATGATCAGCGCCGCCGTCGAGGCGCGGATGCTCTCGTCGTACAAGGCCGAGCGCGTGCGCGCCTCGAAATTCCTCGGCGGGCCGACGCCGCAGTTCGACGGCGACGTGGACGCCTTCGTGAACGTGATGGAGCGCGCGATGATCGCTGCCAAGATTTGCTCGTATGCGCAGGGCTTCGGCGTGTTGCGCGCGGCCAGCCAGGAATACGACTACAATTTGAACTTCGGCGAAATCGCCAAAATCTGGCGCGGCGGCTGCATCATCCGCGCCCAGTTCCTCAACAAGATCAGCGCCGCGTTTGAGCGCGACCCCGACCTGCCCAACCTGCTGCTCGACCCCGATCTGGGCAAGGCCGTCGAATCCCGCCAGGATGCACTGCGCCAGGTCATCTGCTACGCGGTGGCCAACGGCGTTCCCATGCCGGCGTTCAGCTCGGCGCTGGCCTACTTCGACGCCTACCGCAGCGAGCGCCTGCCCGCCAACCTGCTGCAATCGCAGCGCGACTACTTCGGCGCCCACACCTACCGCCGCCTGGACAAAGAAGGCACGTTCCACACGGATTGGGCGGCGATGGGGAAGGCAACGCAATAGCGAATTACGAATGGCGAATTACGAATAGCGAATAGCGAATGGCGAATAGTGAGTTTTGGTGGCATTTCTTTTTTGATAAGGAGGGTATATGGCGGAGTATGCGGAGTGGGAGCGATGCGTGCCTCAAGCAATGCAGAGGGAACCAAACTGGGGATTTACGGGATATCGCAAGGCGTTGTTCCTTTACGACTTATGTTGGACGGATTGTGAAAATCTGAACAAGAATCTATCCGGCCGGGCCGTATCACAACAACTGATTCGCAGTTCAGGTTCCATTTCCGCAAATATAGAAGAAGGACAGGGCCGTGGATTCGGCAAAGATCGTGATTACTTTTTGCGTGTGGCTCTTGGCTCTGCTCGGGAGAGTAAAGGTTGGTATTATCGCGCCAAAGCTATTCTCAAATCAGATGTGCTAGATCATCGTTGGGCGCTTCTGGATGAGATTATTGCTCTTTTAATTACAGAACTAAACAAACAACGTCGGTCATAGCAAATCTAAGCGATTTTCTCATTGGTTACTCAAAATCGAAATCACGTAATTCGTAACCCGCGATTCGTAATTCGTAATTCGTAATTCGTAATTCGTAATTCGTAATTCGTAATTCAAATGCACACAAGGAGGTTCCCGAATGACAATTCAAAAATGTGACATCGGTCTCATCGGCCTGGCTGTGATGGGCCAGAATCTGGTGTTGAATATGAGCGATCATGGCTTCAAGGTGGCCGTCTTCAACCGCACCGTCTCGAAGGTAGATGATTTCATCAACGGCAGCGCCGCCGGACGCACGATTTACGGCGCGCACTCCATCGCGGAACTGGTGGGGATGCTGGCGTCGCCGCGCCGGGTGATGTTGCTGGTCAAGGCCGGGCAGGCCGTTGACGATTTCATCGAGATGCTCATCCCGCACCTGGCGCCGGGCGACATCATCATTGACGGCGGCAACTCCAACTACAACGACACGATGCGCCGCACGGCTTACGTCGAATCGCAGGGCCTGCTCTACATCGGCACGGGCGTCTCCGGCGGTGAGGAGGGCGCGCGTCACGGACCCTCGATCATGCCGGGCGGTTCGCCGGCGGCGTGGCCGCACGTCAAGGCCGTGTTCCAGGCGGTGTCGGCCAAGGTGGGGGAGAACGTCGCCTGCTGTGACTGGGTCGGCGAGAACGGCGCCGGGCATTTCGTCAAGATGGTGCACAACGGCATCGAGTATGGCGACATGCAGCTTATCTGCGAGGCCTACCAGTTGATGAAAGAAGGTCTGGGGATGAGCAACGCAGAGATGCACCGGGTCTTCGGCGAGTGGAACCGGGGCAAGTTGGATTCCTACCTCATCGAGATCACGCGCGACATCCTGGATTACAAAGACGAAAACGGCGAGTACGTGCTCGACAAAATCCTCGACACCGCCGGGCAGAAGGGCACCGGCAAATGGACGGGCATCTCGGCGCTGGACATGGGCACGCCGCTGACCCTGATCGTCGAGGCGGTGTTCGCGCGCTGCGTTTCCGCGTTGCTTGACGAGCGCAAAGCCGCTGCGCAGGCGCTTTCCGGCCCCACGTCCGTGTTCGACGGCGACAAGGCGGCGTTCGTTAAAGACCTGCACGACGCGCTGTATGCCTCCAAGATTATGTCCTACACGCAGGGCTACATGCTACTGCGGGCGGCGGCGAAAGAATACGGCTGGAACCTCAATTACGGCGGCATCGCCCTGATGTGGCGCGGCGGCTGCATCATCCGCTCCGTCTTCCTGGGCAAGATCAAAGACGCCTTCGACAAGAACCCCGCCCTGACCAACCTGCTGCTCGACGACTACTTCAAGGCCGAGGTCGAAGCGGCGCAGGCGGCGTGGCGGCGTGTGATCGCCAGGGCCGTCGAGTTGGGCATTCCCGTTCCGGCGATGTCCAGCGCGCTGGCCTTCTTCGACGGCTACCGCCACGCTCGCCTGCCGCAAAATCTGCTCCAGGCGCAGCGCGACTACTTCGGCGCGCACACCTACGAGCGCGTAGACCGCCCGCGCGGCGAGTTCTTCCACACCGACTGGATCGGGTCGGGGGCGGCGGCGGTGTCGTCAACGTATAACGCATAGTGCATTAACAAGTCGCCCCAGATGTGATTTGGGACACGGACGGCGCAGATTTTCCTTTTTCTGCATCGTCCGTGTTTTGTTTTGTGTCGTCGGTGACCAAGTTGAGATATAATGAAGGCAGCCGTTTGAGTGGCAGGAGGAATTTGAGATGACAACAACTACTATTACTTTGCAGGTTGATGCAGACCTGGCGCAAGTCTACCGTTCCGCTGCGGCAGATGATCAGTCTAAGTTGAAACTGTTGTTGAATCTTTGGCTGCGCGAATTGTTAACGCGTTCGACCTCGCTCAAGGAGTTGTTGGATGAATTGAGCGATAAGGCTCAGGCGCGGGGGTTGACGTCGGAAAAACTTGAAGAAATGCTCCATGGATAGCCCGCGTTTTGTCTTTGATACGAACGTCGTCATCAGCGCAGCTTTGCTGAAACACTCAGTCTCGCGCCTGGCCTTTGATAAGGCGTTGAATGAGGGTAGATTGTTGGTTTCGGTAGAGACGATTGACGAGCTCAACCAGGTTTTGGGCCGAACTGACTTTGCCCGGTATATCACCGAAGATGAGCGTATGGAGTTCCTGACAATTTTGTTGCGAGAAGCGATGTTAGTCGAAGTTGCCATCCATGTAGGCGAATGTCGTGATCCACGGGATAACAAATTCCTGGAATTGGCCGTGAGCAGGGAAGCGTCATGCATCGTGAGCGGCGACAAGGATTTGCTCATTTTGCATCCCTTCCGCGGAATTCCTGTCATCACCCCGCGAGATTTTTTGAATGAAAGGTGGTCGGCAGATTTTCGACGGAGGTTGACGTGATGGAATGCATGTACTGTAAAGGTAAAATGGTGAGAGGCACTGCGCCCTTCAGCGTAGATCGCAAAGGCTATCATATTCACTGGGATGCATTGAACGCCTGGGTTTGCACCCAATGTGGCGAGGCGTACTTTGAAAGCGAGATAGTGGCTTACGTCCAGGATGTGCTTCAGGATTTGGACAAGAAAATGTAGAAAATGGCGCCTCAAACAGCTATGCCGGTAATGACTACATAACGTAGTGAAGTCGCCCGTAAGCTTCGAGACAAGGACTGCACGAGTTACCTCGTGCAGTCCTTGTTTTTATCTATCGCAGAATGAGCGGCAGGTAGACGCTGCGGTCGGTGGGCATGGCGGTCACCGTGGCGCTCATCAAGACCTGGTCGTCCACCATCGCGCTTAGGGTGACGGTGTAGAGCACGTAATTTGTCAGGCCGGTGAGGCTGTAGGCGCGGGTGGGGCTGACGATGCCGGTGACCGGCAGGAAGGCGCTGCCGGGGCTTTCGTAGGCGATCGTCCAGGTGACGTCGGCGGGCAGGGTAGCGTTGACGTCCCAGCTCAGGTCAATGCGCCGGCTGCCGCCCTGGGCGTACAGAACGAGATCGTCGAGCGGAATCCGGTAGATGTGGACGGCGTTGCGGGCGAAGGCGTCGGTGAAGGCGCCGCCGCTGACGGGCACCGAGCGGTTTTCGTCAATGACCTGGGCCACCCCGTTGGCCGCCGTGTCGAGCAAGAAGGTCACGTTGAGGCTGGCCGGTTCGGTGACGGTGTAGAGCGCGCCGGCGAACGGCTCCGGCTCGGTCACGCGCACGGCAAAGACGTAGATCGCGTCGTCGTAGACGCGCACCAGCGTGTCCACACGGTTGGCCTGCGCGTTGGCGTTGTCGCTGACTTGGATGTCCGGCTCGGGGCCGAGGACAACCGGGGCCAGGCGCGTGATCTGATCGGTGAATTGGGTCATGGCGCCATACCGGATGGTGTCGTACTCGAAATAGTGAAACCAGCCGATCGCTTTCATCCCGTGCACGACGTTGAGCCAGGCTTCCATCAACACCTGACCTTCGGTCGGCGCCGGCGTGTTGTTGGCGGCCTCGACGTCGCACACCTCGATCCAGGAGAAAGTGGGGACCATGGCCCGGTTATTGGCGATGAAGCGGTCTATCGCCTCAGCGTACAGGTCAATGGGGCCCCGGTCGGCTTTGTTGAGGTTGACCTTCAGTTGGTATTCCAGCGGGTAGACGTCAATGCCCAATACGTCTGCGACAAGCCGGCTCTTGCCGCCGAAAAGATGGGCGTTGTTCACGAAGTCGTAGTCCTTGCCGGCATTGTTGTAGTGGGGCAGGTAGGCATATCCCTCAAAGTTGGTGCCGGCAGGATGCTGCGGATCGCTCAGGTTGCTGGCGTAAGTCCAGGCGCGCACCACGGCGGGCGGCACACGTTGCGAGGTACCGCCCAGATCGGGTTCGTCCATCCACTGCCAGCTCAGCAACGCCGGCATCTCGCGTGTGGCGGTGACGTAGTCGGTCAACACGTTGATATTGGCGTTGCGCGCAAAGTGCCTGCGGTAGGCCGGTTGCAAGGGGATCGGCAAGCTCAGGTCAAACCAGCGCTCCGGGCCAAACGCATACAGCTCGTTGGCAGCGGCCTGATCCAGGTAGTCGGCCCAACTGGCGAGGTTGTGCTGCGGGTAGTATCCCTCCGCGTTGAGCGTATTGATGTAGCCATTCTCCTTCCAATCAGCAATGTCTTCCGGGTTGAGCAGCCACGACGTCACCGGGAAGAAGGGTTGCCCGTTCACGACAAAGGCGTTGTTCTCGTCAATACCCACGCGCGGCGCGCCGGCGTAGGGTTTGTCGAAGGGCTCGTTCACCTGGCCCAGGACGGTATCTTCCGCGTCGAGAAGTTGGGCCGTGAGCGTGTAGGCGCCGGCGGGCAGTGCGGCGTTGTGGAGCAGGAATCTTTCTTCCGCAAGCAGGCCGTTTTTTTCAAAGACGGTGGCCGCATACCCGTTGTCGCCGGAGACGGTGACTTTCAGTTTGTTGGTGGGATCGTCATAGACTGCGCCGGGGATGCTGGTGTAGATGTACTGGGCAACCCGCGCGTTAAACGACGCGTGCCGCAAATCCAGCCCGGTAAAGAGGTCGGCGGGGGTGAGTGCGCGGTCGTAGATGCGCACTTCGTCCACGTAGCCGGCGAACACGTCGCCGGTGGCCGACTTGCCGATGAGCAGGCTGTCGGTTCCGTTGGCGATGGTGCCGCTATACGGGCGCGTCGCCAGTTCTTTGCCGTCTATGAAGGCGCGCAGGGTGCTCCCGTCGTAGGTGAACGCATAGTGATGCCAGTGGGCGTTGTCCACATCATAAGCGAGATAGGAGGTGGCCCTGGCCGTTCCCTGCGTGGTGATGAGATCAACGCCGAAGACACGGCTGTTCGCGATGCGCACGCTGAACTGGCCGGGATTGCTCAAAAGATACCCGTAGGTGCTGGTAAGGGACTTCTTGGCCCAGAACGAAACGGAAATTTCTGCCAGCTCCGAAAAGACGCCCGTGTCGGTGACGCTGATATAAGCGCCGCCGGTAAGATCTGCAGCCTGTCCGGCGACGCCGGAGACGTAGGCGCCCGCGCCGTTCTGCCATTGCCCCTGGTGAGCGTTCGGCGAACTATCGGACAGATCGCCGTCCAGGCTCATATTTAAGAGCATGCCGTCTTCCGGCCACGGCGGGAGCAGCGCCGCCTGGCCGGTCACCGTCACCGTTGTGGTGGCGCTGGCGATTTCGATAGGGTCGCCGATGGGGAAGTCGCCGGCGTCGAACTGATCCCAGATCGAGACGGTGAGCGTAACCGTGTAAACGCCGGGGCGCATGTAGAAGTGCGCGATGGCCATGCCACCTTCGCCGGAGTAATAGTAGGGATCGCCAAATCGCGCGCCGTAATCGTCGCCGAAGTCCCATTCGTAGCGCCCTTTGTACTTGAGCTCTTCGTTCGCGTATGCCGTGCCGCTCGCGTCGAAGAGCACCTCCTGGCCGACTTGCCGCGTGGCGCCGGGAAGCACGGCGATGTGCGGGACGAGCGCCGCCTGCCGCGCCGGCGCCGCCTGAGTCTGCCAGGTCCGCCCCAAAGCCGCGAGGCTTAACCAAATCAAGAGGATGGTTCCGAGTTTCTGTACTTTCATAAAAATCTCCTTTTTGTTTTGGGAATTCCTGATGCGCATTATAATAGCCGGACGAACTGAACCTTTGTATCTTCTAAAAATCTGGGGGTAGGGGTTTAGGGGCGGGCG
>DAOUFX010000127.1:0-2577 GCA_034429675.1 Anaerolineae bacterium | reverse complement strand
CCCAAGCCCCCACCCTCAGATTTTGAGAAGATACTCTCACAGTCTGACCAGGGCCGTGATGACGATACTGTTTTGCGCCGGCGTGCCGACGGTGAAGCGGACGTAGTCTTTCAGCGTGGGGTTGTCGTAGTGGCGGATGAGGATTCCCATTTGTTCGAGGTCGAGTTTGAGCTGTTTGGCGCTTCGCCCCTCCACTTTGCAAAGGATGAAGTTGGCGCAGGAGGGATAGGGATGCAGATAGGGAATGTCGCCCAGCAGCTTGCCGAAGCGCTCTCGTTCGGCCACGATGCGCGCGACTTTGTCGTTGAGCCACTCCAAATCGTCCAGCGCGGCTATCGCGGCGGTGCTCGCTGCGATGGAGACGTTGTAGGGCTGCTTGATCTTCCACAGGTGCGGCATCAGGCTTTGGGGGAACGCGCCATAGCCCACGCGCAATCCCGCCAGTCCGGCCAGTTTGCTGAACGTGCGCAGCACGATGAGATTGGAATGGTCGAGGGCCCGGCGGATGCGGCTGCGCGCCATTCCAGGCGTTCCGTTCTCCTCCGCGAATTCCACATACGCTTCATCTAACACGATGACGGTCGGCAAGGCCAGCAGTCGCTCCAGATCGGCGTCGTTGACCCAGTTCCCGCTGGGGTTGTTGGGCGCGGCGATGAAAAGCAGCTTGGGCCGGTGTTGTTCGACGGCGCGGACGATACCCGCGATGTCCGGCGAGAAATCTTCGCGGCGGGATACCGGAATCACTTTCGCCGCGTGGAGCGCGCCATCGAAGGCATACATCCCGAAGGTGGGCGGGCAATTGACGATGGCGTCTCCCGGCGCGAGAAACAGCCGCATGATCAGATCGAGCAATTCGTCCACGCCGGCGCCGGCCATCAGTCTGTCGGCGGGCACACCGGTGAAATTCGCCAGCGCTGCGCGCAGTGCGTCGCTGCCGGGATCGGGGTAGATGTGAGTGTAGCGCAGGGCCGCCAAGGCTGCCTGCACTTTGGGCGACGGCCCGTAGGGGTTCTCGTTGGCGTCGAGTTTGATGATGTCTTCCGGGCGACGTCCCAGCCGCGCGGCCAGCACGTCGAAGGGGAAAATCGGCGTGTAGGGCTCCATCGTTGCAATATCGGGGCGAATAAGATCGGCGGCGTCCATGGTCTATGCTTCCTTCCTTTGTTGTGTGGATTCTGCTCGTTGTGCGGCGGCCATTCCGTGCGCCGTCAGCGATTCGGCGTTGGCGATGCGGGTTGCGTCCGCCGACAGCTTCCGCGCCGTGTCCGCATCCAGCCCGATGACGTTGATCACCTTGACGAAATCCAACACATTGACCGGCCCGGTGAAGCGCGCGGTGCCGCCGGTCGGCATAATGTGGCTCGGCCCGGCGACGTAATCGCCGAGCACCTCGAAGGAGTGTTCGCCCAAGAAAATGCCGCCGGCGCTGCGGATGCGATCCACCCACGCGGCGGGGTCTTCGACCGAGAGGCAGAGGTGTTCCGGCGCGTACTCGTCGGCCAGGCGCACCGCCTCTGCCACGTCGCGGGTGATGACGATGCCGCCCTGCGCCGCCAGCGACGTCGCGATCACGTTGGTGCGGCTGAGGGCGGGCGTCTGGCGCTCGACCTCGTTTTGCACGGCCTCGGCCAGGGCGCGCGAGGGCGTCAGCAGGATGGCCGTCGCCAGCACGTCGTGCTCGGCCTGCGCCAGCAGATCCGCCGCGAGCCACGCCGGGTTGGCCGTCTCGTCGGCCACGATGACCGTCTCCGTCGGCCCGTACAGCCCGTCGAGGCCGACGATGCCGTACACCTGGCGTTTGGCGGTGGTGACGAACAACCCGCCCGCGCCGATGACCTTGTCCACGCGCGGCACACTCTCGGTGCCGAAGGTCAGCGCGCCGATTGCCAGCGCGCCGCCCAGGGCGAACAGCCGGTCGGCCCCGGCGATGTGCGCCGCGGCCAGCGTGATCGGTGAGACGGCGCCGGTCTTCTTGTCGGCGGGCGTGCAGAGGATGACCTCGTCCACGCCGGCGACCCGCGCCGGGATCGCCGCCATCAGCAGCGACGACGGCAGCGGCGCCGTGCCGCCCGGCGTGTAGATGCCAACCCGCCTCATCGGCACGAGCCGCTGCTCCAGCACGCCGCCCATCGCGTCGGTGCGCCAGTTGGGGATGGGCTGGCGGCTGTGGAAGTCACGTATGCGCGCCGCCGACGTCTCCAGCGCGTCGCGCAGCTCGGGATCGAGCGCCGCGTATGCGTCCGCCCACTCGGCTTTCGGCACCTCCGCCGTGTCGAGCGTTACGCCGTCAATGCGCGCCGTCCACTCGCGGAGCGCCGCGTCTCCCCGCGTGCGCACCTCGGCCAGCAACCGCGCCACCGCTTCCTCAGGCGTCAGCGCAGCCCCGAACACGCGCTTGATGCCGGCCAACACCACCTCCGGCGTCTCCTCCACCGTCGTCATCTGGCGGCGGGTCAAAATGGACTGTGCCCCCTCAGGCGAATCGTAAATCGTGATCATCAATGTTTTTCCTCCCTTGAAAATAGCCGCCGCTGACGCGGCGGAGGGTTAAAAGGGAGTGTTTTTTCGTGCGAGTAC
>DAOUFX010000126.1:0-9454 GCA_034429675.1 Anaerolineae bacterium | reverse complement strand
GAAAAACCCCTCAAAAGTTCTTTAACTTTCAACTTTTAACTATCTTCAAAGGAGTTTTGAAGTGACAACCACCCTTCAATTGCTCGGAAACGCCTGCACCTTGCTCACGGCGCCCGACGGTACGCGCATCGTCAGCGATCCCTACGGCAGCGAATGCCCGCCGGGATTGCGGCCGCTGCCGGACGACTTGACGGCCGCTGCCGTGACCGTCAGCCACATCCATTCGGATCACAACAACGTAGCCGCCGTCCACGGCGCGCCGCAAATCATCACCGAACCCGGCGTCTATCAGGTGGGAATGGTCCGTGTGACCGGCTACGCGAGCCGCGAAGGCTCGCCTGCCGGTCCGTCGGAATTGCGCAACGTGGTCTTTGTGTTCGAGGTCGCGGGAGCCAGAATCGTTCACCTGGGCGACGCCGGGATCATCGCCGAACCCGAAATCCGGGCCGCGATCACGGACGCCGATGTGATTCTGGTGAATATTGACGGCTACGTGCTCCCGCTGGCGCAGCTCCTGCCGGAGATGGAAAAGCTGCATGCCCGCACGATCATCCCCACCCACTTCAGCATTCTGGAAAACGCGCGCTGGGCCACCGCCGAAACCTTCACGCTGGCAGAATTTCTGGCCACACTGCCGCCTGACATCAAGGTGACACGAATGGGCAGCGAGATCCAGGTGACGCCCGGCATGCCCCAACAAGTGGCGGGATTGCCGTATCTATTAGAGTAACCCAAGTTGCTCCTTACGCCTCAAATAGGCTTGTAGTAACGGCTTCAGCCGTCTCCTAAAGCGCAGGACGACTAAAGTTGTTACTACAAACCTCAGGCGGCAACTTGCGTTAAACGATTCTATACGAGGAACTGCCTGTCCGTAAAATCCAAGACCTCAAAATGATTCTCTTGCAGATATCCATCGGTCACTTCGTAAAGCACCGGGGCAAAGTTGACGGCGACCGGCTCAATCTTCCCGGTTCCCCCATTGGTCTTTATTTCCCGGTAGATCTCGTTGTATCTGAAATATTGCCGGCCTCTGCGGATGAAGCAATGATTCTGTTCAAAAACGTGGAATTTTTCGGGGATAGGATGAGAAGATAGGATTTGCCCCTTCAAATGGGTGTCGGTGAGCCATACACTGATCTGAAGCGGATAGGGCGAGACGTTCTTCACCTTGAGGTCAATGAAATTGTACATCACCGTCGCCCCACCCCCAAACGGCAGCACCCTGGACGAATCGGGGAAGACATCCATGGCGTGATGGTACCGCTCGACGATTTCGACCGGCGTGTGAAGGAAAATCCAATAGAGGAAATTGGACAATTGGCACAATCCGCCGCCGATGCCTTCGACGATTTCACCGTCGGCCAGAAGCATCCCATCCACATAGCCGTCTTCGTAGCGCGGCTTGCCAATGGTCTTCCAGAACGAAAAAATGCAACCGGGCTCAATCACGACGCCATGCAAGCGCCGGGTAGCCTGCTTAAGATTGGTAATCTTCTGCTCCTGCAATCGCACGTCGCTGCTGCCAAGCTTGCGCCTCAAAACCGACTGGTGCCGCGCCACAACACATTGAAAGAAATCACTTTGACGTTTGTGCCGGAGTCTGAAATCGAGAGCATTGGTCATATCTCGCGCCAGCTGCCGTAAGAAGATAATGGGCTCTCTCAAAAACGGATACTTGCTGGAAAAAGCCACCCGCTTCGGTGTTTCATAGTCGGCAATACGCCGGGCAATCTCATCCTCTAATTCGCTCATAGTCAACAGTGCTCCAATAGGGTGTCACGATAAACAGCCGGAGACCCACGATAGACTTACTTCCTCGCCCGCAGTAAATACCCCGGATGCATCAGCCCGGTCGGCGCATAGTATTCATCGTGCGTGTACTCGAAACCGAGCTTCGCCAGTAGATGCCGGGACGCTTCGTTGGCCGGGTGGTGCCCGGCGAATAGCGCCGACACTCCCAACGATTCAAAGGCATAGCCGATGACCGCATCTGCGGCCTCGCGTGCGTAGCCCCGACCCCATTGCGCTTTCCTGACGTAAAATCCGAATTCGAACACCGTCTCTTCAATCCGGTACGGGCGCAATCCGCAGCACCCGACGGGCTCCCCCGACGCCAACAGAAAGAACGGCCAGTACTGCACGCCGTACTCGCGCCAGTTTGCGATCTCGCGCGCCAGCCGCCCGCGCACCTGTTCGGACGAGAACGGCCCTCCAACAAAGCGAGTCACCTCAGGGTCGCCCCACAAAGACAGCGCCAGGGAAAGATCGCCGTCCGACCACGTGCGAAACCCCAGCCGTTGGCTTCGCAAAAAGTACGGCAGGGGTTCGGCCAGAGGAGCAAAATCAGGTTTTGACATTGAACGCATCTCCCGTAGAGACGCAAAATTTTGCGTCTCTACCTGCTGTATACGTCAGATCGATTTTACGTAATGATCCTCAACGCTTCCGCCCTTGCTCGCGTACAGAAGCGCGTTCAATTCACCCAGATGATACATGGAATGCTTGAGCAGAAAAATAACAACGCCCGCCTGAGTCTCGCCGGCCCATACAAAGGCCTCGTTTTTTGCCTCAAACGCCATCGCCGACAGCCATTGTTCGGTCTTCACGCGGAACTCCTCCAACGAATGAAGAATGTCAGACCGTGAAGGTAACCGGTCTTTGTCCATAGACGCCGAATCACCCGCAAAGGGCTTCCCCGACGGAAAATCCGCAACAGCAGGATTTCCAAGGTAATATCGCGTGGAAAGCAAAATGTGGTAGGAAAGCCGGGCAGGAACCATATACCCGCTCCCCTGATTCACCCACGCATCGTCGTCGAAATCGTTGACCATCCTTTTGAGAACGTTCCATACGTGATCGTATTGCTTGATAAACTCGGTCTTTGTCATATATTTTCCTTTCGTAACTTGAAGAACAACGAGGCGCAGCTCTTATGCACGAACCATATCGTGACAATCAAAACGTATGAATAGAGTGGCAATACATCAAAAACAAAAAGCGGCGCCGCTATCAAAGAACACAAAAAAAAAAGCTCACTGATCCTATTCGCCCAAACCGCCGTCTTGGGGATATAGAAAACGTCCTTCACGTCAAAATCAGGGAAACGAACCGCATCCCAGCTTGCCGCAAGAAGATTGAGAAGCACCACGGCAATTGCCAGGATAACTCCTACGCCCAAATAAGGGCTCACTTCCAGCAAAGAATAAAGCTTGGAAGCCACAAATGTCAGAGCAACGACATTCATGGCAGTACTGGAAATCACCAGGACACGCGACAGCATAATAAGTTTTGGCGACAGTTTGCGCTCCTCTTTCTGTTTGTTCAATTTCCCACTTGCCATAGCTTTACCGATGACGACCTCACCGCGCCGACTTATCTCCAGGTAATCCTCAAACGACAAGTTCTCCTGAGGCAATTCGCCCTGTGCAACCGACTCTTCCATTCGAGCTTCTGGAATACTTCCAACTCCGCGCGGAACCGCTTCCTCAGCCGTTCTTCAACATCTTTTTCGGTTGACAACTGATATGAATAAAATGGCATGTAACCTCCTACCGACAATTGAAGAACGTCTGTTTGGCGCTTATATCCACTGGCCGGCGACAGTCCGCTCGTTTTGTACTTCCCCGGTATTGACCGTTGATTTCGGCTCCAAAAGCATCACGTGAACCTCGTCCTCAGCAAACGGGCAGTGTTCCACGCCCTTCGGGATAATGGCAAACTCTCCTTCACCGATCACCAGGTCGCGATCGCGCAACTTGATCACCAAAACGCCCTTGATCACCAGGAACAACTCGTCCTCGCTCTCGTGATGGTGCCAGATGAATTCGCCTTTGAGCTTCGCCAGCTTGACGTAGGTATCGTTCAACTCGCCGACGATCTTCGGGCTCCAGTGCTCCTGAATAAGATCGAGTTTGTTAGCCAGATTGACCTCGTGAATCGCTTTTTCCATTTCCCCTCCTCAAGAAATGGCCCGCCGCCGACACGGCGGCGGGCTAAAGAATGTGTTTTTTCGTGCGGGGGTACCCGCACGAACAACACGCTTCATTTATATCTTCGCTCGAACAGCCGGCAGACGATGGAGATCGTAAACCCAGAACTTTCTACGCCGGCTGCGTCTGTGCTGCGCCGCTTCGTCTGGGAACAAACGCGGCAGGTATACCTTTTCCACGTAGGGCGATGTCATCGCCCGGAGCAATGTGCCGTAGCCAATATCGAACTGCACGCACGCCCCCACCGCCAATCCCAACCCGGTCACGTCCAGAACCAGATGATCGCTGCTCGCTCCCAAGACCTCCGCCGCGATCCTCGGCTTGAGCATCGCAGGATCAGCGTCTTGCCGCCCAATGGCCAGGATTGCCCTCTCCACTTCGCCCTTCTCCTGGAAAACGGGGACGTGGCCGAATGCATCCTGGGCAATCTCGCCATAAGGCCGCGAAGGCTTCGTCTTGAGTTCAATCACTTCGGCCACTAACGTGAAAACGTTGGTGTACAGACCGGGGATTCGCTTCCGCGTTAGCGGATCGCACCCCAACAGCAGCGCCTCCCCGATGCGCAGATGGTTGATCAGGCCTACGTCCTGCGTCGAGACGAACCATTGGTAATTGGCCGAATTCCCGCCGGAAACCATCGCAAGGGGGATGCCATACTGCTTCTGCAGATTCCTGGCAATCGCCGAAAGTTCTCGCATTTTGGCGTCGGTCGGCTTGATGCCGCCAAAGCAGGCCAGGTTCGCCCCCAGCCCCGCCAATTCGACGCCGCGCAAGCGCATGACTTCGGCGGCTACCGGCGCAACCTCGGCGGGCATGATGCCCTCTCGCAAGTCCCCCAGCTCAACCATCAAGATGACCTGTTGGACTCTGCCCCGCCTGGCAGCCTGCCTGGCCAGGAGCCGGATCACAGGAAGCTCCGTGTTGACGCTCACGTCCGCGAATTCAACCACGCGCGCGACCTCGCTGGGCATGGGTGAGCGGATCAAAATGAATTGCGCATCCACTCCGGCAGCGCGCATCTTCTGGATATTGGCGAGGCGCGAATCACCAAAAGAGGCCATGCCGCTGTTCATCAAAGCGCTTGCGATCCTGGGAGAACCGCAAACCCCCTTCGTGACGGCGGTAACGTCAATCCCTTTTGAGCCATACAACGCCATCAATGTCCGGGCATTATGCACCAGCTTGTCAAGGTCTATTTCGATCCGGGGCGTTGTCATCTCAACCCCCAATCGTCAGATGAAGCCTCTCGATGGCGCTCTGGACAATCTCGTCCAGCAGGTCTTTGCCGTCTTTTCCCTCCGCGCGGGCCATAAACCCGATATAGCTGTGCGGTTTCTCTGCCGGTGTGCACGTCAGCCCCGCAAACGTGTTCCCCTCCAGTAAAAGTGGCCCACCTTCGGTCAAAATCGTGTCAATCCGGCCAAAATCCTTGAAACCCAGGGTGTGATAGGCCCGCAGCGCCAGCTGCTGAATCATGTGAGTCTCCAACGCGGTCAGCGGCGCAGGACATTGAAAAGAATCGTTATCCATGGCTTTCTTATCAAAGGTGAGCGTGACATCTCCCTCGCGATAGATGATCTCCAGAGGAGGCAAGGGACGCGCGTTCTTGTTGCCCAAGATGCCCACGGTGATTTCTCGCCCATGCAAAAATTTTTCGATGAGGACGGGTTGGCGGATCGTCTCAACTCTCTCCTGCACCGCACCGACCAATTGTTCATAATTGTGGACGACCGAGGAGTCGCTGATTCCCGCACTCCCCCGCCCGGCAACCGGTTTGACGAAAAGCGGATACCCGAAGGGCGGCGCGTCGCGAAAGACGTGACAATCTTCCTCCGACCGGGCCACGTGGAAAGGCGAAGTCGGCAAGCCTTCCTGCTGCCAGAGCCGCTTTGCCAAGGACTTGTCGGTGGCGACGGCAATGGTGAAGGTGTCGGACCCGACGTAGGGGATATCCAATTCTTCCAGGATTGCGGCTTCCACAAGGCTGGAAACATTGAAAACGAGGTCAATAGGCGCGGACTTCAACTCCTGGATGAAGTTGGGCCCCCAATAAATCAGGTGGACTTCGTAGCCCGCCGCAACCAATGACTGCCGGTGATGTTCCACCTCGCCCGCCGTCTCGTCAACCACGTTGTCGGCGCCGACCAGCTTTTCCTGAATCGCGAAGTTGCCGCGTTTCTTGCTCAATAAACCGATTCTCGGTTTGGCCAATACGGATTGCATCTCACGGTCTCCTTTCCTGCCGTTACCGCCCAACGGCAAAATCAGGTTTGGATTATACAATTCCGTTGAGCTTTTGGGGCAGAACTTCGCCATTATATGACGCACCAAAATGGAAGTCAATTTCCCGCCCGGAAAAATCCGGCCAAAACTCCCCTCATGTCCAGCGCCCCCCCCGCGTTTTTGCTCTATCCTATAAAGAAGTGCCCCCCAAGAGTTCATAAAAACATACGGGCTTTGAACGATGATCAGGCAAACTGCGAAAAGTCCAGATCTACGAACGGCGCGTCGTCAATAATTTCTTGCCGCCACTTGTCGTACACCGGCGCCCAATCCCCTAACTCGGCGCCGTCTTCGCGCAGGCAGCCCCACAGGATGCAGCGCTGTAACCTCAGCATGTCCTGCAAAAGAGGCAAGCCGGCGGCGTCAATGGCTTCCACCTCACGATACCCGGTAAAAAATGATCCCAGGAAATTCGCCGCGTGGGTTGTCTCATCGGGGCATTGGCTCAAAGCGCCTTCGATCATCCGGGGATGCCAATAGGAAGAAAAGAGCGCCGCCGCAGCTTCTTTCAAAAAGAAGTCGTATTGGCAATCGTCAAAGTCGAACACCTGTATCCGGCCCTGGTGATAACTCATATTCCACGGATGAAGGTCGGCGTGAATAAGGCCGTAGTTCTCGGTGGTGGCGGGATACGCGCGCAGACGGGCCACCAAATCGCGGCAACGCCGCCCGACGGCGGCGTCGTCGCCGGAGGATTCCATCACGCGGCGGATGTCCGGATCGTCAAACCAATGGTAGCGGGGTTTCTCTGTCGGATGAAAGTCGCGGGCCAGGCGATGCAACTCGCCCGCCGTTCGCCCCCACAACCGGAAGATTTCCGGCCCCCAGGCCGCGTCGCCGGGGAATTCGCCCTCTGCTTTGATGTAACAGTAAGCATGAAGCACGCTCTCCCCCGCTCCGCAAGACACAACCCGGGAGCCGTCTTCCGCATAAACCAGCGTGATGGCCGGGCCTTTTCGAGCGTTCAAGTACGCCAAAAACTCGGTTTCGGACAGAAGATCTTCGCGCTGCCGGCGCCGCCCTTCGGTCACCCGCAAGATGTGCGGCGCGCCGTCACGACTAAACTCATAGATGTAGTTTTCCCCTTCGGCCAGCTTCTTTACAAGATGCGGGGCCGCGCCGTAACGCGCCGCCAGTTGCAATACAAGATTCTCCATTTTACCTCCACAAAGTAAGCAATTGGCAAAAACTCCCGCATTGTAGCACAGCAACCCCAACCCCTCAAATCATTTCGACTACTTTCTAACGCATTACGCTCCAGTTCTCTGGTTTTGAAGCTTCGCTCTGCGGGTCAAATAGCCAATCCCCAGGAAAATGCAGTTCACAAAAAACCACAGCAGCATAAGGGAATAGAGAGGCATCACAATAAAGGTCAATGTGGTGTGAACGAGGACGACTGCACCGGGCATGGATTGATAAAAGTAGACCATAGACATTAAAACGACGGTCTTGACAAAATCGGCCAGAGCAACAAAGAGGCCAAGGCGTAGCGCCACGGGCGCGACTACCACAAAAGGCTTTGCAATGACCTTGCTCAAAGCAATGACGCTGTAGAAGTTACGATACAAAAAACCGTATGCACAGAGGAAGACAATATTGAGGATCAACGTAAAGGTTTCATTCCATTGGAATCCGTTGGTGGCTAGATACTCAAAAAAACTCAGTGCCACTTTTGGATCGAAAGTAACCGCCATCGCCAACAATTTATCAACGTCTATCGGGGAATTGGTAATCAGGATGTTGTTCCACGTGTACAAAATGACACTCGCGATAAACCCCACAACAGAAAAAACAACGTAGCGTTTCATTTTTTCTTCTCGTATAGCAAACATCTCTCGCTCCTTCAAAAATTGCTGTTAGCCGTTGGCCGGCTTCCTTGCCAGCGCGGCAAATGAAAGGGGATATTTCCGCAGGCGGTGCGCCCACGAAAATATCCCCTTTGTCTATCTTCCAATTTTTTCGAGCGGGGGTACTCGCTCGAAAAATTCCGTCCGGTGAATTACCAGCGGTCGCGATGGATGCGCTCGGCGTTGTAACGCTCGACAGGCTTGACGTCCTGGTCGGGCACGCCGATCGGCACCACGGCGAAAGGCACGACGTGTTCCGGCAGCCCCAGCTTCTCCACCACACCGGGCAGGCGGTCGTCGAGCCAGTAGCACCCCAGCCAGACCGCGCCAAGTCCCAGATCGTGAGCGGCGAGGAGCAAATTCTGCGCAGCGATGGAGCAATCCACGATCCAGAAATCGCCCCATTTGCCGAGGTTCTTGTCCCCGCACACCACCACCGTTAGCGGCGAGCTGCCGACCGCCGCCGTGTACGCCGGGATCGTCGCCAGATCGTCCAACACCTCGCGGTCGGTAATCGCAACCAGTTGCCACGGCTGCTGGTTGCCGGTCGAAGGGCCGCTCAACGCCGCCGTCAGCAACGTTTTGATCGTCTCCTCGGACACGGGATCGCTCTTGAATTTGCGCACACTGCGCCGGGTGGTAATTGCCTGCAAAGTCTCCATTTTTTTAATCCTCCAATTTGAATTGTTTCCCGATGCTCCAAGCCTGACCGGTGCGGTTTCCTACCGTCCAGTAACCGTTGTCGGGCATGGTTAGCATAAAAGGCTGAACCTTCTGAATGTCCGGCTCGCCGTCAACGACGACTTCCGGGCTGGCATACGTTTCCACCACCTCGCCGATAAAAAGCGTGTTGGTGGGCAACGACACAGCCTGCACCAACTTGCATGCCAGCGTCACCGGGCAAGTCTCGATCATCGGCGCGTGCGCCAGACTGCCGTAGAAAAGCGGGAAAATCTTGGATTTATCCTGTTTTTTACCAGAAACCAGGCCGCAGTAGTCGGTCGCTGCCAGCATCTCCACCGAGGGCACGTTGACGCTGAACTCGCCGTGTTCGTGGATGCCGGCGGCGGTGTAATGCGCCCCCATCGCCACGGCGATCAGCACCGGATTGTAATTGACCCGGCTCACCCATGCCATGGGCATGAAATTGGGTTTGCCCTCGACTACGGCGCCGACCAGCAACATCGGCATGGGATACCCCAACGCGCCGTTACCGATTTTTATCTTACTCATGTCGTTGTCTCCTCGTCTAAAATGGATCGCCGCTGACGCGGCAGAATTAAAGGGGTGTGTTTTTGCGGGCGGGAGTACCCGCCCGCAAAAAACACGCTTCTT
>DAOUFX010000125.1:0-10724 GCA_034429675.1 Anaerolineae bacterium | reverse complement strand
GATATAAGGGGGGTGTTTTTTCGAGTCGGTACCCCGATTCGAAAAAACACTACCCTTTTATCTCTTGGCCTACAAGGCCGTGATTTTCATCCAACCGTAGTCTGCTGATTGCTTTCTTCCAATAGTTTTTTTTCAAAGGTGACCAGGTCCATTTTTTCTTGGAACGTTAGCACGTTGGGCAAATTCAGAAGAATGATGAGACGGTCCGCGTCTAACTTCTGCGACGCTATTTCCTGATCTTGTCGTACTTTGGCGATGCCCGTGATGAATTTAGAGTTGACCGTCATTACGATGGGCGGTGGGGATTCTATGTCCTTTCCGTCAATCGTGCGCACTTCTTCGACGGCGTCTACGATCATGCCGACGCGCTTGTTGTTGGCTACGACGACGATCAATCGCGTGTCGCGGCTCGCCGGTTGGGCGGCAAATCCGAAACGCTTGCGTAAATCTATCACCGGTAAGACCGCGCCGTAGAGGTTGGTGATTCCCTGGATAAAATCCGGCGCATAAGGTACGCGCGCGATGGTTTGCACCTCGATGATGCGCTCCACCAGCGCGATGTCAACGCCGTAATATTCGCCATCTAAGACAAAGACCACAAATTTACGTTCCATGAACCTGTCTCCTGTTGGTTGCTCACGGTTAGCTTTCTTCAAGCTTGAACCGCGTCACAAGGGCGTTCAGCTCTTGGGCCATTTCGCGCAGCGTTTCGGCGGAAGCGGTGACTTCCTCGGCTTGTGCGCTGACCTCTTCGACGGAGGCGCTGACCTGTTCGACGGAGGCATTATTCTCCTCGGTGATTCCGGCCGCTTCTTCGATGCTGCCCAACACCTCTTCGGCGCTGGAGGCCATTTCTTCAGTGGCGGCGGTATTCTCTTCCACCACTGCCGAGACGGTCTCAACGGCGTTGACCATCTCCTGCGCCGCCTGGTTCATTTGTTGGGCGTTGTGGGTGATGTCCGTCATCTGCCGGTTGACCAGGTTCACGGCGCTGAGGATTTCGTTGAGCGCTCGCCCGGCTTCCTGCGAGCGCGTCACACCGGAGTCCACCTCCACGGCGCCGACTTCCATGGCTTTGACGGCCTCAATCACGGATTTCTGGATACCCTTGACCAGGGCCACGACCTCCTGAGTGGCGTTGCCGGCGTTCTCGGCGAGGCGGCGCACCTCGTCGGCGACGACGGCGAAACCCTTGCCGTGTTCGCCGGCGCGGGCCGCCTCGATGGCGGCGTTGAGCGCCAGCAGATTGGTCTGATCGGCGATCTTCTCGATAGCGACGACAATCATCCCGATTTCTTCGGCGCGCGCGCCCATTTCGGTGACCTTGAGGCGCGCCTCGTCTTGCGTCTTCTTGATGGTTTGCATGCCCTGAATGGTGGCCTCGATGGTGTGCGCGCCGGCCTGCGCGGTTTGCGCGGCGCGGGCGGCATCCTCGGCGCCGGCGCGGGCGTTGGCGACTACTTCCCCGATCGTCTTGGAAATGCGCGCCGTCACGTCCGATGCCTGGGTGACGGCCATGGATTGTTCCTGCGCCCCGCGCGCGACGCCTTCAATTGCATGCGACACCTGCTGAACCATGTCCGTGGTCTGGTTCATGCGGTCGCTTTGCTGGGCCGCGCCCCGCGCAATTTGCTGCATGGCCAGCGCCACCTGTCCGGTGGCCACTGCCGACTGTTCGGAGGTAGCGTTGATCTGTTGCGCGGCCATTGCCACTTCCGTCGCGTTGCGTTGCACCTGTCCGACCATCAGGCGGAGATTGGCCGTCATTTCTCCAAAGGCCTGGGCCATCTTGCCAACTTCGTCTTGCTGTTTTTCCTGCACTTCCTGGCTCAGGTTGCCCGTGGCAATGACTTGTGCCACTGTGGTGAGCCGCTTGACCGGCGCGGCGATTTGTCCGGCGGCCATCCACAGGATAACCAGCCCGATTACCGCAAAGAGCACCCCGATTGCTATCAATTGCCACATCAGATCTGTGGCTTCTCTGGTGATCACCTTCGTTGGGACGATGCCGCTGACCGCCCAAGGCGTCGTGGTTTTGCCAAAATGAATGGGGGCAAAGACTTTCAGAGCGTTGTCCTGGTATTCGTAGAATGTTTCGCCGCCCTGGATGCGCCTCAGTTTGTTCGTCTGTTCCCAGTCTGGATACAGATTGTGTTTGCTACTGCGCCCGGCTTCCTCCCTGACCAGCTCGGCGAGCCCTCTTACTCCGGCGAGTTTCCCCCCGTAGGTGATCAGAACGATGACTTCTTCATCTTCGTAAGTTTCTGCCGTATCCACGAATTGTTGGAGAAAGTCCAGTTTGAAATCCACTCCGGCGATTCCATAGAACTCATCCTCCACGACGATGGGCGCCACTACCGAAGTCATATAGACATCCACGCCTTGCATGGGGTAGGCGTACGGCTCAATGATGGCTTCGTTACGGGTTTTCTTAGGAATCTGGTAATAGTCGCTCACCGCCATATCCGACTCGATGACCGGCTCAAGGGTGAGCCGGCCTTCCACTCCGCGATTCCAATAGGGCACGTAACGTCCGGTTTCGGAAGATCCCGCTTTGTTGATGTATTCGGCGTCCAGGCCGTCGAAGGCGTTGGGTTCCCACAGGACATACACACCCAGAAAATCAGGATTTTCGATCAGGATTTGTTTGAGCAGGCCGTTGATGTCCTCGCGCGAAATGCTCAATCCCTGGCTTTTCATGGCCGTGCACTCCGCGGCTAAGGTGCGTGCGATATCTTGCGCCACTTCGATTCTTGCTTTGATGCTGGCGGCATGCGATTGCGCGGCAGCCATCATGCGCGCCTCGGCGGCGCGTGTGGCCGTCTGGCGCAGCGATACCGCCGCATAGGCGATGATGGCCGCGGCGGTCAACAGCAGGCAGAAACCGGTGAATGTCAAAATGCGCGCCTGGATGGATTTGAATTTGAACATAGTCTCCCCCTGATTGGTTTCGCAAATGGTCAATAGCGCATAGCAGCTCTCACATTTTCCAGGATGTGTCTCACAATTTGAATCGCGCGACGAGATCGTTCAACTCCTGAGCCATTTCTTGCAGCGTTTCGGTAGAAGCGGTGACTTCTTCGGCCTGGGCGCTGACTTCCTCGATGGAGGCGCTGACCTGTTCGACCGAAGCGCTGTTCTCTTCGGTGATGCCGGCGATTTCCTCGATGCTGCCCAGCACTTCCTCGGCGCTGGAGGCCATCTCTTCGGTGGCGGCGGTATTCTCTTCTACCACCGCCGAGACAGATTCAACGGCGTTGACCATCTCATCCGCGGCCGATTTCATCTGCTGAGCGGCGTGGGTGATGTCGTTCATCTGCTGGTTGACCAGGCTCACGGCGCCGAGGATTTCGCTCAAGGCGCGCCCGGCTTCCTGCGAGCGCGTTACGCCGGAGTCCACTTCTACGGCTCCGACTTCCATGGCCCGGACGGCTTCGGTGACGGAGCCCTGGATGCTCTTGACCAGGCCCACGATTTCCTTGGTGGCATTGCCGGCGTTCTCGGCAAGGCGGCGCACTTCGTCGGCGACGACGGCGAAGCCTTTGCCGTGTTCGCCGGCGCGGGCGGCCTCGATGGCGGCGTTGAGCGCCAGGAGGTTGGTCTGATCGGCGATCTTTTCGATGGTGAAAACGATCATCCCGATTTCCTCGGCGCGCGCGCCCATTTCGGTGACTTTGATGCGCGCTTCATCCTGCGTGCGTTTGATGGTCTGCATCCCCTGGATGGTAGACTCGATGGTGTGCGCGCCGGTCTGCGCGATCTTCGCCGTGTGCGCCGCCCCTTCGGCGCCGGTGCGGGCGTTGGCGACCACTTCACCGATCGTCTTGGAAATTCGCGACGTCACATCCGACGCCTGGGTGACGGCCATGGACTGCTCCTGCGCGCCGCGCGCGACGCCTTCGATGGCGTGGGAGACTTGCTGAATCATGTCGTTGGTTTGATTCATGCGGTCCGTTTGCTGCCCGGCGCCGCGCGCAATCTGTTGCATGGCCACGGCCACCTGTCCGGTGGCCGTCGCCGATTGCTCGGACGTGGCGTTGATCTGCTGCGCCGCCATCGCCACTTCGGCGGCGTTGCGTTGCACCTGCCCGACCAGCTCGCGCATGTTGACGATCATTTGGGAGACCGCGTGGCCGAGCGCGTCTTTGTCGGCTTGCGGGGTGACGCTTGCACTCAGGTCGCCTTGCGCCATCCGCGAGGCGGCGCCGGCCATTTGTTGTTGATACACGATCATTCTCTGGAAGGCCAGCCCCAACACGTCTCTGTCGGATTGCGGCTTGATATCTACGCTCACATTGCCCACGGCCAGTTGATCTGCCGTCTCTGCCATCCGCTGGATGTAGCGAATCATCGTGCGGAATGCTGCCGCCAGTTGTCCTATTTCATCTTGTTGGTCTATCGTGATGGTGGCGTTGATATCTCCGGTGGCCAGCTGCTCTGCCACACGTTTCAGGGCGGCGACCGGTGGTGCAATGGCCAACGTAATGAAAACAGCGGCAATGATGCCAAGAATGACGGCGACTACTGCTGCCGCGTTGGTCCACGTCATGCTCGAATCCCGCATGGTTTCCATGTTGCCGACCTGTTCATTGCGCAACCCTTTGACTTCGGCTATGACCTTGTCGGTGGCTGCCGTCATGTCGGTCCCGGCCTGGCGCGATTGCAAGATGGCGGTGTAATAGTCGGTTCCGGCCTGCTCGTAATTCTGGAGGGCCGTTTTGATTACTTCCCCGGCAGCCTTCAGCGTCGGGTATTTCTGCACCTTGTCGAGCCATCTCCCGACGCCGTTCTGCGCCACCTTTAGTTGATCCTGATAGGCGACCCATTGTTCGTCGGCGTTGGTGGTCACCAGATACACAGCCGTCACACGCAACAGGAGAAACGTTTCGACGACATCCTGATCCATACTGCTGCCGATGTCCGCCCATTCGGTGTATTGGCTGAAATTCTGGCCGCGCAGCGCCGACGCTTTCGTTGGATTGATCTCCTCGTTCATCGCTTGGTTGATGCTGTCCGTGATGCTCCACCCCAGGCTCCCCCAATCGGCAAACGCCTGATCTTTCTGGCGCCGCGCGTCAACCAGATGGTTGAAGGCGGCGACGTAGGCGTCGAAGTCTTTCTCTGCCTGTGCGACTTCTTCTCTCTCGCTTTGCTTCTGGAGTTTCTCCTTGATGGTTCCTATCTGCTGCTTGAAGTTGTCGGCGCATTCCCGAAATTGCTGCTCGGCGTCCTGCGTCGCGTCTCCCTCAACGGCGAATCCATGGATTTCGAAGGCGCGCTGGTGATCGCGACATTCGGAGACCGTATCCAGTAACGCGCTGGCATCTTCCGCAATGTTGATGCTTTGCTTGATCCGCTCCAGACTGTTGTACGAAACATAAGCGGCGATAATGGTCAACACGAGCACCAGACCGAACCCCAAGAACAATTTGTAGGCTAATTTCAGGTTTTTCATTATCCTTTTCTCCCCCAGCGTGTCGCGAACGGCGAGTCAGCGAGTCAGCGAGTCAGCAAATTTCACATTTCAGGTTTTTTTCTCCCTACTCCCTACTTCTCTGCCAGCTTAAATTGCGCCACGAGCGTGTTCAATTCCTGCGCCATCTCGCGCAAGGTCTCGGCGGAGGCGGTGACTTCCTCTGCCTGGGCGCTGACTTCTTCGACGGAAGCGCTGACTTCCTCGACGGAGGCGCTGTTCTCTTCGGTGATTCCGGTGACTTCTTCGATGCTGCTCAGCACTTCTTCGGCGCTGGAGGACATCTCTTCGGTCGAAGCGGTATTCTCCTCGACCACGGCCGAGACGGCTTCGACGGCGTTGACCATTTCCTGAGTCGCTTCGCTCATTTGCCGGGCGGCGTGGGCGATGTCGGTGAGCTGGCGGTTGCCCAGACTCATGGCGCCAAGAATCTCGTTCAGCGCCCGGGCCGCTTCTTGCGATCGCGTGACGCCGGAATCCACTTCGACGGCGCCGGTTTCCATGGCTTTGACGGCCTCAAGGGCGGACTTCTGAATACCCTTGATCAGCGCCACGATCTCGCGCGTGGCATTGCCGGCGTTCTCGGCGAGGCGGCGCACTTCGTCGGCGACGACGGCGAAGCCCTTGCCGTGCTCGCCGGCGCGGGCGGCCTCGATGGCGGCGTTGAGCGCCAGCAGGTTGGTTTGGTCGGCGATCTTCTCAATGGCGACGACGATGCTGCCGATCTCCTCGGCGCGATCGCCCATCTCGGCGACTTTGACGCGAGCCTCGTCCTGCGTCTGCTTGATCGTTTGCATGCCCTGGATGGTGGCTTCGATGGTGCGCGCGCCGGCCTGAGCCGTCTGCGCCGTGCGCGTTGCATCCTCGGCGCCGGCGCTGGCGTTGGCAACCACCTGCTTGACGCTTCCGGTGATGCGCGTCGTTACATCGGAGGCCTGGGTGACGGCAATGGATTGTTCTTGTGCGCCGCGCGCGACGCCTTCAATGGCGTGGGCTACCTGTTGCACCATGCCGGCCGTCTGCATCATCCGTTCGGTTTGCTGCGCCGCGCCGCGCGCGAGTTGTTGCATAGCACCGGCAACCTGTCCGGTTGCCGCCGCCGATTGTTCCGAGGCTTGTGTAATCTGTTGGGCGGCAGTGGCGACTTCGCCGGCGCTGCGTTGAACTTTTCCGACCAGTTCCCGTAGATTGACAATCATCCGCGCCACCGCATGCCCCAGCGCGTCGTCGGCATTTTTGGGCGCGACGCTCGCGCTCAAATCCCCCTGCGACACGCGGAAGGCCGCTTCGAAGATTTGCTGTTGGTAGGCGACCATCTGTGCAAACGCCTGCCCCAGGCTGTCCCGCTCCGATTGCGGATGGACCTCTGTGTTCATATCGCCTTGGGCCAGTCTGCGCGCGGCCCCGGCCATCGTTTGTTGGTAGTTCACCATTCTCACAAAGGCATGGCCGAGCCGATCTTGTGGGGATTGCGGTTCCACTGCTACGGCGATGTCGCCTTCCGCCAGGCGTTCGGCGGCCTGCGCGATCGTCTGCTGGTAGCCTACCATCTGGGCGAAGGCGTTCCCCAGAACGTCGTGCTCCGATTGCGGTTGTACGGCCACTTCCACATCGCCGCGTGTCAGATGTCCGGCGGCTTCGGCCATGGCTTGCTGGTAGGCCACCATCCGGGTGAAGGCGTTGCCGAGCATGTCTTCTTTGGATTGCGGTTGGACGGTCACGGCGATATCGCCTCCCGCCAGGCGCTCTGCCGCCTGCGCCATCGCCCGCTGGTACGCCATCATTCTGCGGAAAGCGTTTCCGGCCACATCCATCTCCGAATGGGCGACGATGCCGGTGTTGACATTCCCCTGCGCCAGGTCGGCGGCGGCGGCGGCGATGCCGCGTTGATAACTGACCGTCTGGCGCAACACGTCGGCCAGTTGCCCGATTTCGTCGTTGCTTTGGTGCGCAAAAGTCTGGCTCAGGTCCCCCGTTGCAATTTTCTGCGCCACGCCGATGAGTTCCTGGATAGGCACAACCACCAGGCGAAACATCATGGTAAGCAAAAAGATGGTGGTCGCAATGCCCAGCGCATACAGGATAATCACAGGCCCGACGTCCAATCCGATTCTTCCCAGGATGAACCCCAATTCCACGTCAGAGAAGATCGCGGCGAGCGTCAGCGTCCCCAGCTTCAAGATCACGCCTTTGCCGGCGATGCGCCGAATAACCAGCCACACGATGAAGCAGGCCGCCAGCAGCAACCCGGCCATGATCAGTGAATCTTTGACAATTTCGTTCATTGCTTTTTCCTTTGGCGCGATTGGCGACTGCTCCCTACTCCCTACTTCTCCAATCTGAACCGCGCGACGAGCGTGTTCAATTCCTGCGCCATCTCGCGCAGGGTTTCAGCGGAGGCCGTGACTTCTTCGGCCTGGGCGCTGACTTCTTCGACGGAGGCGCTGACCTCTTCGACCGAGGCGCCGTTCTCCTCGGTGATTCCGGCCACTTCTTCGATACTGCCCAACACTTCCTCGGAGCCGGAGGCCATTTCCTCGGTGGCGGCGGTGTTCTCTTCCACGACGGCTGAAACCGTCTCGACGGCGTTGACCATCTCGTCGGCGGCCTGGCTCATTTGCTGGGCGTTGTGGGCAATATCGGTCATCTGCCGGTTGACCAGATTGACCGCGCCGAGGATTTCGCCCAGCGCCCGGCCCGCTTCCTGCGAGCGAACCACGCCGGCGTTCATCTCGGCGGCGCCGGCTTCCATGGCCTGAACCGCTTCGGCCACCGATCGCTGGATGCCCTTGACCAGGGCGACGATCTCTTGGGTGGCATTGCCGGCGTTTTCGGCCAGCCGGCGCACCTCGTCGGCGACGACGGCGAAGCCTTTGCCGTGTTCGCCGGCGCGGGCGGCTTCGATGGCGGCGTTGAGCGCCAGCAGGTTGGTCTGATCGGCAATTTTTTCAATGGCGACGACGATCATCCCGATCTCTTCGGCGCGCGCGCCCATTTCGGTGACTTTGCTGCGGGCTTCGTCCTGCGTCTTCTTAATCGTCTGCATCCCCTCAATGGTGTCTTCGATGATGCGCGCGCCGGCCTGAGCGGTTTGCGCTGTGTGCGCCGATTCCTCCGCGCCGGTGCGAGCGTCGCGGACCACTTGCTCGATGCTGTTGGAGATGCGCACGGTCACGTCCGACGCCTGGGTGACGGCGAGGGATTGTTCCTGCGCGCCGCGCGCGACGCCCTCAATGGCATGGGCGACCTGTTGCACCATGTCGTTGGTCTGATTCATGCGATCGGTTTGCTGCGCTGCGCCGCGCGCGATTTGCTGCATCGCCATCGCCACCTGTCCGGTCGCCATGGCCGATTGCTCCGAGACGGCGTTGATCTGCTGCGCGGCCATCGCGACTTCGGCGGCGTGACGCTGCATCTGCCCGACCAACTCGCGCAGATTGGCGATCATCTGCGCGAAGGCATGGCCGAGCGCGTCTTCTGCCGTTTGCGGCGTGACGCTCACGCTCAGGTCTCCCTGCGCCAACCGGGACGCCGCTGCGGAAACCCGTTGTTGGTAGGCAATCATTTGCGCGAAGGCGCGTCCCAAGACATCCTGCTCTGTTTGCGGCTGGATATTTGCGCTCACGTTGCCCTGGGCCAGCTTGCGCGCAGCTTCGGCCATTGTCTGTTGGTAGTTTACCATTTGCGCGAAGGCGTTCCCCAACCGGTCTTGCTGCGACTGCGGCTGCACGTTGACGGCGACGTCGCCGTGGGCCAGACGGTCGGCGGCCTGGCCCATCGTTTGCTGGTAGACGAGCATTTGTTGGAAAGCCTGGCTCAGCGCGTCGTGGTCGGATTTGGGCAACACCTGGATCGCCAGATCGCCGCCGGCCAGTTTGCGGGCGTGGTTCACCATCTCCTGGACGTATTCGCGCAGCGCTCTGAAGGCGCGCAGCAGATCGCCGGTTTCGTCGCCCCGTTGTAACAGAGCTTGCGCGTCATGGTCTGCGCTTTCGCCGATATCGCCAAGCGCTAATCGTTGGGCCTGCTGGGTTGTCAAAACCAGCGGTCTGGCAATGGTGCGGGCAACCCACACGCCGGCCAATGACAAAGCAATGGCCGTGCCCAGCGCAACGAGCAGGCTCCAACTCAACGTCTGTTGGATGGCCTCGTCCACTTCATTGCGATCTTGTTCGAGGACAATGGTCCATCCTAAAGACTCGGCCAGGGGCCCTTCCAGCGTGCGGTAGGCGATCACGGCGGGGTTCTTGTCCAGATCGTGCAGATCTTTGCGCCAGCCCTCGCTTGTCCCATTTTGAATGGCGCTGGTCAGTTCAACCGGCGCCGGTTGCATCAACAAGGTCGAGTCGTGGGCGTAGAGGATCTTTCCCTCCCGGTCCAGCAGGGCCGCGTAACCGGTTTCGCCAAAGTGAATTGCCTCGAGCGCCTCAAAGACCACCGAAATATCCACCGTTCCGCGCAGGACGCCGATGACGGATTGGCCGGTGAGATCGTAGATCGGGACGCCGACGTCAATGGCCCAGGACTCTGAGCTGTCGTCGTAGTCCACCTCACTGACGAAGAGCGCGCCTTGCCCATCGTGGTAGGCATTTTTCCACCAGTCTTCATCGGCCTGCAAATAGTCGCCGGTGCGCGCGGTCATCGCCACCACGGCGCCGTAGCGGTCGGTGATGAAGACCTCGGCTTCTTCGGGGAACGCCGTCTGGAAACGGCGTAACTGGGCGCTCAAAGCGTTTCCGGAGATTTGCGTCACCAGCGCCGAGGCCGAGGCGTCTCCGTTGGCCCAGGCCGAATCTATCTGGATGATTTCATTCTGGATCGCGGAAGGTTCGCGCCCGGCGTAGCTTTGGTCGGCCGTTGCGATTCCCTCAATGATTGAAGGAGAAAGCGCCAGGGTTTGCAACGCGCCGACGCTGCCTTTGATGATGTCGGCGGAGCGTTGCACGGCTTCGTGGCCGTATACGACCAGTTCTTTTCCTTTGGTTTCAATGGCGTTGTTAGAGAGGTTGAAGTAATTAAACAAAGTCAGGGACGCAACCGAAACCATGACGGCCAGCAACATGACCGTCCAGATTTTGGTTCCGATCTTCCAGTGAACGGGATTGAATCCCCTGTTGTCCCTGTTTGTTTGCGCCACTGCTAATTCCCCTTGTTGTTGTTCCTTTGAAAATAGCGCTTAGCCATTAGCTTTTAGCTGTTGGCCGGATATAAGGGGGTGTTTTTTTCGAGCCGGTACCCCGGCTCGAAAAAA
>DAOUFX010000124.1:0-3459 GCA_034429675.1 Anaerolineae bacterium | reverse complement strand
CCCCCAAACCCCACCCCCAAGATTTTGAGACGATACGGATGCCGTTTGTCGGGCGGGATTACAAATTGTTCAAAAGAGGAAGTGTGATTTGAGACGTCCGGTGCTTGTGGTTCATGGCGGCGCTGGTTTTTTCCCAGAGACGCAGCATGGCGCGTGCCTGGCCGGTTGCCGCGAGGCGGCGTTGGTGGGTTGGCAGCGCCTGGTATCCGGCGCTGCGGCGCTGGATGCGGTTGAGGCTGCCGTGCGCTCGCTGGAGGATGATCCTCATTTTGACGCCGGGCGCGGTAGTTTTTTTAACCGAGAGGGTGTGGTGCAGATGGACGCCATTGTGATGGATGGGCGCACGCTGAACATGGGCGCGGTGGCGGCGGTAGAACGTATCCGTCACCCGGTCACCCTCGCGCGTTGGGTGATGGAGCGCTCGCCGCACTCGATGATCGTCGGCCCCGGCGCTATGGCTTTTGCCGAGTCTCAAGGGATGCCTTTGTGCGATCCGTCCGAGTTGCTGGGAACCTACGCACCCGACGACCCGCGCGCGCAACGTTTGTCCGACACGGTGGGCGCCGTCGCTCTGGACGTACACGGCGATGTCGCCGTCGCGACTTCAACCGGTGGGATGTCGAACAAGTGGCCGGGTCGGGTGGGAGATTCGCCGCTGGTCGGTTCCGGAGCGTATGCGGATAATCTTTCCGGCGCGGCGTCGGCGACCGGCGACGGCGAGAAGTTGATGCGTATCGTGATCAGCAAGACGGCCTGTGATCAATTGCAAGCGGGGCGGGATGCTCAGGAGGTTGCCGCTGGCGTTTTAGCGTTGCTGGCCAAGCGGACCGGTGGGCTGGGCGGGATCATTCTCGTGGATTGCCGGGGGCGGGTAGGGCTGGCGCACACGACGCCGTATATGCCCTATGTTTATCTGTCGCCGGGCCCCGGTGGTGAGTCTGCCCCGGAGATGGTGAGTGGAATGGAGGGGCCTTGCCATGCCGCAATTTTGTCCTAAGTGTGGCGCGATGATGGCGGATGGGTTCGAGCGCTGCTCTGCCTGTGGGGCGCGGATGCAACCCCGGGTGATGGACTCAAAAACCGGCTTTACGTGGGGGGATTTCTTCCATTATAGTGCGTACTCTGTCGGAATCGCTCTGCTTGCGCTTTTGGTGCCGCTGCTGCTCGTTTTGGGATGTCTGTTGCTCTATATGCGGTAAGGCTACGACATCCCCTTCACGCGCTTGCCCAATTGAACCAACCGGCTTGCCATCGCGTAATCGGGAACCTGGAAGTCTTCGCTGAGCTGTTGCAGGGAAATAAAGGGGCGTTTGGTGGCCTTGACGGCCCAGACCGCCGGCACGAGCAGGCTGGTGGCAAAGTATCGTGCGGCGTCGTTGCTGGAGGGAAACGGTTCGGCCCAGGTGGTGCTGGTGTGGTAGATTTCGCGGTAGAGCAGCCGCGCCATGGCCATCCGGTATTCGTAGCGGTGTTCGCCGATGCCGAATACCAGCGAGAGATCGCTGATGTCTACACTGGTCAACCCTTCCGGCGGGCTTGAGAGAATTTTCTCGATGGGCACGGGGGGACGTTTGAAGTCGTAGTAGCCTACGATTTTGACCGAGAGTTCCTCAATGCGTTTTTGGTCTTCGGGCGAAAGTGACATGTGAAAATCCTCCACCACCTGGTTAGGGCTTTGGGGAAGGGTTTGCAATCTGAAGATGCCTTCCCGCTGTGCGTCATCTTTTTGGGCTTGTGGGATATATTATTCCGAATGACCCCACGATGACACCATTATATAACATTTCTCTCAAAACGCACACGAACGACAGGGCGATGGCCGGGAATCGGCCCGAACTTTCACCGGAAGGATAAAGGCAGCCTGTTTTTTCGGGCGAGTCTGCTCGCCCGAAAAAACAGGCCCTTTTCACTCTCCGTCGCGTTAGCGGCGGACTATTTTTTGACGGAGGACTTTTTTCGATGACTGCCGAAACCGCTTTGCTACTCATTGATGCTCAGGTGAACATGTTCGAGGAAGAATGCTCTGTCTTTGACGGAGAGCCGCTGCTCAAGTCGCTTATCAGTCTGCTTGTGCGGGCGCGCGCGGCGTGTATGCCGGTGGTGTACGTGCAAAACAACGGCGGCGAGGGCGACCCGGATAAGCCGGGTACGCCGGGATGGGAAATTCATCCCGCTCTTACACCGGCGAGCGACGACGTCGTGATTCAAAAACACACGCCGGATTCGTTTCACGAGACGGACTTGCAGACCGAACTCGATTCTCGCCGGATTCGTCGCCTGATTGTCGCCGGGATGCAGACGGAGATGTGCATAGACGCCACGTGCCGCCGCGCGCAGGCGTTGGGATACGACGTGATTTTGGTCAAGGACGCCCACAGCACCTTCGACGGCGGCAGCTTCACGGCTGCGCAAATCATCGCTCAGTACAACGAGGCGTTGCGGCAGGTCATCAAAGTGGAAGCCGCCAGCGACATTCAGTTTTAGGCGTTGCGGGCGCATTCCGAAGGTGGGTTACTCCAGGCGCACTTCCGCCACATCCCAGTAGACCAGCGCCGAGCGCGTGCCGCGCGGCCAGACGACTTGTCCGTCAATTTCAGTGGTGTGCCGGGCGAGTAAGTTGCGCAGGAAGTCGTCGTGGGTTGCGTCGTTCACCAGATCGAGGCGGCGTTTGATGTCGGCGAGCGCCTCGTCCAGGCTGGCGTTCGTCCAGGGCTTCCACAGGCCGCTGTCTTCCATCAATACGTTGGCGAAGATGCCCAATTGCATCAGCGCGTTGTAGGCGACCTGAAAGTTGGGGCTGTCGTAGGGCTGGCCCCAGATGTGGCGGGCGGCCTGCGCCATCACGCTGTCGGGCGTGGGGACGCGCAGCAGGAGATAGCAACGCCGCCGCGCGGTCGCCGCCATCCTCCCCACAAACGCGGCGAAATCGGCGACGCCGTAGAGCGCGTGCGAGCAGAGTACGACGTCGTGGGGCGGAACGTCTACCTCCGGCCAGCCTCCCTCGCGGATGGCGACGTGGGGCAACCCGGCTGCGGCAACGTTCTCTCGCAACACATCCAGCATTGCCGGCGAGGGGTCCACGGCGGTCACGCTGCGGGCGTATTGGGCCAGGAACACCGTCCAGGCGCCGGTCCCTGCACCGATGTCCAGCAGGGTCTCGCCGGGGTGCTGTTTCAGGTCGGCGGCGATGAAGTCGCGGCTGGAGTCCGGCTCGGCCCAGCGCCGCTGCACGGATTCGTGGAAGGTGCGCGCTTTGGCCCGCCAGGCATCGTCGGAGCCCTCTTCTATTGCAGACGGCGGCTTCGCCGCCCGGCGACCACGTGTGTTTGCTTCTACTAATGTTTGCCACAGGGATAACCAATTGGGTATAGATTCCATGCGCTCCTTTGAAAATAGTGTTTAGCCGTTAGCCGGATATAAGGGGGTGTTTTTTCGAGCCGGTAACCCGGCTCGAAAAAC
>DAOUFX010000123.1:0-7392 GCA_034429675.1 Anaerolineae bacterium | reverse complement strand
ACTTCTCCCCCTTTTTATTGAGATGAGATTAAGGAAGTGTGTGTTTTGTGCGGAGGTAACCTCACAAAACACATTTCTCTATTAATCACCCTCCGACGCGGCGGCGAGGGGAAATTTCTCAAGAGGCGAATGATCTGATGGTGAATCCGTAGATAACAACTCTATCTATTATAGAAAGCAATAGAAAGAATTGCAAACGCGAAGGCAAAAACCATCAATAACACGCGGGCAAGACCTGACGCCTAAGAAAACAACCGATGGGAAACAGCCCGCGCAAAGGAAGGCGAAAGGCGATAAACGCCGATACCGATGCGGTAGAGAGTATTCATCAACCAATACTTGTTCTGCCAGGAGAGCATCTTTTGGTAATCCGCTTCACTACCTGCCCCTTGCGCATCAGGAACCGGGAAATCTTCCCACCAGAAGTCAACCTGATAAGTCGCCACCCCCGTCTCATGCTTGACCTTTCGAAAAGCCGTATCGTAGCGGGAGTTTTGCCTGAACCGCCGTACATACCCCAGCACGGGCGTATATCCCTTGACTGCCTGGACCTGCCGGATACAGTGAATAAGGTCATCCGCATCCACGGCGTGCGGCGTCGCATTGTGCTGCCGGCCCAAAGCAAAGAGCAATTTCCCGCCGGAAAAAGCGTCCAGGAACAGGGCGAGTTGCTCCCCGGTCGGGAGGTTGAAGAACTCATAGGATATATCCAAAGCGTATTTTGTGGATAACACGCGCCGGCTGTACTCAAGGGGAAGCATGCTGACGAAATCGTGAAAAGCATTAACAAAGCGAATTCGCGGGTCGGCGCTCCAGGTCTGGAGATCGTCCGCCACTTTTTCGGCCGAACGCAGGACCCAACCGCGACCGAACAGCCGGTTCTGCGGAGTGGTCGCGCCGCAGCAAGCAGGGCAATCCAGCGGGCAGCCGCGATACACCATCAGATACGGAAAGGTCGGGATCGTAATGGCATCCCGGTAGATGCGTTGATAACGATAAATTTGCTTCTCAAAAGTGGGAAAAAAAGAGATGTCGCGGAAATTCGAGGCGTCCAGATCGGCCTGCGTCAGGCAATACCGCTCCGGCGACACAAAATCGCGGGCTATCAGATTGGGGGTGCGCGCGATCGCAGCTTCATCGCCGTTCAAAAGCGCATTCACCAGATGGCTGAGCGGTACTTCCGCATCACCGCGGATAATGTAGTCTATGGCGGAATCACGAAGCAACTGCTGCGCAAACATGCCCGCCGATATCCCGCCGGCGATGATGCGCAGGCTGGGATTGATCCGTTTGAGCCGGCGTGAGAGCGCAATCGCCGACCTTAAGGAAAGATACCAGTGTACATCCATCAAGACCACTGACGCACGTCTGACTTCGTCCGGCGTCCACTCGTCGTGAAATCGCCCGATCACCGGCGCGTCCAGGCGATGGATCAGCGCAGGCAATGACATCGGCAGGATTTCCCTGAGTTGCATACCGGTTTTGGGATGGATAAAAAGGATCGAATCGGTCATCCTCAACTCCGAAGCAGATTTGCCGCTATCCTAAGCCACAACGCCAGTTGGCCGGGAGTGCGCAGCAGAGCGCTCTGTCGCAGCAAGGTGCGCGGTTTGAAATAAAAAGCGCGATTGACGCGCGCCGCCAGCGATTCATACGCCGGACGGTTCGACTCGACGCGCAACACGGCGGGATCCTGCGTCTCAACGCCCGGGCGTCGCGAAAAAACATTGAGCGAAATATAGTCGGGATCGAGATCCGCCAGAAAACGCTTGAGACGCTGTTCATAACGGGCGACGGTATCAGGCGACGCGACAGTCTCGTGGTCCATTCCCACCATCAGCAACGCGGCGGAACGGATGCCGTATTGGCGCAACCGGCGAAAAGTTTCCTTAACCGTTGCCAGGGCCATCTCCTTTGAAACATCTTGCAGCCAGGTCTCATCGAAACTTTCGACGCCCAACATCATCAAACGGCAACCCAGGCGGGACGCCCAGGCAATGATCTCCTCATCCAAATGGTCGGGGCGGGCAAAGCACATCCACTCAAAAGAGAGATGAGCCTGGTTCCAAGCCTTCAAGAGGGCGAGTGTCTGCTCACGGTTGACGCCAAAAGTGGCGTCGCGAACATAGAGGCTCTTGAACCCCAACCGCGCGGCGTGGGCCAATTCTTCCAGAAATGCATCGTTCGCGCGCGCCTTGTAGCCCAGCGCGTGCGTATTGCAATACGCACAGCGGTGCGGACAGCCGAAGCTGGCAAGAATGCTGTAGTAACGGGGACTGGAGAAGAACGGAAGCTGATAGGGATAACGGGTCACAAATCCCGGCCAGGGCAACGGATACGCCATCCCCTGCACTTTCGCGTGCGCGGGCTGTGAGACCGCACCTTTCCCAGGCAGGTAAAGGTCGGGTGAACGAGCGTCGCCGGTCTTGATATAGTCCACCAACCCAGACGATGTGAAATCTAGCAGCAGGCCTTCAGCCTCAGGAATATCCCTCAGGAGCGCGTCAGGCGCGAACCTGGCAACATCGCCGGAGAGAAAGAGGCGCGTTTCTGGGAGCGCCGCCTTCACGCGCCGGAAAAACAGGCCGTCGCTTTCTAAGGATAACGCGCCGACCAACGAAAAAATCAAGTCGGGAGCAAAAGCCTTGATGGCATTCAATGTCTGATCGGGCGATTGCCGCGCAAAGACAGCGTCTATGAAGCTCAATTCGAATTCAGGAGAGTTAAAGAAACTGGACTGGATTTGCAAATCCAAAGGATGGGGCAACATAGGGCTCTTGGCCGGGTTGCTGCAATAACAGTCGCGGGATACCTGACGAGCAAAAGGGGGATTCAACAACAAAAGTCTGGCAGGAGAAGGAGACCGGGTCATTTTTTATGTTGCTCCTCAAGGGTCGCGATATCCAGCTTCAAAACCCCGGCCATCGAGTTGACCCACAAAACATCGCCGTCGAGCGCCATGCCATGCGGCGAGCCGCCGACTTTGACCGTCCACAAGCGCCGGCCAGTCTCAAGATCGAGCGCAAAGGCGGTGCCGGAAAAATACCCCAGAACGTACAAACAGTTCCGGTCACGATCCAGCAAAAGCTGCCGGGCATGCCCCTCGCCCTTGAACGTCCGCTTGACCTCGAAGGTAGCAATGTCCACCTCATAAAGATCATCGGACAGACCGCCGTTCTGGTAATAAAGGACCCCGCGCTCCTCGTCCAGAATCAGAGCGGTCCCGGTGATATCCCGAAAACGCCGGTGCTTGAGAATGGTCAATGAGGGAGTAGCCACTTCATAAAGATTCTCTCCGGGACCTGATGTGAAATACAGGTTATGGGTTTTCTGCGATTGCACAAGGTTCCACACAGGGCCGCCGAATTGGACGAATCCCTGCTTATGAAGATTCAACACAGTATCCGGCCGGCCCGTATCCAGATTGTAGGCAACCACAGCTTGTTCAACATCATTCCCGATGTAGAGGTGCTCCTCATCTCTGACCACACTCATCGGCTCCCAATAGCTGAGATAGCTCTGTATCCGACCTGGATGTTGCGCAACAATAGACAAATCGTGCTTTGACAGTTCGTAAATAACGTCCGTGTACCATGGGGCTATGAACAGAGTCTCTGATGTCTGACCGGCAGGGCCATCACATTCCACCTGTCGAATATTGGTGCTGGTGAAATACAAAATCTTGCCGGAGTCTATATCCTGCCGTACAACAGTCGGGTAATAGACGCGGTCAACGCAATACGTACAACCAAACATCACAAACAAGGCGTTTTCCGCTCCGTCAAAACAAATGCCGCGTGGGTGAACAGACCTCCCCGGATTCAGGAACTTGAGGTCAAGCCACAACTCAACCCCACCCTGACTCACAACACGATCCCGAGAAAAATTCCCCACGCCGCCAAAGGAATACAGATGAACAAAGAGTGCAACGGCAAGCCCCATCGGTAAAATCATCGCGGTGAACAGATGCAGTTTTCCCCATCGAACTGTCAGTCCGTAGTACGCGCAAACCCAGAGGCCGAGAGCGACGAACGTGAGCCACTGTTCCGCGCGGAACACCAGGTAGAACTGCAAATAGAATTGAGGGGCAAACCACTTAAGCCATTGAGCGTGTTGAGCCTGGCCGAACACATAGACGACCCATACCGCATAGAAAACAAGCCACCACAACAACCGGAGCCCCCACGAGACCAGCCATTTGCCGTTGAGCTTCACCGTTTTGTGACGGGAGATGCTCCCCCAAAAAGATACTCCCCTTTTGCCATCCTGGGATTCTGCCCGATGGCGAGCCTTTTTTGAAGGCGACTTGATGGGTTGCCCAGGGTCTTCTTCGCTGATCTCGCCAGCAGAAGATGCAGCCATGACTTGAATAGCCTGGGTATGTCCGGAACTACGCCAAAACTCGAAGAGAATAATTGGCAAAAATAGAAGAAAAAACAGTTTCGGGGGAAGGAATTCCAGCAAGAACAGAGATTGCACAGCGTGAATATAAGCCGCAATACACCAGACGGATAACAACGGCAACACATAGCGCCTCACGAGATTCCAGCCTGTGGCAAGTTTGAAAGGGTGATGGGTCATTGGTTCACTCACGGATATGGTTGGTATCTTCTCAAAATTTTGGAGGTGGGAGTTTGGGGGCGGGGGCAGCCCGCCATCAAGTACCCACTTCTCCCTCTTTATTGAGATGATACTATGGTTGTTGATTTAGACTGTATAAGAGGTTCCCACGAACAGTCATCATGATAGGACAAAACACAAATTTTCATACCGGCAAAACAGTGCAAGTCCCCCGACTCCACGCGAACCTTGACGATGTCAAAGGCGCGGGTATAATGATGGCCGTAGTCTGGCTATGGAGGAAAAAGTATGATTGATGCTAATCAGCTCCGCAAGGGAACAGCTTTTATGCTTGACGGAGAACTATACGAAGTAATCGAATATCAACACTACAAACCGGGGCGCGGCAACGCCATCATTCGCACCAAAATCCGCAATATGCGCACTGGTGTAACGATTCCCCGGAACTTCTTGAACAACCACAGTTTCGAGGAAGCCAACGTCGAGCGGCGCGACGCGCAATATTTGTACGCCGACGAGGAAAATTATTACTTTATGGATTCGGAAACCTACGATCAGGTACGGATCGGCGCGAAGCTCATCGGAGAGCGCGGGGGATACCTGAAAGAGGGGATGGATGTCAACATCACCAGCCTCGAGAGCGAGGCGCTCGGTATTGACCTGCCCAGCAGCGTTGATTTGGAAGTGGTTGAATCGGAAGTCGCGATCGCCGGCGATACGGCGACCGGCGCAAGCAAAACAATCGTCTGCGAGACCGGATTGAAGGTGCAAGTGCCGCTGTTTATCGCCGTGGGCGACGTCATCCGTGTGGATACCCGCACCGGAGAGTACAGCACGCGCGTTTAGGCGCTTCCCCTGCACCGGGAAAGTCTTTCAACCCATGCGGCGCGCCCCGAAGCGCGCCGCATTCTTGTAAACCAGACAATGGCCGACCTGAGCATTTACGCGGGACGATGGATCGCCCTGACCGAAAACGACACTGTCGCCGGCGTGGGAATCACGTTGGAAGATGCGCGACTCGCCGGAAACAGCACCCACCCCAAAGACCGAATGCGTCTGTTGTGGGTCTCTCCGCATCCCCCGCACATCGCCATCCCCGACTGGCCCCTGGACGCCATCCGTTCGCATCTGCCCACCGAGCTGTGGCTGGTCGGCGGCCCGGTGCGCGATCTGTTGCTGGCCCGCGTCCCGCACGATTGGGATTTTGCGACGGCTCGACACGCCATGGCGCTGGCGCGCTCGATCGCCGACAGGCTCGGTGCGGCCTATTATCCGCTGGACACCGAACGCGATACCGGCCGCGTGGTAGCCCAGCACCCCACTACCCATCGCCCGATCACGCTGGATTTCGCCGCGTTACGCGGCGATTCGATCGAAGCCGACTTGCGCCTGCGCGATTTCACCATCAATGCGATGGCGCTGAGCCTGGATGGGGTATTGTTGGATCCCACCGACGGGCAGAGCGATCTCCGGGCGCGGCTCATCCGCGCGACCAACTCCCATGCATTTGAAGATGACCCCGTCCGCCTGCTGCGCGCCGTGCGTCAAGCCAACAGCCTGAGTTTCCAAATCGAAGCGCAGACCGCCGCGACCATCCGGGCGCGGGCGGAAACCATCAAGCAGGCGGCGCCGGAACGCATCCAGATCGAATTGCTCTCACTGCTAAAGGCCCCCCAGGCGACCTGTGGCCTGGAACTGCTGGACAATATGGATCTCGCACAGCATACCTTGCCGGAGATTCACGCGCTACAATCCGTCGAACAATCCTGGCCGCATTATTACCGTGACGCCTGGACACACACGCTGGCCACACTGGCGACGCTCGAAGCCGTCTTGGAACGGCTCCGCGGCAACCCGCTCCCGGCGCACACACGCCAATACGTATCCACACCGACATGGGTCTGGTCTATGCTCAACACGACGGCCATTCCCTTTCAGACCGCACTGTTAAATTACCTGCAAACACCCGTCAGCAATGAGATCACACGCGAAGATCTGTGCAAATGGGGCGCGGTCTTCCACGACGTCGGCAAAGCTACGACCAGCACCTGCGACGAACAAGGCCTGATTCACTTCTACACCCATCCCGAAGTCGGCGCGAAGATGACCCAGGCGCGGCTGGAGGCGCTACATCTTCCCAACAAGACTATCGAATTTGTCTGCACGTTGGTCAGGTCGCACATGCGCCTGATCGAACTGCGCAAAAATCCGCCGGGGCGCCGGGCGGCCTATCGCTTCTATCGCGACACCGGCGACGCCGGCGTCGGCGTGATTTTGCTGGTGCTGGCCGATACCCTTGCGGTCTGGGGGCCAAAACTGGAGAGACCGCATTGGAGCGCGCTTCTACACGCGGCACAGCTCTTGTTCCAGGCATACTTTGAGAAAAACGCCGAAATTGTCGCGCCGCCGCCCCTCCTCAACGGCCACGACCTGATGGCGTTGGGTATTTCTCAGGGACCGGCCATCGGGCAACTGGTCGAGGCTTTGCGCGAAGCGCAAGCCGGCGGGGACATTGTGACCCGCGAGGACGCCGAGATGTTTGTCCAACAATGGAAAGCGAAGTCCGTAACAGCGAGACACGAGTGAGCGGAAAGATGAAAGACACCAGACAGCACCCACCGACCGGCGACCGACCGCAGGGTTTGCCGAGGCCAGCCCTCTGCTTACCCCTGTTCTTCCTTATTATCTTATCCCTGACAGGATGCGATCTGGGCTCCCCGCAGATCACACCTACCCCAACCCGCACGCCCATTCTGCCCACAGCGACGCCCACCGACACCCCAACACCCACCCCGACGGCCACGCCCACCC
>DAOUFX010000122.1:0-14258 GCA_034429675.1 Anaerolineae bacterium | reverse complement strand
ACTTCTCCCCTTTTTATTGAGATGATACTATTTGAGTGTATCAGGACGCATCAAGAAAACAAAAGATTATCATGGGAGGTTAAGTCATGGGGGATCAGCAGCAGGAAGAGTCATCTACGGCCCCAGAAGTGGAATCCGAAGTCATTTCGGCTGAAGGGGAAGTCGTATCGGTTGAAGAAGAAGCCCAGTCGGCCATAGAAATCCGGTTAGCCGAGGCAGAACAGAAAGTCGCCGAGTATATGGACGGCTGGCAGCGTTGCCAGGCAACGTTTTCCAATTATCGCAAACGCACCGAGGCGGAACAGGCTAATCTGCGCAAAGCCGCCAACGCCGGGATTTTGACGCGCCTGTTATCCGTCGTAGACGATTTCCAACGTGCGTTCCAGGCCGTGCCGGGCGACTTGGCGGGAAATGCCTGGGTCGAAGGGATTGCGCTCATCCAACGCAAGGCGCATTCCATTCTTGAGTCGGAAGAGGTTATGCCGATTGAGCTCAAGCCCGGTGATACTTTTGATCCTATGTACCATCAGGCTATCCTTCACCAGGAAGCTCCCGGATTTGAAGAAGGACAAATCGTCGCCGAGGTCAGCAAAGGCTACATCCTCGGCGACCGCATCCTACGGCCTTCGACGGTGGTGGTCGCCAAAGCCACAGCCCAGGCCCCTGCAACTGCCGCAGAAGAAAAAAAGGCAGAAGCGCCTGCACATACAGAGCAATCCGCCGATGAGCCTGCAGCGCCGGAACAATAAAAAGCGACGGTTTCTTATTCGTAAGATGTCTATGGAGTCAGTATGAACAAGGATTACTATGCAGTCTTAGGCGTCCCCAAGGAAGCCAGCCAGGAAGAGATCAAACGCGCCTACCGCACTCTGGCGCGGAAATATCACCCCGACGTCAGTTCTGAGGCCGACGCCGAAGAACGTTTCAAGGAAGTCAACTCCGCCTACGAGGTGCTCTCAGACCCCGAAAAACGGATGATGTACGATCGCTACGGCACCGAAACGCCTCCGGGATTTGGCAGCGTTGACTTTGGCAACATGCGCGATCCCTTTGACATCTTTGCCGAAGTCTTCGGCAATCTCGGTGGATTCGGCGGCTTTAGTGGTCGCGGCGGGCGCCCCAGCCCGCGCCGCGGCAACGACTTGCGGGCCAACGTCAGCCTCAAATTCGAAGAAGCTGTCTTCGGCGCAGAAAAAGAGGTGGAAATTCGCCGCCGCGAGCTCTGCCAGGTTTGCAACGGCACGGGAGCCGAGCCGGGAACGTCGCCCGAAACCTGCCCGGACTGCCGGGGAAGCGGGCAGATGCGCCAGGGGATGGGCTTTTTCGTGACGATCACCACGTGTCCAAAATGTCGCGGGCAAGGCGTCATCGTGCGCTCTCCCTGCCACGAATGTAGCGGCGGGGGCCGGGTCTATCGCCGCCGGCGCATCCACGTCACCATCCCGCCGGGCGTTGACGACGGTGTGACCATCCGCCTGTCCGAGCAGGGCGAGCCGGGTGAATTGGGCGGGCCAAACGGCAGCCTGTATATTCAACTGGGGGTAGACCCTCACGCTTTCTTCAAACGCCGCAACAATGACATCATTCTGGAAGTGCAGATCAACGTGGCGCAGGCAGCTCTGGGAGACACTATCAAAGTGCCCACCCTGGAAGGTGAGCGCGAGATCACCGTCCCGCCCGGTACCCAATCGGGCACCATTTTCCGGTTGCGCAGTCTGGGCGTTCCGCAATTGCGCGGCAACGGACGGGGAGATCAACTGATCGTGACCCAGGTAGCCGTCCCTACCCATCTGTCCTCACGACAAAAGGAGCTGTTCCAGGAACTTTCAGGAACCCTGGGCGCCGAAGTCGTGGTCGAAGACAAACAAAGCTTTGTAGATCGCGTGCGCGAAGCGCTGGGGCTGTAGGAACGCCATGGAATGGCTTGAAGTATGCGTCCAAACAGACCCGGAGGCGGCAGAGGCCGTCTCCGAGGTGCTCAGCCGTTACACGCCGCAAGGAATCGCCATTGACATGGGCGACGGCGGCGCTACGCCGACCTGCGTGACAGTCAAGGCCTACATGGAAGCGGACGAGGATATCGAAGCGCAACAACAGCAGGTCGCCGAGGCGCTCTGGCACCTCAGCTGCATCTGGCCGGCCATCCAAGACCCCGTTTTCGCCAGGGTCGCCGACCAGGACTGGACCGCCGGTTGGAAAGAGACCATCCCGGTCTTACATATCGGCAGTCGCATCGTCATCAAACCCTCCGGGCGGGATTACTCCCCCCAACCCGATGAGTTGGTATTGGAAATGGATCCGGGCATGGCTTTTGGCACCGGATTGCACCCCACGACGCAACTGTGCGTCGAAACGCTGGAAACACTGGCTAAAACGGAGATGCGAGTCCTGGATCTGGGTACAGGCACCGGCATCCTGGCCTTGATCGCCGCCAAAATAGGCGTCGCCGAGGTAGTGGCCGTGGACAATGACATGAACGCCGTTGTCGCATGCCGCCGCAACGCCTGCGCCAATGAGTTGGCCCACGCCATCCGCCCCGTCCATGGCTCGTTGGGAGACATCAGTGGAACCTACCATCTGGTCCTGGCAAACATCCTTGCGCCCGTCATCATCGAAATGGCCCGGGCCGGTCTGGCCACTCGCGTGCACGCCGGAGGGCATCTCGTCGTCTCCGGCATCTTGCTAGAACAGGCCGATGAAGTTCGTGCGGCGTTGGAAAATGCAGGGTTGCACATCGCAGAACAACGCCAGAGCGGCGATTGGATTGCGCTGATCGCTCAGAAACCATACGGAGCGCCGGCCAATCCAACAAAATCCAATCCGGCATAATCGCAAAAAAAACCACCGGTCAAGCAATGACCGGTGGTTTTTCTAAGTACGGCAAGGTTCGGGGGCCTTGCGATGGTAATTTATTCCATTTCCTCGTCGGGGCCGCCTGGACGCGCTTTTTTGTAGCGGTAAACAATGCGTCCGCGAGTCAGATCGTAAGGCGAAAGCTCGACGCGCACACGATCCCCCAACAGAATCCGAATGTAGTACTTGCGCATCTTTCCAGAAAGGTAAGCAAGAACCTCATGCCCTGTATCAAGTTGTACACGAAACTGGGTCGCCGGTAAGGCTTCCACAATGTTTCCTTCTACGGTAATTTTGTCTTCCTTACCCATCCGGTTCGTTTCCCCTTATGCGGCGACTTCGGAGTCCGCGTCAGCCTCAACGTCAACAACGTCGCCGGCTTCCGGTTCGATCAAAGCGCCCTCATTTTCAAAGTCCGCATCAGCCTCAACGTCAACGGCGTTACCGGCTTCCGGTTCAATCAAAGCACCCTCATTTTCAAAATCCACAACATCGAGACCATCATCATCGTCCATATCATCTTCGCCGGCTGCGACAGGGGTAGCCGCTTCGGCAGTTCCGGGTTCAGGCTGATTCATCACCCACTCTTCCCACTCCTGCCGTCGCACCTGGCGCACGCTCAGGCCGATTCGACGACGATCCGGCTCAACGCGGATAACCTTGACCAAAACTTTCTGACCGGCGGTCAGTTCCTCGCGCTGTTCAAAATCGCGCAGCTCGGTGTTGTGCAACAGTCCTTCTACGCCGGGTTCCAGCTCAACGAAAACGCCGAAGTCCACGACCTGGCTGACTTTACCCTCGACCAACTGCCCTTCCTGGTAACGCTCCGGGGCGGTTCCCCAGGGATCCGGCGCCAACGCTTTGATACTCAAAGCAATGCGCTGCCGTTCGCGATCAACGCTGAGGACCTTGATTTTAACCCGTTGACCTTCGTGATAAACCTCACGCGGATCTTCAATGCGGCCCCAGGAGAGCTCGGAAATATGAACCAGGCCGTCCAGTCCGCCCAAGTTGATAAACAGACCGAACTCCGTGATCTGGCTGATGCGCCCACGGCGCACTTGACCGGTTTCCAAATCTTCCAATAACAGCTTGCGACGAGCGGCGCGCCATTCACGCGCGGCTGCTTGCTGGGACAGGATAAGGCGGCGGCGGCGGCGATTAACCTCGATAACCTTGAGCATAATGCTCTGGCCAACCATTGCATTCAAACGGCGCTGTCGTTCGTTTGCCTGACGAATTCGCGAGAACCCAATCAGTTGGGACATGGGGATAAACCCACGCAGATGCCCAAACTCAACGGTCAAACCGCCGCGATTGGCAGCCAGAACAGTGGCCTCGTAGACGTTTTCATCTTCCTTTAGCTTTTCAGCCTTGACCCAGTCCTCGCGCAACATGGCCTGAGACAAAGAAAGTTCAACGTTTCCATCGGAATCGCGGAACCTGGTCACAACAACGCCAACAGCTTGCCCCACCTCGAAGGTCTGCCCTTGCAGGTCCTCCAGGTCTTCCTTGGGAACAAATCCATCACGCTTCGTTCCGATGTCCACGACAAATCCATCATTTCTGATGTCCAGGATGGTTCCTTCTCGCAATTCACCACGACGAAGTTCCGTGCCCGCTAAGGTTTCTTCGAGTTCATCCTCCCAATTCTCCATCGAAATGGATTCAGTTGAGGTCGCCATTTGTTCTTCCACTGCCAACTCCTTCACTCAAACTATGCAAACTTGGGACTTTCTGCAATTTGAGTGGTCAATAAGATTTCAAGTATTGTATCATAGCGAAGGATAATGTCAACCGTCGCGTAATTGTAATGAATTTGTCAAGGCGTTTTACATCCTCACTGTCTATGTTACACTACGGAAGATTTTGCCGGCCGCAAAGGCCCGAATTCTATCGCGTAATAACTCCAAACATCGCGGAGGACGTGTGCAGACTCAAATCAAACCCAGCGCGGCCTTGACCGCTAAGGAAATAGCGTTGATCGCTGCATTGAACCGGCAGGTATTCGGAGAAGGCAACACCGATTTTGTCCTGGCAAACGCAGACTGGCATGTGCTGCTTTGGGTCGGCAACGCCGAAGACGCCTCGGAGGTGGATACCCTGATCAGTCACCTGGAAATTGTAGGGCGCACCTGCACGGTTGACGACTACCCGCTGCGAGTCGGCGGCATCGGCAAGGTGGCGACTGCGCCCGAATGGCGTCATCGTGGGTTGGCGTCGGCGGCGCTCCAACGGGCGCAAGTTTTCATTGCCGAAGTTCTGGGAATGGAATTCGGACTGTTGATCTGTCACGAGCCGTTGGCGTCCTTCTTCAAAGGACATGGCTGGAACCCTACGACCGGACCGCTGTGGTTCTCACAGCCCGGAAACAGAGTCCAACTGAAAAATGTCACCACGATGGCCTTCTCCTGTTCGGGTCGCCCCTTCCCACCGGGCAGCATAGATTTGTGCGGGTTGCCCTGGTGAGCGAATACGTCCGGCTTCAATATGAGGGAACTATGCCCCTAACCATCCGCGCGATTGCAGCGCACGAATTCCCACTGTACGGCTCAATTCCAACGCGCTACGAGGTTACGTCGCGCCTGAGAATTGACGCGATCAACGGCGGACTGGGCGGCTTTCACATCCAGGAAGAGCCGGTTGTTCCCGCATACGTCAGGGACTATGACGACACCGGCGACGAGACCCCGATGACGTGGGCGCAGGAATTCGATATTTCACCCTGGAGCATCTTCTTGGCGGAGGCGGATGGACGCGCAGTGGGCGGAGCGACGGTTGCCGTCGGCAAAGACGCCCCCCTGCCGATGGATTTCTGCCAGGGCGACGATCTGGCCGTGCTGTCGGATATCCGCGTTCACCCCGACGCCCGAAAACAAGGCGTCGGGACGGCTTTGTTTCGCCATGCCGCCGATTGGGCGCGCCGGCAAGGCTACAAAGCCCTGGGACTTGAAACACAGAGCTTCAACGTCGCTGCCTGCCGCTTCTACCTCCGGCAAGGCTGCATCCTGGGCGCCATCCATCGCTTCGGATATCGCGGCTGCCCCCAGGTGGCTCACGAGGCCATGCTGCTCTGGTATTTGGACTTGTAGTTCTAGTTTTAGTTTTAGTTTTAGTTTTAGTTTTAGTTTTAGTTTTAGTTTTAGTTTTAGTTTTAGTTTTAGTGAAATTCATCATTACCCTGCGGTTGGATGAAAATCGCATTGCGATAGCAGAGATTAATAAGGAAGGTGTTTTTTCGCACACGGGGTACCGTGTGCGAAAAACACACCCTTTACCCTGACCGTCAAAGGCAACTCCAGACTTTCGACTTTTTAACTTTTGACTTTCGACTATTTTCAAGGGAACTATCTCATGGAACAAGACCCCCATAAAATTGTATTGCGCAGCAACCGTTTAGCCGTAAGCATCGCGACGCCGGGCAGCTTTTACCGGGGAACGCGCTTCGATTGGACGGCTTTCATCACCCAAGTGACGTTGGATAGCCGCCCGGCCATCCCCCCGGAACGTTCTCCGTCACCCGGACATACCTTCTGCGTGACGGAATCCTTTGTGCCGGAGCGTGGCAGCGGCGGCGTGGGCATGTGCAACGAATTCGGCATCGAAAGGCCGGTCGGTTACGACGACGCGCGCCCCGGCGAAGCCTTTCCCAAAATCGGCGTCGGACTGCTCACCCGGCCGGAGACTCCGCCGGATGCGCCATACCACTTCTTCCGTCCTTACGCCATCGCGCAGGAGTTCCCGGTGCGCGTCGAGACGGAAGCCGCCCAGGCCCAATTCACCGTTGAGCCGCTGGAGTGCCGCGGGTATGCGGTCAAATTGACAAAAACGGTGTCGGTCAACGGCAACGCGCTCAGCCTCGCCTACAAACTGGAGAACGTAGGGCAGAAACCAATCGTGACCCACGAATACTGTCACAACTTTGTGGGCATAGACGGTCACCCGATAGGGCCGGACTACGTCCTCAGCACGCCCTACCCCCTCATCCTGGAACCCACCCCGGAGGGAATGCCCTCCACATCCGACGATCTGCAAATTTCCGGCAACACCTTGCGCTGCCGCACCATTCCCCAACGGGAGTTCTACGCGCGACTGCGCGGCTTCGCGCAAACAGACGAGCCGCAGTGGAAACTGACCCATGTTCCAAGCGGGATTACCATGGAAGAATATGACGACTTCGCGCCGGCGCGCGTGGCGGTGTGGGGGAAATCGCACGTGATCAGCGCCGAAGTCTTTGTAGGCATCCACATCCTGCCCGGCGAAACGCAGCGATGGACACGGCGGTACACCTTCGACGGCTGAATGCGGAGTTCCGGTTTGCCCCTGACGGATTTTATAGTAAAACTATCTCTGGTTGTGAATGCCGGCATAACGTTTCCGTATTTGTGACGCGAGCCGGTAAATTTTTTTTCTTAGGGGGGGCTTTGGAGCGAACTGGTACGGTTGTGCGCGTCGCCGGCGTAGTGATAGACGCCGAATTTCTTTCCGAGTACCTTCCCGGCATCAACCATGCGCTGTTGATCCGCACAGACGATGGAACTGAACTGGTCGCCGAGGTGCAAGAGCATATCAATCCGCGCACCGTGCGCGCCATTGCCATGAGCAGCACCGCCGGGCTACGACGTGGGTTGGCAGTCCTGGATACCGGCAAACCAATCTGCGTACCGGTAGGGCGGGCCACGCTGGGGCGGATGTTCAATGTGTTGGGGCAAACCATTGACGAACAACCCCCTCTGCAAACCGAGGACAGATTCCCAATTCACGTTGCGTCGCCGCCGCTGCGCGATCAGCGCCTCATCAGCCGCCCATTTGTCACCGGCATCAAAGCCATTGACCTGCTCACGCCTTATCCACAGGGCGGGAAAATTGGCCTCTTCGGCGGGGCCGGCGTAGGCAAGACTTTGTTGATGATTGAATTGATGCGCCACACCATCCGCGAACACTCCGGCATCGTCTTTTTCTCTGGCGTCGGCGAGCGCAGCCGCGAAGGCAACGAGCTGTGGTTGCAAATGCAACACAGCGGCGTGTTGGAAAACACCGTGCTGATTTTCGGCCAGATGAATGAGCCGCCCGGCGCGCGGTTGCGGGTACCGCTCACGGCGCTCACGATGGCCGAATACTTTCGTGATGTGGAGAAACGGCCGGTGCTCCTCTTCCTTGATAACATCTTCCGCTACATTCAGGCCGGCGCTGAAGTCTCCGCGCTGTTGGGCCGCCTGCCCAGCGCGGTAGGATACCAACCCACCCTGGACACTGAAATGGGGCGACTTCAAGAGCGTATCACCACCACCACGCAGGGCAGCGTCACCTCGATTCAGGCCGTCTACGTCCCTGCGGACGATTTGACCGACCCGGCAGTGGTGGCCACCTTCGCCCACCTCGATGCAATCACAGTCCTCTCGCGGCGGCACGTGAGCCTGGGGCTATACCCGGCCATTGATCCGCTGGCCTCCAGCAGCACGCTGTTGACCCCTTCTGGCGTGGGCGCAGAACACGTCGCCATCGCCAACGAAGTGCGGGCGCTGCTGGCCCGCTACCAGGAACTTCAAGATGTCATCGCCATCCTGGGCATCGAAGAATTGAGCGACGCCGATCGTCTGGCAGTCGGGCGAGCGCGACGGTTGCAACGCTTCCTCACCCAGCCTTTTTTCGTGTCAGAAGCGTTCACCGGGCTTTCCGGACGCTACGTGTCGCTGCGCGAGACGCTGCGCGGATTCCGCGAAATTGTACAAGGCTACCACGATCACCTGCCGGAGCAGGCGTTCTACATGGTTGGGACAATTGACGAAGTAATGGAGAAAGCGTGGCAGATCAACGAGGAGGAAAAACGTGGCGGCTAAACGGCTGCAGCTGACCGTACTGACGCCGGAAGGCCCCTGGCTAGAGGTTCCCGATGCGGAATGGGTGCAGCTGCAACTGGCGGACGGCGGTGGGGTGGGCATCTATCCCGACCATGCGCCGTTGCTGGCCGAGACGCAAACGTCCGCGCTGCGGTACGCCGCCGGCGGTCAGGAACAACAAACCGCAATCCTGGAAACCGGGATTCTGCGCGTAGAAACCAAACGGGTTCTGCTGTTGACCAGCGGCCCGGCAGACGCTGCCGGGACAAACAGCGGAAGCGCAAGCGTAGAGGGACAGTCGTTTGACCGGCTGGCCGGCGCTTTGCTGGCAACGCTGCAAGCGGATGCATCCGCCGTGTGGGAAGCGGATGATGCGGAAGCGGACGAGAACGCACCGTGATGCTAGGATGGATAGCCGGCGGCGCGCTGATTGGCGTGCTCAACGCCTGGATGTTAAGCGCCACCGTGGGACGATTAGACGCCAATGCTCCGGCGCAAAATCCCAATGGCATCGTCGCCAGCATGGCCGTGCGCTGGATTGTAGTCGCAGCCCTGCTGGCCGCGGCATTTAGATATGGTATAGGCGCGGGATTGCTGGCCCTGGCCGGATTCTGGATCGCCCGTTGGGCGGCCATTCTGTGGTGGAATTACAAAGGATAAAGCATGGAATCCATCCAACCCTACGTTGTCTTTCGCATTGGCGCGATCGGCGTTACCGATACAGTGACGTCCACGTGGCTGATCATGGCTTTGATCATTGCGCTGGTCGTTATGCTCAGGCGCTGGCAGCCGATTCTGGTCGAGTGGGGCCTCGACTCCCTCAACGAGATAATCTCGGACGTGATGGGAATTCCCGCCGGGCCGTACCTGCCTTTCCTGGGGACCCTGGCAATTTTCATCGCCGCCGCCAACACCTTCAGCGCAGTCCCCTTCATCACCGCGCCCACCCGCGACGTCAGCACCCCGATGGCGCTGGCCGTGATCGTCTTCTTTTCAGTTCACTATTTCGGCATCCGCGAGAAGGGCGCCATCCGCTATTTCAAGGACATGGCAACGCCCATCTTTACCCTGCCGCTGGAAATCATTGGCCAGTTGAGCCGCACTCTGGCCTTGACGTTGCGCCTTTTTGGCAACATCATCAGCGGCGAAATGGTGGTGGCCGTGTTATTCACCCTGGCGCCGCTGCTGGTCCCCATTTTGATGACCGGCTTTGGCCTGTTCACCGGCATCTTGCAGGCGTTTATCTTCACCGCGCTGGCTTCGGTCTATATCGCCTCTGGCGTGGAAACCGCCGAGTCGCCAAACAAGCAGTAAACACTCCCTTTACTTTTCGCCTAAAGAGATATTAAAGCAACTGTATTTTTTCGTGCGCGGGTACTCGCACGAAAAAACATTCCGATTGACCCTTGCCGCATTAGCGGTGATTCTGGCTAAAGGCTAAAAGCCAATGGCGCGGCAGAATGCCGCTTAACTATTTTAGGAGAGCATCTATGGAAAATTTAGACCCACAAACATTGATTACCGTTGTCACCATCATCGTGGCCGGCGCCAGCATTGTTTTAGGAACGGCTATTCCGGCATTTGTAGAAGGGCGCGCCGCCGTCAAAGCGTTGGAAGGCATGGCCAGACAACCCGAAGCAGCCGGTAACTTGCGCACAACATTGCTGATTGCGATGGCGCTGTTGGAATCCACGGCGATATATGTGCTGTTGATCGTCTTGATTCTGCTGTTTGCCAATCCCTTGATCAGCCGTTTCTTTTAGGGGAACCCTATGTTAAATCCAAATTTGACGACAGTCGTTTTTCAGATCGTCAATTTTCTCATCCTGGCCATAGTGCTCTACTTGCTGTTCTTTAAACCGGTGATGCGTTCTGTACAGGCGCGCGTGACCAGACACGAGCAAATGCAAGCGCAACTAGTCGAGGATCAGGCCGAGGCGGCGCGTGTGCGCGCCGAACTGGAAAAACGCCTGGCCGATCTGGACGAAGAGACGGCCAAACTCATTTCTGATGCGCGCGAGCGGGCCGAAGCGGAGCGGGTGGCGGTGCTGCGACAGGCCCAGAGTGAAGTCGCGCACCGGCTGGTCGAAGCAGAGATGGACGCTTACCGTATCCGCCAGCAATCTGTGGATGAATTCCACGATCAACTGGTTGACGCCATCCTGGAAATCGGCGGACAGGTAACCGGCCAACTCGCCATACCGGAACTACACGACGCTATGGTCGCGCAACTTTGCGAGCGCGTCCGCGACATGAGCCGGCGCGAAACCGCACGCGTCGAGGCGTTCCGCCGCGCGCTTGGCGAGCGCACACCCACCGTCACCATCACGTCGGCGCGCCCGCTCTCGCCGGATATGCAAGGATTGCTGGTGCGCACGCTCTCGGGCTTGGCGGATCGCACGCCGTACATGGAACTTCGCACCGATCCGGCGCTGGCGCTGGGTCTTTCTGTGCGCGTGGGCGACCTTATGATAGATAACTCCATCGCCGGGCAGTTGGCCGGGTTACGCGACAGTGTCTCACAAAAGTTGCAGGAGCGATTGAGCCATGAGTGAGCGCCCGGACGCTGCCAGACTACTCCACAGCCTGCGCAAGCAAGTGGCAGCGACCAGCGACCTGGCGGGCCTTCCCCACGATCAGATCGTAACACAGGTCAACGCTTGCCTGACCGAACTGGTGCAGGCAAGCGAAGAATTAACCCGGCAGCCGCGCTTGCACATCCCCGAAATATTGGCGCAACTGCGCGATCATGCCGCGCACATGAAGCCATGCGTGCGTGTTCAGGATGTGGGCACCGTGCAACGCATCGGCAATGGCGTGGCGACAATCTCCGGCCTGCCGTACGCCTACACCGACGAACTGGTCACGTTTCCCACCGGGTTGCAGGGAATGGTGCTCAATCTGGAACGCGACCACGTGGACGTGATCCTGCTTGGCCCGGACGGGGGCATCCAGGGCGGCGACATGGTCACCAACACCGGAGAAAGGCTGCGCACGCCGGTGGGCAATCAACTGCTTGGGCGGATCGTCAATCCCTTGGGACAACCGCTGGACGACCGTGGCCCGATCGAAGCGACCGAGTACCGCTATCTTGAGCAGGACGCCCCCGGCATCGTGCAGCGCGGGCCGGTGCAGACACCGTTGCACACCGGGATCAAGGTGGTGGATGCGCTGACGCCCATCGGCATGGGACAGCGCGAGCTGATCGTGGGCGACCGCCAGACAGGCAAGACTTCCATGGCCGTGGATGCGATCTTGAATCAAGCCAACAACAGCGTCGAGTGCGTCTACGTGGCCATCGGGCAGAAGAAATCCACCACCCTCGGCGTGATCAGGACGCTGCGGCAAAAGGGCGCGCTGGCCTACACCACCGTCGTCGTCTCCAGCACCGACGACCCGCCGGCCCTGCGCTATCTGGCGCCCTACGCCGGCTGTACCATGGCCGAATTCCTGATGCGCCAGGGCCGCGATGTGCTGATCGTCTACGACGATCTGACCCGTCACGCCAACGCCTACCGCGAGTTGAGCTTGCTGTTGCGCCGCCCGCCGGGACGGGAGGCGTATCCCGGCGATATTTTCTACCTGCACTCGCGCCTGCTGGAACGCGCCTGCAAGTTGAGCGAAGCAGAAGGCGGCAGTTCGTTGACGGCGCTCCCTATCGTCGAGACGCAACGCGGCAACCTGTCGGCCTACATCCCCACCAACATTATCTCAATTACCGACGGGCAGATTGTGCTAAGCACCGACCTCTTCAATCGCAACGTCCGCCCGGCGATTGACGCGGGCATATCCGTCTCGCGCGTGGGCGGCGCGGCGCAAAGCCAGGCGATGCGCGCCGTGTCAGGCAATTTGCGCTTGCTGTTGGCGCAATTTGAAGAAGTGGCCCGTTTCACGCGCTTGGGCGCCGAGGTGGACGAAACCACCCGTCGCCAAATCGTGCGCGGGGAAAGATTGCAGGCGGCTTTGAAACAATCGGTTCACCAGCCACTGACATTGGGCCAGCAAATCCTCATCTTGCTGGCGGTCACCGAGGGGTACCTGGATGCCATCCCGGTGGAGCAAGCGTCCGTTTTTGAACGCGATCTGTTCCGCCACGCACAGGCAGCGCAGCCGGGTATATTCCTGAAAATTGAGCGTACCGGCGAGTTGGACGAAGAAACATCAGCCGCGTTGCGTGAAATGATCGAGCATTATCGCAACGCCTGGCTAAATCTGAACAGAGCCTCTGGTGAAAGGAACCGGCTGTGAAAAAGATGATTATGGCCGTGATTCCGCGCGATCAGGCTAATCTGGTGCTGGAGAACCTGATCACAGCGGGGTACTCGATGACGTTCGCCGAGAGCCACGGCGGTGTGTGGCGACAGGCGCAGTACACATTGCACACATGCGTGGATGAAGAGCAGGTTGAAGATGTGCTGAACATTGTCCGCGATAACTGCCGCGCCCAAGTGCGGGTGGAAACTGAAGATGACCAGGAGTCCGCGACCAGTCAGACATTATTCATCACCAATATGGGCGGCGCCGTTATTTTTGTTTGGGATGTCGCCCGCATGGAGATCTACTGACCGGTTATGGAAGACCTGGAGCGGGTTCAATCGCGCCTGGACAACATTCGCTCGGTCGAGCCAATTCTGGATGCGTTGCGAACGATTTCGACCAGTAACTGGCAACTGGCTTTGCGGCAGCAGGAGCGGTTGGCGCCCTACCGCGAACAGCTCCTGGCGACGCTGCCCGTGCTGCGCGCGCATCTGGCGTCCTCCTATCACCCGGCGGCGAACGCCGCGCCGATGGAGGCGCGACGCCGCGCCGTTCTGGCCATCGGCGCCGAGCGCGGCTTGTGCGGCAATTTTAACAACGCGCTGGTTACGCACATCGGGGATTATCTCAGGGGGCGCCGGCAGGAACAGTGCGAGGTGGAATTATTGGCGTTGGGCGGGCGGTTGGTGCGCCTGATCCGCCGCCGCAACTGGCCGACGGCGTGGACCGGCCCACTCTCCGTCACCGCGCTGCCGGGCTTCGCCGTCGCGCAGGAATTGAGCCGTCGCTGTCTGGCCGACTACGAAGCGCAGCGGGTGGACGCGGTGGACGTCATCTGCAACATCTACCGCAAACCCGGCGGCTACGTCACGACAACGGTGCGCTGGTTGCCGCCGCAATGGCCGGCAGTGTCGCAAACCCTCCCGTGGCCGCCGCCGATCGTCGAAACCGACCCGATGCGCCTTTACGCGCGCCTGATCGAACAGTGGGTGACGCTCCATCTGTACCAACTCTTGCTCGACTCGGCGATTTCTGAGCACTCGGCCCGCCTCCAACTGATGGAAGCCGCCGACCAGAACGCCGAACGACTGATCGAGGAATTGACGCAACTGGTCCAGTCGGCGCGCAAACAAGCCATCACTCAGGAAATGCAAGAGCTTGCGGCGGGCGCAGGGTTGACGTCCGAGACGATAACGGACACTTGAGCAGCAACGTTAAAATGGGCGAGAGCTCACCACCGGCGGATGAAAATCGTGGCCTCGCAGGCCAAGTGATAAGAGAAGGGTTTGCGCGGGCGAGGGTACCCGC
>DAOUFX010000121.1:0-10229 GCA_034429675.1 Anaerolineae bacterium | reverse complement strand
TGGGCGGAAATACCCGCCCACGCAAATATTTTTCTATCCCCGGATAATAGGCGATCAATTCCCCTCTTTTTTAGTTATAATGGAAGTATGACACAAGAAGCAATGGTCGCCTTGATTCGCCGCCGAGGCGTCAAAGACCGGCTAGTGTTGGATGCATTGCAGCGCGTACCCCGCCATCAATTCGTCCCCCAAACGCAACGGGATGCCGCCTACGAAGATTATCCGCTGCCCATCGGCCACCATCAAACCATCTCGCAACCCTACATCGTCGCCCTGATGACCGAATCGCTACAACTCGCGCCGGGCGAGCGGGTATTGGAACTGGGAACCGGTTCGGGGTACCAGGCTGCCATTCTTGCAGCGATGGGGATGGAAGTCTACACGGTCGAACGGGTGCCGGATCTGTACCGGACTGCGCAACAGCGCTTACAGGCGTTGGGGTATGCCGTTCAGTGCCGGTTGGCCGACGGACACGAAGGGTGGCCGGAATTTGCGCCCTATCACGGCATGATGATCACCGCCGCTGCAGAGGAAATCCCCGATCCGCTGTGGGCGCAGCTGGCCGACGGCGGGCGCATGGTCGCGCCGGTCGGGCCGCCGCACGGGTACCAGACCCTGTGGAAATTCATCAAGCGTGGCAACCGTATCGAGAGAATCAATCTGGGCGGAGTGGCTTTCGTGCCGTTCGTCAGCGGCCTGGATACGAGTCCTTGAGCAGCGTCAGCAAACGCTTGCCGGGAATCTGTTTGAACGTAGCGCCCTGACTCACGGCCAGAATCGCCGGCAATGGGTCCGACAACAACGTGCCGGCGACGGCGTCCACGCCAAACTCAAATAACGCCGGAGACAGCGGCGCCGTCCCGCCGAGCATCACCACGTAGGCGTCAGGACGGCAGCATGCCACCAACCCTTCAAATGTATGGTTGAGCAGCGAAGTGCCGGTTAAAGCCACCACGTCGGCTTGAGGGAGGATGATGGGCGCCTGAGCGGCAGGGAAATCGTCCTCGTGCGGATTCAGCTCCAACACCCACAGCTTTTCGACCTGCTTGCGTAAGTCCGGGACAAAGGGGAAATGTCCCACCACCGCCACAGCGCGCCCCACGCCACGTTCAGCGAGAATGTCCGCTGCGTTGACCGCCACACAGGCCGCCGTGTCCACCTCCAACAAAGCATTGATGGCCGCAAATCCCACACTGACTTCGGTCGTGCTCTCGGAATTGACCAACCCGGCCAGCGCCAACGCATCCCACGTCAACAACTTTCCAGCGTCGCGCACCGGCATGCGCCCACCGTGATGGTGGCTCTCGTCGCTGCCCAGGTTAGACGCCAACCCGGCGCGCAACACTCCGCGCAATTCCAGCGCAACGATACTCCAATGAGCGCCAATACGCACATCCACCAGACGCGCCTCGGCAGCGTTGGCCGCACTCTGCTCCAAAAGTTTGTCGGCAATGTTCATCCATTCACCTCACAAAAAGAAACCGGGTTCTAGCAGAAAACCCGGTTTCCAGCGCGCACTGGCGCTACTGAATGCTAAGACTGCCCGATCCCTGATCAATCTCCAGGGCGATCTTGTAGTCGGCCTTTTCGAAGTTTTCCGTCTCCCACACACCGTCCTCGTCGGCTTCGCCAGATACCAACCGGAAGCGATCGTCGGGGTTAAAGCTGCCGCTCCCATCGGTCAGATCAACGCGCAGACCCACACCCTCCGGTAAAATCAAGGTCATAGAGCCAGAACCGCCCTCGATCTCGCCCGCGAAGTTGCCGGTTTCGGGCAACGTCAAGCGGGAACTGCCGGAGCCGCCTTTCAGCTCCAGGTGCTCGACATCCAACCCGGTCAGATCAAGATCGCAACTGCCCGCCCCGACATCAGACCACAAATCCAAAGACACCTTCGGGCTAAGTTTAACGTCCCACCGGGAATCGCCATCGTTGAAATTAAAAATACTGGAAGAAACACCCTGCACGTAGCTATCCAGCAAAACGTCGGCGTGGCGGCCCTGCCCCGCTACTTTGAAGGATAAATTGCCGCGATAGGCAACGCTGGCCTCGATGAGGTTGGTTGAATCCTCAAGAGCGCTCAAATAGCCGGGGGCGCTCGTCCAATCAATCGAAACTTTCGCGGTTTCCAGATCGCCCAGCGGATGCTCAAGCGTCTTGTACTGCAACTTCGCCGGTTGGGTCAACTCGACCAAAAAGGGAATTTGGTCGGCAAAGAAGGCCAGGCCAATAGCCATCCCCAGCAACAGCAAAACCAAAACGCCGCCGGCAACAGCGCCGCCGACCGTGCGCCGACCAAAGATCACGTCAATACCGAGGGCGATCAAGGCCACCGGCCAGAAACGCCAGAGAACTGCCCAGGCCGAAGTCGGGAAAAGGCCCATATTCGATAAGAGCAACAAGACGCCCAGCCCGATTATGACAATGGGCCAGAAAACAGAGCGAGGACGGGAAGGCCCGGCGAACTCGCCCTCGGCCGAGGAACGCGGCAAAATGGGTTCAATCGGTTTTCGTCGTTCATCATTCGACATGCTTTACCTCCTGGTATAGGGACATCGTGCCATGTATACGCAGGGTCACGAAAGCGGGTTGCCCCAACGTAGACGGCAACCCGGTGCGGCTACACGACAGGCGGTGTTTTCGTCAACTTCGGAGCAACAAACGCGAGAAGCCCGGATGGACGCAGCGGAACGTCGCTGGCGGGACGATTCTGCCGCAACAACATCCACATCAAGACGCCGCCGGCGATAGAAAGCAGTCCGCCGCCCACCAGGCCAAAAACGCGCAAATCAGACATCAGATGGCGTGGTTGTTGATCGCGCTGTCGGGCCTCTTCCATCAACTCCTGTTCGAGGTTGGCCACGAACAAATCGGTCGGCCACTCAGGCTGAAGCGCCTCACGAATGGAATCTTCCAATGCCTGTTGTTCCTCCGGTAATACATGAGTCCCAAGACGAATATATTCTTTCTTAAATGAGTCCATCAAAATCTCCTTCCTCTATAGATTGTCGCAAATCAAGCAATGTGCGATGATATAATGATTTGATCGCGCCCTCGCTTTTGCCAAGAACCTCGCCGATTTCCGCATTGGACATCTGCTCAACAAATTTCAAGAGCAGCAGGGTTTTACGCACTTCAGGCAACCCTTCGATCAGGCGCGTCAACAGCTCTTGCTTTTCTGACTCAAGGAGATTGAGTTGTGGATCGCCGCGATGCGCGTGGAGATTGGAATGGGTCACCTCCAAAGAAAAGGTCGGGTGCCGGCTCTGGTCCCGGTACCAGTTCACGACGAGGTTGTGCGCGATCCGAAAAAGCCAGGCCTGGAAAGGGATTCCCCGATCCTTGTAGTAAGGGATGTTGCGCAACGCCCGGAAAAACGTGCGCGAGGTCAGGTCTTCAGCCTCAATCTGGTTTCCCGTGTGCCGGTAGTGATAGTTGTAGATACGTTTCACGTAGGTTTGATAGAGCTGCCCGAAAGCTTCGGGGTCGTTCTTGGCCTGTTGAATGAGAACACGCTCGGCGGACACAAACTCGATGTCATTGGAAGGCCGGCTTTCCATCAACGGAATCTGTCCATCGGTCATCAAGGCTGACAATGCGCCGCCCTCGCCAAAGTTGTGGCTGACGTCACTATATGTTTCCTCCTCGTCCATACGTACCCCCATCGCTAGTTAACCCCATGGTATCTGAAAAGTTGTGAGTGTAAACTCCTCCCAGAAAGCCCACGTAACTTTCCCGGCAAGGCAGTGTTATCAGTTGGTGAAATTTTCCAGGACGACAAAACCAGAGGGAATTCTTGAAAAAGTTGCCACAAAACAATGCCTCCATCGTTCAAAAACGCCGCGATGACGCCCGCCAGGGCGGAGGGGAAACCCGCATCGCAGCGCAACATGCCAAAGGCAAGCAAACCGCCCGTGAACGCCTCGCAGCATTGCTCGACCCCGACACTTTCAACGAAATCGGCATGTTCGTGACCCACCGCGCGACCGGGTTTGGGCTGGATGAGGCCCACCCCAGCGGCGATGGCGTGGTGACGGGAACCGGCAAAATCGAAGGGCGCCCGGTGTGCGTGTTCGCTCAGGACTTCACCGTGCTCGGCGGCTCGGTCGGCGAGGCGCACGGGCGTAAGATTGCCCACGTGATGGATTTAGCCATCCAAAATGGCGTTCCGCTGATCGGTCTCAACGACTCCGGCGGCGCGCGCATCCAGGAAGGCGTGGATGCGCTGGCCGCCTACGGCGAAATCTTCCAACGCAACGTCCGCGCTTCCGGCGTCATTCCTCAAATCTCAATCATTCTCGGCCCCTGCGCCGGCGGCGCGGTCTATTCGCCGGCCATCAACGACTTTGTAATGATGGTCGAGCAGACGTCGCACATGTTCATCACCGGCCCGGACGTGATCCGTACCGTGACCCGCGAGGACGTGGACTTCGAGACGCTCGGCGGCGCAGAAATTCACGGCGCTCACAGCGGCGTGGCGCACTTCACCGCACCCGATGAGGAAGCTGCCTTCACGCAATTGCGCTGGCTGCTGTCCTACCTGCCGTCCAACAACCTCGCCGCGCCGCCGCGCCTCCCCGGTGAAGATGATCCACGGCGCCCCACCCCCGAATTGAGCGCGATAGTCCCCACGGACCCGCAAAGCCCTTACGACGCGCACAGTGTTGTCGCAGCTCTGGTGGACAACGGCGAATTTCTTGAGGTGCAAGCCGCCTACGCGCAAAATCTCGTCGTCGGTTTTGCGCGGATGGACGGGCACCCCATCGGAGTGGTCGCCAACCAGCCGGCGCTGTTGGCCGGAGTGCTGGACATTGACGCCAGCGACAAGGGCGCGCGCTTCATCCGCTTCTGCGACGCTTTCCACATCCCGGTGGTGACGTTGGTGGACACACCCGGCTTCCTGCCCGGCATAGAGCAGGAACACAACGGCATCATCCGCCACGGCGCCAAACTAATTTTCGCCTACGCCGAGGCCACCGTGCCCAAGATCACGCTCATCCTGCGCAAAGCTTACGGTGGCGCTTACATCGTCATGGGATCGAAACATCTGGCCGGCGATGTCAATCTGGCCTGGCCGGACGCCGAAATCGCCGTGATGGGGCCCGAAAGCGCGGTCAACACGGTCTTTCGCAAAGAGCTGGCCGCCGTCGCCGACCCGGAAGCCCGCCGCACAGAACTGGTTCAGCACTATCGCGAAGACCTGGCCAACCCGTTCGTCGCCGCCTCACGCGGCTATCTGGACGACGTGATAGACCCTGCCGAAAGCCGCGCGCGCATCAACGCGGCGCTGGATTTCCTGCGCGACAAACGCCAGACAACGCCGAAGCGCAAGCACGGAAATATTCCCCTGTAAAAATCGAGGTTGCCCATGAAAGTTCTAGTCGCCAACCGCGGCGAAATTGCCATCCGCATCCTGCGCGCCTGCCGCGACCTGGGGGTTCCCAGCGTGGCCATCTACTCCGAAGCGGATCGCGAGGCGCTGCACACCCGCTACGCCGACGAGGCGCTATACATCGGAGAGACGCCGGCGGCGCAGAGCTACCTCAATATCGAAAAGGTTCTCGCTGCGGCGCAACGCAGCGGCGCCAAAGCAGTCCACCCGGGGTACGGGTTTCTTTCAGAAAACGCCGACTTTGCCCGCGCCGTTGAAAATTCAGGATTTATCTTCATCGGGCCACGCCCGGAGACCATCGCGCTGACCGGCGACAAGCTGGCCGCCCGCCGCGCCGCCCGCGACGCGGGCCTGCCGGTGCTCCCCGGTCCAGATACGCCGCTCACCGCGGACATCGTCGCAGACGTAGCCGCGCAGGCGCAGTATCCGGTGCTGGTCAAGGCTACCGCCGGCGGCGGCGGGCGCGGCATCCGCCTGGCGCGCAATCCCAACGAACTGGCGGACATGGTCGCCGCGGCGCGCAAAGAAGCGCAAGCCGCCTTTGGCGATGACACGGTCTACCTCGAACCGCTGGTGCAACGCGCGCGCCACATCGAAGTGCAAATCCTGGGCGACGGCGCCGGGCGCATCCTGTGCCTGGGCGAACGCGAATGCTCCATCCAACGACGCCGGCAGAAGCTGGTCGAAGAAGCCCCCGCCCACGATCTGAACGCGGCGCAGCGGGACTTCCTCTACGACGCAGCCGCGCGGGTAGGTCGCGCCCTGGCCTACCGCAGCCTGGGCACGGTGGAATTTCTGCTGGACAACACGGGACAATTCCATTTCATCGAAATCAACCCGCGCATCCAGGTCGAACACCCGGTCACGGAGATGGTCACGGGGCTGGATCTGGTCAAAGAACAAATTCGACTGGCCGCCGGGAAACCGTTGCGCTACACGCAGGATGCGGTAGAAATGCGCGGAACCGCCATCGAAGCGCGGGTGCTCGCCGAGGACCCATCCGCCGGTTTTCTACCTGCCACCGGCAACGTCCTGCACCTCAAAGAGCCGGGGGGGCCGGGCATCCGCGTGGACAGCGCCCTTTATCCGGGGATGGTGGTAACATCCGACTACGACTCATTGCTGGCAAAGGTAAGCGCCTGGGGAGAAAACCGCGCGGTCGCCATCCTGCGCCTGCGCCGCGCGCTGCGCGAATTTCAAATCGGCGGCGTCGCCACCGACCTGGAGTTTCTCTTTCAAATCGTGGACAGCCTGCCGTTCCAAACCGGCAACTTTGACACCACCTATCTGGACACGTTCCGCCCGCCGGAGACAGAAGAAAAGACCGCCCTGGAACGGGATGCCGCTCTGGTTGCTGCCTTGCTGGCGCACCGGCGGAAAGCCAGGCAGGTCACAGCCCCTACCGCCGAAAACGCCTGGCGAACAACCGCGTGGCGCGAGCAGATGGAGTGACAATTTCCCAAAAATTACGCTATAATGCCGGTTAGGCCGCCTTTAACCGTCATTACAGTTCCTAAATTTTTGGAAGTGAAACGCATGCCATCAACAACAGATCATCCTCGTGTCTACCATGGCGCCTATGGATTGTGTCGCAATCCTTCAGGCCATCTTCTCCTTGTTCGTCTAGCAGATGGGGTCGATAAAGGGCGATGGACATTGCCTGGTGGAGGTGTCGAGTGGGGAGAGCATCCGGATGCGGCGGTTCTTCGTGAGTTGGAAGAAGAAACCGGGATTACAGATATCCAAAGCGCCCAGGTAACCGCCATCTTTTCGCACACCTACCTGAGAAGCGAAGACCGCCCATACAACTCGGTCCACTACATCGGGATCATTTATGACCTGACGCTTGGTCATTTCGAACTCAGGGATGAACACCATGGAACCACCGATCACTGTCGCTGGTTCGATGAACATCAAGTTCGGCAGTTACCGCTCGTTCCACTTGCTGACTTCGCGGTCAATTTGGTGTGGCCTCATTCGACTTAGCGCGGACCGTTAGCCGGAAGCGCCACCCGCGAAACCCACTTCTTTGTAAATAGAAGCGTGTTTTTTCGTGCAGGGGGGGACCCGCACGAAAAAACACTTCCTTTTAACCCTCCACTGCATCAGCGAGGAGACCATGAACACTTCAGAACATGAACTCGCCGGGCGCGTTATCCGGCGGGGCAAGGCGCAGGGGATAGCGTTGACCTCCACCGAACCGATCGGTTTCCTGGGCGGCGTGGATGGGGAAACGGGGATTGTCACCGAAAAGGGGCATCCCCTCGAAGGCCAATGCATCGCCGGCAGGGTACTGGTCTTCCCGACAGGAAAAGGCAGCACCGTCGGATCATACATCCTCTATCAACTCGCTGTCAACGGATGTGCTCCGGCAGCCATCCTCAATGCCGAGAGCGAGCCAATTGTCGCCGTCGGCGCCATCATTGCCGACATTCCGATGGTAGACCGTCTCCCCATCGCTGACATTCACACCGGCGACCACATCAGCGTGGATGGCGAGCATATCAGCATCTCTACAGAACCCCGCTGATCCTCCCCCAAAAAAAGTTCCCGCAGGAATGAACCTGCGGGAACCCGAAACCTTCATCACACAAACCGCATCACTGCGACGAGACCGGTCTCCCAAAGCGCTGCAACTGTTCCGCCGTGTGCTCGTGAGGGCAATACGGGTGTGCGCCGGGGATGTAGCCGTGGACCGGGCAGATACTAAACGTCGGCGTGAGCGTGTAGTAGGGCAGGCGATAGTTTTCGGCGACGGTACGCACCAACTGCCGGGCTTGCCGCCAATCCTCCAACTGCTCCCCCAGAAAGATGTGCAACACTGTGCCGCCGGTGTAGAGCGTCTGCAAATCGTCCTGGTGATCCAGCACGGCAAACAAATCATCGGTGAAATCAACGGGGAGATGCGTCGAGTTGGTGTAGTAAGGCGCAACCTCGCTCCCGGAGGCGATGATGTCGCTGTAAAGTTCCCTGTCGGCGCGGGCAAGCCGGAAGGAAGCGCCCTCGGCCGGCGTGGCCTCCAGGTTGTAGAGATGCCCGGTCTCCTCCTGGAAGCGGGCCAAAACGCCGCGCATGAAGTTCAAAACCCGGATGGCAAAGGCATGGCCATCGGGATGCTCAATGCCTACCCCCAACAAATTCTGGCACGCCTCGTGCATCCCGTTGAGGCCGATCGTTGAGAAATGGTTGCTCCAGAATTTTCCCGTGCGCGCCTTGACGTTGCGCAGGAAATGGTGACTGTAAGGATACAGACCACGCTCGGTGAACATCTCCAACATCTTGCGCTTGATCTCCAAACTGGTGCGGCTCACTTCCATCAAACGCTCAAGCCGCTCGCAGAAATCGTGCTCATTGCGGGCCTGATAGCCCAGGCGGGTCAGGTTGAGCGTCACCACGCCCACCGAGCCGGTGAGCGGCGCCGCAGCGAACAAGCCGCCCACCCGCTTGCGCAGCTCGCGGTTATCGAGGCGCAACCGGCAGCACATACTGCGCGCATCTTCAGGGTCCATGTCGCTGTTGATAAAATTGGCAAAGTAGGGGATGCCATACTTGGCCGTCATAGCCCAGATCGGAGCCAGGTCGTCGTTCTCCCAGTCAAAATCGCGGCTGATGTTGTAAGTCGGAATGGGGAACGTGAAGACGCGCCCCTTGGCGTCGCCCTCCAACATCACCTCGGCAAACGCCCGGTTGATCATGTCCATCTCGGCCTGGAATTCGCCATAGGTGGTCGCTTGCATCTCCCCGCCGATGATGACCGGCTCGTCGGCCAACGTCGAAGGGGCGACCAGGTCCATCGTCACATTGGTGAAAGGCGTCTGGAACCCGACCCGCGTCGGGACATTGATGTTGAACACAAATTCCTGCACGGCCTGCTTGACCTGAACGTAATCCAGGCCGTCGTAACGAATAAACGGCGCTAACAGCGTGTCGAAATTGGAAACGGCCACAGCGCCGGCCGATTCGCCCTGAAGCGTATAGAAAAAGTTGACCAGCTGCCCTAAAGCCGTGCGCAGATGTTTGGGTGGGCGGCTCTCGATCTTTGCCGAAACCCCGCCAAATCCCTGCTCCAACAAATCCATCAAATCCCAGCCACAACAATACACCGACAACATCCCCAAATCGTGAATGTGCACCTCGCCGCCGATGTGCGCCTGTTGCACCTCGGGCGGATAAATACGGTGAAGCCAGTAACGCGCGGCAATGGATGAAGCCAGATAAAAATTGAGGCCCTGCAAAGAATAATTCATATTGCTGTTTTCGTTGACCCGCCAGTCGGCGCGCTGCAAATAATCCTCGACCAGCTTCTCAGAATCCAACAGCATCCGCTCGGTGGCCCGCGCGTCGGCGCGCTTTTGCCGGTACAGAATGTAAGCCTTCGCCACCTTTTGATTGCCGGATTTTACCAACACCTCCTCGACGATGTCCTGAATTTCCTCCACGTGCGGGACGCGGCCGCTGCCGTTGACGCGCTCGTTCAAGAGAGCCACCACCGCCCACGAGAGCGTTTCGGCCCACGAACGGCCCACACCGTTTCCCGTTGCGCGCGCGGCTGCGTACATCGCTGTCTCGATACGCTTACGGTCGAAGTCCACCACCGCGCCGTCGCGCTTCATAATGCGTTCCACCGTCATATCTGCTCGCTCCTTTCACTGATAAAATTTATTTTTACTAAAATCAACTATAAAACAAAAATCATTGAGAAAGGCTGCAAGCATCTAATACACAGCCAAACTCAAACAAATTATTCACACACTGAGCGAAGCCAGGAAAAACGTATCATCTCAATAGAAAGAGGGAGAAGTGGGAGCGGTTTGGGGGCAATGCCCCCAGACCCCTC
>DAOUFX010000120.1:0-6826 GCA_034429675.1 Anaerolineae bacterium | reverse complement strand
ATTTTTCGCACACGGGGTACCGTGTGCGAAAAATACCCCCCTTTACCCCAGCCGTCGAAGGCGACTACGGACTTTTAACTTTTTGACTTTCGACTATTTTCAGAGGAGAACATCACGCTATGAAAAATATTGTCGTCGTTGGGGTCGGCTACGTCGGTCTGGTCAGCGGCGCCAGCTTCGCCGATCTGGGAAATTGCGTCACCTGCCTGGATATCAGTGAACCCCGCATTGCCAACCTCCAAAAGGGCATCATGCCTATCTACGAAATCGGTCTCGAAGAACTGGTCGAACGCAACGTCAGGGCCGGGCGCCTGAAGTTCACCACCTCCTACGCCGAGGCGCTCAAAGACGCCGAATTCGTCTTCATCTGCGTTGGCACGCCCTCCGGCGTGGACGGCCAGGCCGACCTGCGCTACGTGCGCATGGCCGCCGAGGCCATCGCCGATGCGATGGATCATCCGCTGATCCTCATCAACAAATCCACCGTGCCCGTCGGCACCGGCGACTGGGTGGCGGACATCATCCGCCAGCGCCGCCCCGACGTCCCGGAGTTCGCCGTGGTCTCGTGCCCGGAATTCCTGCGCGAAGGTTCGGCTATCGGCGATTTCCTCAGCCCCGACCGCATCGTGCTGGGATCCACCAACAAGGAGGCCGCCGAGAAGGTGGCGCAATTGCACCTCTCGCTGCGCTGCACCATCATGATCACCGACCTGCGCACCGCCGAGATGATCAAATATGCTTCCAATGCTTTCCTGGCGACCAAAATTTCGTTTATCAATGAGATCGCCAACATCTGCGAAGCGTTGGGCGCCGACGTGAAAGAAGTCGCCTTCGGTATGGGCGCCGACAAACGCATCGGACACCACTTCCTGGACGCCGGTCTGGGCTGGGGCGGCTCCTGCTTCCCCAAAGACGTCAAAGCGCTGGCCTACATGGGCGAGGTCGAAGGCCGGCATCCCCACCTGCTCCACGCCGTGATGGACATCAACGTGGACCAGCGTTACTCCCCCGTGCGCAAGGTCAAGGAGATGCTCGGCGGCTCGGTCAAAGACAAAGTCATCGGCCTGATGGGGCTGGCCTTCAAGCCCAACACCGACGACATGCGCGACGCCCCGGCCGTTGACATCGCGACCCGCCTGACCCGTGAAGGCGCGCGGGTGCGCGCCTACGACCCCGTCGCCATGGACGTGGCCCGCCCGCTCCTCGCGGACGTAGAGATGGTAGACAACCCCTACACGTTGGCCGAAGGCGCCGACGCCCTCATCCTCGTCACCGAATGGAACGAGTTCAAACACCTCGATCTGGCGCGCATCCACAGCCTGATGCGGCAGCCGGTGCTGATGGATGGGCGCAACGTCTACGATCCGGAGTACGCCCGCGACCTTGGCTTTGAGTATCGGGGCATCGGACGCGGGTACAAAGTTTAGCGCGAAAGACTGCGCTTCCTGGCAACATAACCGCCAATTCCATCATCGCGGAGGGAATCCATGTCAATGAATCTGCTGCGCACAAGGCTGGATAACGGATTGAAAGTGATGATCCGTGAAAGTCACACCGCACCCGTCGCCAGCTTTTGGGTCTGGTATCGCGTGGGCAATCGCAACGAACGCCCCGGCATCACCGGCGTCTCGCACTGGCTGGAACACATGCTCTTCAAGGGCTCCGAGCGTTGGCCGGAGGGCAAAGCCGACCAATCGGTCGCCCGCGTCGGCGGCGTCTTCAACGGCATGACCTGGCACGACTTCACCACCTACTACGAAACACTCCCGGCTGAAAAGCTCTCGTTGGCGATGGATATCGAATCGGACCGCATGCAGAACGTGATCTTCACCCCCGACGATGTCGAATCCGAGCGCGATGTCATCATCAGCGAGCGGCAGGGAAGCGAAAACTCCCCGCTCTTCCTGCTGCAAGAAAGCCTGATGAAGACGGCCTACCAGGTCCATCCCTACCGCCACGAAACCGTCGGGACGATGGACGACCTGCACGCCATCACCCACGCCGACCTCGACCGGCACTACCGTACCTACTACGTCCCCAACAACGCCATCATCGCCATCAGCGGCGACTTCAACGCCGGGGAGATCGAACGCATCACCGAGCGCTACTTCGAGCGCGTCCCCGCCGGGCCTGAGCCGTCCCCGGTCACTGCGGCAGAACCGCCGCAGACCGAGGAGCGCCGCACCGTCGTGCAGGGCCCCGGCCAGACGCACTACCTGACCCTGGCCTATCACATCCCGCCCGCCTGCCACCAGGACTACTTCGCGCTGACCGTGCTGAACGCGGTGTTGGCCGGCGGATCGGGTTTCCTGGTAGGCGGCGGATCGCTGACCAACCACACCAGCCGCCTGTATCGCGCGCTGGTGGACAAGGAATTGTCGGTGGACGTGTACGGCAGCCTGATGTCCAGCGTGGATCCCGGCCTCTACCAGCTATCCGCCACCGTCTGGCCGGGACGCGACATCGAAGACGTCGAAGCCGCGCTGCTGGCCGAAATTGACCGGGTGCAGAATACCCCCGTGTCGCAGGCCGAGTTGGAGAAGGCGCAACGCCAGGCGCGCGCGCTCTTCGCCTATTCCAGCGAGAGCATCACCAGCCAGGCGTTCTGGCTGGGCTACAGCGAAATCTTCGCCGATTACACCTGGTTTGTGCAGTACCTGAGCAACCTGGCCGCCGTCACCGGCGACGACCTGCGCCGCGTTGCGCAAACCTATCTGACCCCGGCCAATCGCACCGCCGGCTGGTACCTTTCCAATCAAACCCCGGTCGAGGACTGACGCTCTGGAGGACAGATGTACCGACGCAAAAACAAACAACTATCGCTTCCCGGCCCCGAAGACACGCTGCACCAGACGCTGCCCAACGGCATCACGCTGCTCGTGCGCGAGAATTTCGCCAGCCCCGCCGTCGTCATCACCGGCTACGTCGAAGCCGGCGGCGAAGATGAAGGCGACGTCCACGGCCTGGCCGGCTTCGCCACCGACGTGATGGAGCGCGGCACCCAACACCGCACGTTCGATCAATTGTACGAGGAAGTCGAATCCATCGGGGCCAGCTTTGATTTCGCGGCCGGCAACCACATCACGTCGTTTGGCGCCAAAGGGTTGGCCGAAGACCTGCCGCTCCTTCTCGACATCACCAACGATATCCTGCGCTACCCCGCCTTCGCGCCCGATCAGATCGAGAAAAGCCGCGCCGAGATTTTCACGGCCTTCCAGGAGATCGAAAACGACACGTACCAGATGGCTTCCATCGCCTTTCACGAGATGGTTTATCCGGAGAACCATCCCTATCACTGGAATCCGTTGGGATACCCCGAAACCATCGCTGCCATCACCCGCGACGACCTGGCGCGCTTCCACGAGCGTCACTTCGCCCCACAGGGCGCGGTGCTGGTCGTCGTCGGCGCCGTCAAAGCCCAGGACGCAGTGCAGGCCATCGGCGACATTTTCGGCGACTGGGAGCGCTCCCGCCCGTCTCGCGGCGAGCTTCCGCCCGTCCCGGCGTTGACCGAACGGCGCGAACGGCGGATCGAGCTGGAGGACAAAACCCAAAGCGACATCATCCTGGGCTGGCCCGGACCGCCCCGCGAACATCCCGACTTCATCCCCTGTTACGTCGCCAACCACATCCTGGGAGTCTTCGGGATGTACGGGCGGCTCGGACAGAGCATACGCACGCAAAACAGTCTGGCCTATTACGCCCAGAGCAAGGTGGATGGCGGCAAAGGGCCGGGCGCCTGGCACATCAACGCGGGCGTCAATCCGGTCAACGTGGACAAAGCGCTCGCGCTCATCCGGGAAGAAGTGCGCCGTTTCCGCGATGAGATGGTATCCCGCGAGGAATTGGAGGACACCCAGGCCTATCTGACCGGCGTCGTGCCGCTGCAACTGGAGACGAATGAAGGCGTGGCCCGCGCGTTGATCAACATCGAGCGCTACCATCTGGGGCTGGACTATCTCCAGAAGTACACCGAAGCCATCCAGGCCGTCAATCGCGGCCAGGTCCAGGCCATGGCGCGGCGCTGGATGGACACCGAACACTTCGCCCTGGCCATCGCCGGGCCGCAAGAAACCGAGGGAGTGAGGGACTAAGGGATTGGGGGACTGGGGGACTGGGGACTTGAAAATCCTTCCCTAATTCCCTAATCACCAATCCCCTAATCCCTAATCCCCTAATCACCTAATCACCTAATCACCCAATCCCCACCAACGAGGAAACATGCTATCCGTAGGCGTAGACATCGTCAAGATTGCCCGCATCAAGCGAGCGGTTGCGCGATTCGGGGATCACTTCCTGGAGCGCGTTTACACGCCCCAGGAAATCCACTACAGCCGCAGAAAGGTTTCGGAACTGGCGGCGCGCTTTGCCGCCAAAGAAGCCGTTTCCAAAGCGCTGGGGGTGGGAATGCGGGTGCTCTCGCCGCGCGGCATCCAGTGGCACGAAGTCGAAACGCTCAACGAAGCCACGGGCAAACCCTACATCATCCTGCACGGCTTCGCCCAACAACTGGCCGAAACCCAGAACCTGTCCGAGTGGGCCGTCAGCCTCAGCCACGACGGCGGCCTGGCCATCGCCTTCGTCGTCGCCACCCGCCGCGACGACAAGTGACTGGATGCAAATCACGGGCTTACATATCAGAGATTAAGGAAAGTATTTTTCGCACACGGGGTACCGTGTGCAAAAAAATACCCCTTTACCCTGGCCGTCAGAGACGGTTATGGACTTTCGACTTTTCGACTTTCGACTATTTTCTGAGGAGTTTCATGCGCGCAGTCGTCCAACGGGTCACACAGGCGTCCGTCGCCGTCAATGATCAAATCGTAGGCGCCATTGGCCTCGGATTGGTGGTGCTGCTGGGGGCCGGCGCCGGCGATACCGCCGCCGAAGCGCGCTGGCTGGCCCACAAAGTCGCCAACCTGCGCATCTTCTCCGATCAGGAAGGCAAAATGAACCTCTCGGTGCAGGACGTAGGCGGCGGCGTGCTGGCCATCTCACAGTTCACGCTCTACGGCGACGTCCGCCGGGGATTCCGCCCCTCCTTCACCGGGGCCGCCGCGCCGGATGTGGCCGAGCCGTTGGTAGAAGTCTTCATCCAGGCGGTGCGCGAAGAAAACGTCCACGTGGAAACCGGCGTCTTTCGAGCGCACATGAAAGTGGCGCTGATCAACGACGGGCCTGTGACCATCCTGCTCGAAAAGGAAGCAAGTGACGTATGAGCGCTCAAGAAACGTCCCTGTGGGCCTGGTTTCTTTTTAACAGCGGCATCCCACCGCAACGCGCCAAGCTCTTGCTGGCCCAGACGAACAAGCAAAATGTCACGCTTGCCGAGGTGCTCCAGAACGCCTCGGCGCACGCCAAAAGCCTGGGGCTGGCGCCCGACGAAGTCGCGCGGCTCAAAACGCAGCCCAATCTCGCGATGCCGGTCGCCGCCGTGCGCTGGAACGAACCGCATTACCCCGCCGGGCTGCAAAATCTCCCCCTCAAACTGCGCCCGGCCCTGCTGTTCTACACCGGCGAACCCGCCCTGCTGCTGCGCCCTATCGTTTACCTCGCGGCAACGCCCCTCAATCCGCAAACCCAGGAAACGATCCAGGAAGTGATCGGCAGCCTGTTGGGAGAAGCAGTGCTGCTCGCCGCGCTCCAGGGCAGCCCTCAGGCCGAAATTCTGTTTGAGGAGATGCGCAACGGCGACGGCGAAGCCATGATCATCATCCGCCAGGGCGTCGGCCAAACGGAGCCTTCACCGGAAGTGCAGACGTGGCTGGAATCCGGACGGCTGCTCGCCCTCACCCCGCTGCCGCCGCAAACTCCGGCCAATCCCGCCTGGGACGCCGTGCTCGAACAGGTCGCCTTCTCCGCAGCCTGGCGCTGCGTCGCCGCCGAGCTCACGCCCGAAGTAGCCGCCAGCACCACACCGACCGCGCTGCTCACGTCCACAACGGAAGCGACCTACCCGCCGCACATCCAACTCCTCGATGACCCCGGCGAGATCAGCCTGTGGCTCACCGACACGCCAACGCCCGTCGCCGCTGTGCGCAACGATCTCGCGGCCCCACACGGAGAATTGCCCGCCGCGCTGACCGAACTGCCGGTCGCCCCGCCGGAGCCGCCGCGTTCTCCCGCCGAAATCCTGCAAACCCTCGAGTCCGGCGGAAAAGTCCCCGAAGCGCTCAGAAAACGACTTCTCGGCTGACACCACCGCTAACGGACTCCGATCAACTCCACCGCATCCACCTGATTCCAAAAGCCGGTGCGCGACTCGTCCAGGTCAATCCGCACACTCTTGACCCGATAAGCCGTCCGCGGCAGCGGGACGGAGAGAATGCCGGGGCAAGGCGCCGACACATCCGTGCCGGACCAGACTTCCTCGACCGTGCCATCCTCTCCGATCAAAGAAACCCGCGAAATCGCTCCACGCCCAAAGGTCTGGTAGACCCGCACCTCGGTCGCATAGACCGCAGCAGAATAGGTGAGCTGCAACCACTCCAGCCCGCTGCCGCGCCCTGAAGACCAGGCGCGCGGATCGTCCACACACGCATTGATCTCAGGGACGCCGGTGGCGCGACGCACGCTCCAATCGGGAAACCCGAATTGCGAGCTGGCTTCGGCGGCGACCGCCCACTGCGAGAATGCATTGAGAACCGGTGTGGGACCTTGCGGCACAACCTCCGGCGTCGGCGTAGCGGGCCGGCACCCGGGCAGAATCAGTCCCAATATTCCCAAAAACAATACCCACCGATGATGCATGCCTGCTCCTCAAAAAAACAGCGTTTAGCCGTTAGCTGGATATAAGGTAGTGTTTTTTCGAGCCGGGGTACCGGCT
>DAOUFX010000119.1:0-5386 GCA_034429675.1 Anaerolineae bacterium | reverse complement strand
GGTACCCCCGCTCGAAAAAACACCCCTTTTAAAACAAAAACGGCCCGCAATTGCTCGCGGGCCGTTTTTCAGTCAATTTTCCAGATTACTTCACCGGAACAAGTTCTTCCGCCCAGGCTTTGACCGTCTCGCGCGACAGGTTGCTTTCGATGACCAGCGCAACACCCGCCGGCGTCGTGCCGGTCGCCAATGTGTATTGGTAGTTTTTACCTTCGCTTGCCGTGTTGATGAAGCGCAGTTCCAATCCACTGGCTGTCGTGTAGCTCTCGTCGGCGGTTCCCCCGCTCATCGGTTCGGACTCGGTTTCGCCCATATTCCGGATGGTGAAGTAGCTGTTGTCCGTCGTGTGGTAGGATGCGACGTAGGTGAATGGCTCGTCCGGCGACGGCGCGGGGTGGGTGATGATCTGCAGCGTGTAACCGTCCGGTGTGCTCTCCAGCAGGTAAGCCGACTGCGTTCTGTTTTTCAGCTCTTCTTCCGAAATCACCTCCGGCGGCAGGCTGTTGCGCGCGCCGTCGGGATCATCCACAATGGCGATGCCCTGTAAGTCGCTCAGGTCCCAGGCGACCGTGCTGCCGGCCGGCAGGGTTTCGTCAACCAGCATCCGGTACGAGTCAATCAAAACTTCTTGCCCATCCTTTTCGACCGTAACCCGCGACCCCAGGGTGTTATAGGTTGCGCTGTCGAAGTACATGGTGACCGTGCCGCTCAATAGCTCGTCTGTGCCCTTCACGATTGCTTTGGCCGGTTGTTGCGAGCGCAAGACGTATGCCGTGCGCCCATCGCCCCACGATTCTTCCCCTAAGAATTCTACGTTGGGGTCTTCGCGCATCCGATCAAACGCGGATTTGTAATCCGGGCTTCTGCCGCCGTCGCCGCTTGCACTCACAACGGCGCTCTGTGGTTTTCTCGGGGCGCGGTAGACGATCAGAGTGTCGCCGTTGGACTCGCCTCTCGAATTGTATGCGTAGGTGTCGTCGCTCGAAAAAGCATCTATCACCTTGCCGGTCTCACTGTTGGTGACCACCAGCCGGACATTTTGCCTCTGCAAGTCTACGTAACTGTCGGTGATGTTGCTTGCGATATGATCCTCCGTCAGCGCTTCGTAATTGTGGTAGCTTTCATAGCGATAGTGAGAGATTCCACTCCCCGGTGTCGCCTGAGTCTGCGCCCGATACGCCTGATCCAGAATGTCCTGCGCCGTGACTACTTTGGGGGCGCTGTTAAATATCGAAAGGGCAACCATGGCGATGGCCAGCACTGCAACCCCGCCTGCCATAACGAACCGTTTCATTGTGATGCCTCCTGAGAAAAGTTTTGCGATGCCCCGCTTCACGCCCGGCGCCAGACGTGCGTCGCGTGGGCTGATCTGAGTCGGCGAAGGTTGCGCGGCCTCCGCCAGTCTCGCCTCTAACCGTTCCCACGCATCCGCTCGCGGAATCGCGTGGGCTGCCCGGCGCTGCAGCGCCGCGCTGAGTCGTCCCTGCGTTTTCGACAGCAGGGTCAGCTCTTCTTGACAGGCCGCACAATCGGACAGGTGCGCCTGGATCAAGCTTCGTTCGGAAGGAGTCGTCTCGTTGTTCAAATAGGAGACCAACATGGCTTGTACGTGTGAGCATTTCATGGATACACCTCTGCCTCCGGCGCCAGCCCGGAAAGGCTTTCTTGTGCGTCGAACGTTTTGCGCAACGTCTTGAGCGCGAGGTCGAGCCGCGATTTGACGGTTCCCAGCGGAATTTCGAGAATGTCGGAAATTTCCGCGTACGACAGTTCCCAGTAATAGCGCAGGATCACCACCGCTTTTTGCCGGTCGCTTAACGCCTGGATGGCCTGTTCGAGCGCTTCCTTTTCCGCCAGACGTTCGCCGGGGAACTCTCGCACCAGCGCGGGGTGGATTTCATCCAGCGTTGTCAACGGCGCGCGCCGTCTGCGGCGTTCGTTCAGGCAATGGTTGAACGTGATCCGGTAGAGCCAGGTGCTAAACGCCCCCTTGCGCGGATCGAACCCCGCCAGCGACCGGTGTACGCGGACGAAAATCTCCTGGAGTGCGTCCTCTGCTTCGTCGTGATTGTCGAGCAGGAGATAGGCCGTCTTATAAACCAGATTTTTGTATTGCGCGAACAGCCCGGCGAAAGCGTCCCGATCGCCTGCCTGCGCACGAAGGATCAATTGCACGTCATAAGCTCCTGGAAGAGTCGAAAGTCCAAAAGTCCAAAGTCGAAAGTCGGATGTTGGCGGCTATTTGTTGGGAGTTGCAAGTTGCAAGTTAAGATGCGTTTCACGTTTCACGCACCCTGTCACCTATTCCCCTTTTCTCTTGTGAAGACTTTCTATGGATACTATACACGGTTGTGCTGGGGAAAGTTCGGGGGAACTGCTGGCTGATTTTTGACAGGAATCTATGGAGAGCCTGTCTGCTCTACTCGTGGCAGTTCTCATACCGGGGGAGTTATGGAATAGAGGAAATTCTGATGGTTGGACTTTAGTAATCCCAGTCCAGATTACGCCCAATGAGCAATTCCGTCATCTTCGCATGATGTGTATTCTTCATGCTGATCTCTTTCATTGCTAGGTTGTAATGTCGAGCCAGATTCTGCACATCATTGTCGTTGCTATAGGTCATCAGGAAATCGCCAGCAAGTCGGTTGCTTACTTTGAATAGTTCATCATGGTTGAGTTCTGAATGAGTGTAAAGTCTGCTCCCCGCATTTTTACCGCCTGCTGTGTAGGGTGGGTCTATGAAGAAAACGGCATCTGTTCGGGTCGCATTCTCTCTCAGAGTTGCCAAGCCATCTCCTTCAATAAATGTGAGCTTATCGCGAATACTGACAATATTTTGGATCCGCCGGCTTAGCGTCTCGGCGTACCATCGAGAAGCTAGGCCTTTACCGTTCTCACCATGTTTGACTTTGCCTGCACCCGGCGCTAAAATGCCGCCTCGATTGACTCGATTCTTTAGAATGGTCTGGAAAGCCTGTTCTCTGCTAGGCAAATCTGTCTTTTCCAGTTCAACTCGAACGGTCTCGGGGGAAAAACTGAACTCGATAATTCTATCTGCCAGCCATTCTCCATCGCCATTGATGATAGTTTCCCAAACAGCGGCTACCAGCGGATCCAATTCTACCAGGGTAATGTGATTTGCCAGGTCTTCAAATGCAACGGTGAGACTTATAATGCCTCCGCCGGTGAAAGGTTCAATGAACTCGTTGGGTTTTGATGGTAAACTTGCCAGCCATTGTCGAATGCGTGGAACCAACCATGTCTTTCCACCGGGATAGCGGAACGGACTTCGTAGTGGCACTGAGGCCACATTGATGATTCTGTCCTGTTGTGGTAAGAATGATAGCTGATGCGTCATATCCATCAATGCCTGATAATATCAGCTAATGTAGGAGCATCGGGCGGGGAGCTATTTTCAAGTTTCTCGTCGAGTTTTGCTTGCAGTTCGCTCATAAAGGTCCCAATATCTCCTGCTTCTGGCGTAGTGATTTTTTGCAATGCCGGGTCAAATTGCGTGAATAAGGTGTTGTGTAATGTCAATTGATAGCGACTCTGTTCTGGTACAGGCTTAAGGTCGTAGATGAGCCAGGCAATATCTGCCTCATTTTGAGCGACTTTAGGCAATTCAGGCAAAGTTTCGCTAAAAGCTCGATGCAAAGCCACGGCTTGCTTTTTCTTCCAGGTTTGCAGGATAGTTCCCTTGTAGAGCATTTGCGGCGCCAGCCTCTTGCGCGAAGATGACAGGTAATCTGCCCTGACATTGGTTTCTGTCCATACCATAGTTCGGTTGGTTTCTCTGTCGGACATGTATTGTGCGAATGGTTGTCGCACATTTCCAGAAATGTAAACGGCTTGGACTTCAAGCGAGCCGAAATCCGTAATTTGTCCTGCCTCATTGTAAGCAACTAAGATGAAATCAATGTTGCCGGCGGTTTTCCCTTGAGCGTCATTGAGCCTGATTTCTTGCAGGGATGTCCAGTTAGTGTTTTCAGGAAATAGAAATCTGGCGGCATCCTCGACAATCAACCAGTCTTGTCTGAAACGGATAGGGCAGGTAATCGCAATTTGATCGCTTTCGAAGATACTGCAAACACCCAAAGGGTCTTTTGCTTTGTCTTTGGTACATGACGGAACCTTGTTGTTATAGGGGCAGAGCCTATTTTTGCGATAGCGCTCGGCCATTGCCGATACATTGTCTATCGGGAAGCCAAATACTTCGGCAAGTGGATGTTTGGGCATAATGTGAACCAGCTTTCTCTTATATTTGGGCTTTTGTGGTAGTTTGATGAGGATTCTAGCATGTTTTTCCGAAATGGAGAAAGAAATCGGAACTATTTTGCTTTCACTGTTCCCCATTGCGTGGATGCGCCCGAAAAAACTCCCAGATCAGCCGGGTGGCGTTGACGTCCTGCGTGGTCGGCCCGACGACGGCTTTGGGCAACGCTTGCCCGCCGGGCCAGGAGTGCCCGCCGCCATCCACGGTGTAGAAGATCACGTCGGCGTTTTCGGCGCATTGCGCGTAGCGCACGCCGCTGACGCAGCCGTGAGTGGGTAGCTCTTCCGGCGGCGTGGCGCATTGGCGGCGCTGCGCCAGCCCGGCGATCCATTCGGGGATGTTGGGGAAGGGCATGTTGTAGCGCTCCGACGGTCCGCCGGTGTAGGGAACGGTCGTGTCGGCAGTGCCGTGGAAGGCGATGACCGGCGCCAGGCGCGAGGGGTTGCAATCTTCCAGGGAGAGCAGGTAAGCGCCCGAAACCGTCCCGATGGCCGCGATGCGGTCGGCCAGCCGGCACGACAGCACGAACGCCAGGCCGCCGCCGTTCGACATTCCGTTGGCGTAGATGCGATCGGGGTCAAGGTTGTACTCGGACGACAGTTTATCAATCAGGTCGCTGATGAAGGCGACATCTATCGCCGGGTCGTTCGCGCCGGTCGCGCCGCTGCGGGTGCGCCAGCGCTTCGGCGAATCGCTGCCTTCGGGGTACACCACGATGAATCCAAACTCGCCGGCCAGATCGCTCCACCCGCTGAGCTTCTGTTGGTGCGCCGGCCATCCGCCATGCCCGTGCAGGCTGATCACCAGCGGCGTTGGGACGTCCGGGTTGTAAGTTTCGGGGACGTAAAGCAAATACTTCCGCGTTTCCCCGCCGGATACGATCTTTCCGTTCGTCCGGTTGACCCACGAAGACAACACCGCCGCTCCCACCGCAGTCAGCAGCAAAAACCCAAGAACAACCAAGCCCAGGCGAACAAATGGTTTTTTCATAATGCCCGAAGTATGGGAGGTGGAATCTCCTCCGTTCTTACCTCTTCTCTGAAAATAGCCCGCTCACGTGGGGGTTAAAGGAAGGTTTTTCGCGGGCGGGTACCCCCGCCCGCGAAAAAA
>DAOUFX010000118.1:0-4291 GCA_034429675.1 Anaerolineae bacterium | reverse complement strand
CTCAAAATTTTGCGTCTTTCTCCGCGCAGAAGAAGACGCAAAATTTTGCGTCTCTACGAAAATACGGATTTTCCCCCATCTCGAAATGCACCTTGTGGTTACCAACCATTTGCCTTTCCTCTCATTCGAGGCTAAACTATTCCCCGCGATTCAAATACTAAAGTGGAGGTTATTCTTATGAAAGGCAACGAAAAAATTCTCGAAAAACTGAATGCATTGCTGGCCGACGAGTTGACGGCTATCAACCAGTACATGGTTCACTCGGAGATGTGCGCCAATTGGGGCTACACCGAGCTGCACGAGGCCGCCGAGAAGCGCGCCATTGACGAAATGAAACACGCCGAAAAGCTCATCGGGCGCATCCTTTTCCTGGAGGGCACCCCCATCGTCAGCCTCCTCAATCCGATGCACATCGGCGCGGAAGTGCCCGCGCAACATCAGAACGACTGGAACGCCGAGGACGGCGCGATCAAGGCTTACAACGCCGGCATCCGCCTGGCCGTGGAAGTCGGCGACAACGGGACGCGCGCGCTGATGGAATCCATCCTCGCCGATGAGGAAGATCACATTGACTGGATCGAAGCGCAACTCGACCAGCTCAAACAACTGGGCACGCAAATCTACCTCAGCGAGCAGCGGGACTGAGGATTTTGGATTTTGGATTTTAGATTTTGGAGAGTAAAACGTGGGTGGTGTGAAACGTGAAGCGTGAAACGTGAAGGGCATTCGCTGATTCGCTCACCCGCTCACCCGCTCACCCGCTATGCCACCTAAACCATACACAATCATCGTCGCCGGGCACACGTGCCTGGACATCATCCCGGCTTTTGGCGAGGACGAGAGCCGGGCGGAGTCCCTGGTGATTCCCGGCAGAATGCGGCAGGTCGGCCCGGCGGCGATTGCCACCGGCGGCGCGGCGCCCAACACCGGGCTGGCGCTGCACCGGCTGGGAATCCCGGCGCGGCTGATGGGCAAGGTCGGCGACGACGCGGTGGGGCGGTTGATTCTGGAGCACATTCGCAGCTACGACCCGGTGCTGGCGGCAGGCATGCTGTCAGCGCCGGGCGAGCATAGCTCTTACACGATCATCCTCAGCGCGCCGGGGATGGATCGGGCTTTTCTCCATTTCCCCGGCTGCAACGACACGTTTTGCGCGGACGACGTCCCCAACCCGGACGAAGGCGCGGCCCTGTTTCACTTTGGCTATCCTTCGTTGATGCGCCGGATGTATCAGGACAACGGGCGCGAGCTGGCGGCGCTTTTGCGGCGGATGCGGGAGCACGGATTGGTCACGTCCCTGGATATGACCCTGCCCGATCCCAACGCCGAGCCGGGGCGGGTGGACTGGCCGGCGTTGTTGGCCAACGTTTTACCCTACGTAGACCTCTTTTTGCCTAGCCTCGAAGAAACCCTCTTTATGCTGGAAAAAGATCGCTATATGCAACTGAAACAGCCGGACGATGCCCTGTCGCAGCTAACCGGAGACGACCTGAGCCGTTTGGGGCGGCGCTTGCTCGATCTGGGCGTTGCCGTCTCCGGGATCAAATTGGGCGAGCAGGGCATGTACCTGCGCACTGCCGCAGACCCGGCGCGCTGGGCGTCGCCTGCGGCGCGGCTGGCCCTGGATGCCGGCGCCTGGACCGGGCGGGAACTGCTGGCGCCGATCTTTCGCGTCACCCCGGTCGGAACCACCGGCGCAGGCGACTGCGCCATCGCCGGGTTCATCGCCGGGCTGTTGACGTGGCGCGCGCCGGAGCCGGTGCTGACCGGCGCGGTCGCCGTGGGCGCCTGCAACGTCGAAGCCGCCGACGCTGTCAGCGGGGTGCCGTCCTGGGAGGCGGTGCAACGGCGCATCGCGGCGGGCTGGGAACAACGCCCGGTCGCGCTCAAGCTGGACGGCTGGCGGTGGGACGAGACGCATCGCTTGTGGGTTGGCCCAAACGATCAGGCTCAACTGGCGCTAAAGTGACTATGGTATAATTCCTTTCGCACATTGTTTTAACAAGCTTTAGAAAGGAATAACTCTCATGCTGGTTGATATCTTGAACGCCATCAACGCCTGGGTGCAGAGCCTCATCACGACGATGGGGTATCCCGGCCTGGCCATTGTAATGTTCCTCGAAAACGTTTTCCCGCCCATTCCCTCGGAGCTGGTGCTGCCGCAGGCGGGCTGGCTGACCCTGGGCGACAACGCGCCCTTTTCGCTGCTGGGCGTGACGGTGGTGGGATCGCTGGGAGCGCTGACCGGCACTTACGTCTTCTACGGCATCGGGCGCTGGTTCGACGAGAGCCGCGTGCGCTATCTGCTGCGACGCTTCGGCAAATGGCTGATGCTCTCCGAGGACGATCTGGACGTGGCGTTGTCCTGGTTTGCGCGTTACGACGAATATGTCGTCTTCTTCGGGCGGATGGTGCCCATCGTGCGCAGCCTCATTTCGGTGCCCGCCGGGCTGGCCAAGATGAACCTGCTCCGTTACAGCATCTACACCGTCATCGGCACCGCCCTGTGGAGCTTCGTGCTGACCTTCGCCGGGCGACTGTTGGGCGAAAGCTGGCCGGTCGTTTCGGAAGTGATTGACAAATACCAGACCGTCGTCATCGTCCTCTGCGTGGTCGCCGCCGCCGGCTTCTTCGGCTACCGCTTCTGGCAAATGCGCAAGAACAAGAAGGCGCAGGAGACTGAAAGCAAGACGCAAGAGGCGTGAAGAAGGAAACGTGTTTTTTCGTGGGGGTACCCCCGCACGAAAAAACACCTCCTTACATCCGGTTAACAGCTAAACGCTATTTTCGGAGGAGACCCCCATGTCCACTATCATTAAAACAGAACAAATTGCCCGCTACGAAGATCAAGAGATTACGATCCAGGGGTGGGTTTACAATCACACGCACAAGGGCAAGCTGGTATTTTTGCTGGTGCGCGACGGCTATGGTTTTGCGCAATGCGTCGCGTTCAAGAACGATGTGACGCCGGAGGTGTTCGAGGCGTTGGTGCACCTGCCGCAGGAGTCGTCCGTCGTCATCACCGGCAAAGTGCGCCGCGATCCCCGCGCGCCGGGCATCCCCGGCGGCTACGAGATTGGCATCACCAACGCTACGGTGGTGCAGGCGGCGGAGGAATACCCCATCGCGCTCAAGGAACACGGGGTGGATTATATGATGGATCACCGCCATCTGTGGATCCGGATGCCCAGCCAGTGGGCGGTGTTGCGAGTGCGCGCCGCCGTCATCGCCGCCATCCGCGAGTGGTTGGACACCAACGGCTATCTCAACATGGACACGCCCATTTTCACCCCGGCAGCCTGCGAGGGCACGACGACGCTCTTCGGCACCAAGTATTTCGACGAGGGGATGGCTTACCTGGCGCAGAGCGGGCAACTCTACAACGAAGCTAACATCTTTGCCTTCGGCAAGGTCTATTGCTTTGGCCCCACCTTCCGCGCCGAGAAGTCCAAGACGCGCCGCCACCTCACCGAATTCTGGATGGTGGAGCCGGAGATTTCGTTCTGCGACCTCGACCAGTTGATGGAAGTTGAGGAGCAGTTTGTCTCGCACATCGTGCAGCGAGCGCTGGAAAAATGCGGGCCGGAACTGGCCTCGCTGGGCCGCGACACCGCCGCCCTGGAGCGGGTCAAGCCGCCGTTCCCGCGCATTTCTTACGATGAAGCGCTCGAACGCCTGGCCGCCATCCGCGAACAGACGGAGGACCCCGATCTCAAGAAGCAACTTGAACTCGAATGGGGCAGCGACTTCGGCGCGCCGCACGAGACGGCGTTGACCCAGCTTTTCGACCGTCCCGTGTTCGTCTATGGCTATCCCACCGCTTGCAAAGCCTTCTACATGGAACCGTGGCCGGGCCGTCCGGAAGTCTCGAAGAGCGTGGACATGCTCGCGCCCGAAGGATACGGCGAGATCGTCGGCGGCAGCGAGCGCATCTCCGACCCCGACAAGCTCTTGCAGCGCATTCACGAGCACAATTTGCCCGAAGAGGCTTTCAAGTGGTATATTGACCTGCGCCGCTACGGCAGCGTCCCGCACAGCGGCTTCGGCCTGGGCGTCGAACGCACCGTCACCTGGATTTGCGGCATTGATCACCTGCGCGAGGCCATTGCTTACCCGCGAATGATCCACCGGATTTATCCGTGAGCGCACTGCAAAAACCGGGATTTTAGCGACGAACCGGCTTTATCAGGCGCCTGCGCCATCGGGATTGACTGCGTAGCGCAGGCGCGACGTGAAAATCCCGGTTTTTTCCGGGTTAGAGAGGGTGTTTTTCGGGCGGTACTCCGCCCGA
>DAOUFX010000117.1:0-27793 GCA_034429675.1 Anaerolineae bacterium | reverse complement strand
GCCCCCAAGCCCCCACCTCCAGATTTTGAGAAGATACCAAGTTTGGTTATAAACTTTGTCGTTAAGAGGGTTCTTAAGTATGAAAGTTGCGTTGCGTTGGCTTGCGGGATTGTTGGTTGTCATGCTCGTGGTTTTTGGTGTAACCGCGTGGCTGGTCTGGCGACAGTCGTCGGATCGCATTGCCGAGGGTGTCCATGTTCGCGACATCGCCCTGGGCGGGATGACGGCGGATGAGGCGGCGACGGCGCTCGCTCAATCGTTGCCTGCCCCGGAAACGTTGGGAGTCACGGCGCAAGCTGCCGGGCAAACGTGGCGCATCACCTGGCGCGACGCCGCCCAGACATACGACTATGCGGCGACGGCTCAGGCCGCTTTCGCTGCCGGTCAAGAGGCGAGCGGTTCGTTGTTTGGCCGCCGGGATGTGCCGGTGGAACCCATCGTCGTTCCGGGCGACCCGGCGCAGTTGACAGCGTATCTGGAAAACATTGCGCCGGCGCTTTACATTGCCCCCGTTGATGCTACCTTTGCTCTGAACGGCGCCCAAATCGCGACGACCCAGGGACAGCCCGGCCGTGAACTCGATGTTGACCTAAGTCGCCAGGTTGTGCAACAAGCGTTGGCCGCCGGCGCCGATACGGTGGAACTGGCATTGGCGACGGTTCCGCCGCGCCGTGCCCTCCCCGAACCGGCCGGCAGCCGGGCGACGCTGTGGCTGTCGCAGCCGTTCACGCTCACCGTAGACGACCCGGTGACCGGCGAGCTGCTCGAAAACGGACTCCCGGCGGGTTACCACGCCGAATTCGGCGCGACGCCGGAGCGCATCGCTGCGTGGCTCGTCGCCACCCCGCGCAACACCGACATCACGCTCTATTTCAATGCCGAGGCTATCCGCGCCTGGCTGGGCGAGGTCAATGCACAACTGGGCGCGGAGCGTCTTCTCGATGTGGAAACAACGCTCACACAAGTGTTGGATGCGCTTTACGCAGGGCAACGCCGGGCTTCGGCCATTGTGCGCCACCCGACGCGCCAGTATGTGGTGCAGGCCGGCGACAGCCTTTCGCTGATTGCCTACAACCACCAGTTCCCGCGCTGGCAATTGGAGCTCGCCAATCCCGGCCTGGAAGTTATCGGGCTGGACGTGGGACAGGTCATCACCATCCCCTCCATAGACGTCTTGTTGCCGTACCCGCTGACCCCCGGCAAGCGCATCGAAATAGATCTCAACTCGCAAGTGATGCAGGTCTTCGAGAATGGGGCGCAAATCTACACGTTTACCATCTCCAGCGGCATTTCGCGCACGCCCACCATTGACGGACAATTCCAGATTTTATTTAAAGAAGAAGCTGCTTTCGCTCGCCGCTGGCAACTCGACATGCCCTACTTTATGGGGATTTACGAGGAAGGCGATGGCTTCTACAACGGCATCCACGAATTGCCCATCACGGCCTACGGCGTGAGGCTCTCGGCAGGCGTGCTTGGTTGGCCGGCGTCGTTTGGCTGCATCATCCTTGACGAAGGAGATGCCAAGCTTCTCTTTGACTGGGCCGAGGTCGGCACGCTGGTGCGCATCGCCGGGTATGCGCCCGGCACCCCGACGTGGCAACAAACCCTGGCCGACCTCGCACCCTTGGAAAGTGGCGCCGAATCGCCGTAATTAAGGAAGGTATTTTTTGCACACGGTACCCCGTGTGCAAAAAATACCCCCTTTACCCTGGCCGTCAGCGGCTACAGACTTTCGACTTTTTGACTTTCGACTTTGGGCTTTGGACTATTTTTGAAGGAGAACAACTATGGACGAAAAACCTTCAGTTTTCCGTGTCGCGCTTCCCTATCTATTGTGGATTCTTGTTTTTGCGGTCGTGATCGGAGGCAGCTGGTGGGCTTCTCGCCTGTTGATTCCCCAACCTACTGTGGCCATCATCAAGGTGAACATGGACATTTGGGCCACCGGCACCGATTACAACTTCGGCAGCACGGAACTTTTCCAGGCCGAAATTGACAGGGCCCGCAACGATCCCCGCATCAAAGCTGTGGTAGTGCAATTTGATTCGCCCGGCGGCGAGGTCGTGGCCAGCCAAAGTCTGTTTCTGGAACTGCAGGCGCTCCGCCGCGAAAAACCGGTGGTCGGTTCGATCAACACGATGGCGGCCAGCGGCGGCTATTACGCCGTTCTGGCGACCGATCCTATCTACGCCCGCCCCTCCTCCTACGTGGGCAACATCGGCGTGTGGGGATACGCTCCGACGGACCTGGCTTTGAACGATTTCATTCTGGCCAGCGGCCCGTTCAAGTTGACCGGCAGCAATCGTGAGGCCTTCCTGCGCGAGATTGATGGGATCAAGCAGGAATTTCTGTCAACGGTGGTGAGCCAGCGCGGCAGCCGGTTGAAAATTACGCCGGCTGAAATCTCACAAGGCCTGATTTACTCGGGGCGCGATGCATTGCGGCTGGGCTTGATAGACAAAATCGGCCCGCAAACCGACGCTATTGCCGAGGCTGCCCGGCAAGCCGGCATTGCAAACTACGAGGTGCTCGACCTCGAACAAGAAGTCGTGGACACCTATATGCAAAGTTCTTCTATGTTTATTCAATGGGACGGCGCCGCCGATCCGGTGAGCGGCGAGCGTGTGTTGCCTCCTGGCATCTATATGCTCTACGACGTCCGCCTGCGAGGTGCTGAATGAAAAACCTTTACAAACCGTTGCTGATTGTGGCCGCCGTGGCGATCATTTTTGGCGGGCGCTGGGCCTGGTTCTACCGGGGCGGGTACCGCGCGCCGGAGATCACCGAGGTGGAGGTGGCGCCTGAGACGGCTTCCCCGCTCGAAACCTACACCGTATTTGAGGAAACCCCGGAGCTTGCCAGGCAGGGTTATGTATTGATTGACGCCGCGCACACCAACAACCTGGCCGTCAACGACCTGACGCCGCTCCGCGCGCGCCTCGAATCGCGCGGCGTGACGGTCGTGACCCTGGGAGAAGATGCGACGACGCTGGCGGCGCTGTTGCACGACGCGACGGCGCTGCTCATCCTGGCGCCCTCGCGCCCTTACACGTCCGACGAATGCGACGCTGTGGCCGCGTTTGTGGAGGACGGCGGGCGGCTGCTCCTGGCCGCCGACCCCACGCATCCGGCGCTGGAAAACGAAAATATCCGGCCGACGGAGTCCGATGCGTTTGACTTCCCCAGCGGCGTACCTGCCATCAACAGCGTCGCCAACGAGTTTGGCATTACGTATTTTGAGGATTACCTCTACAACCTGCAGGACAACGCCGGGAACTACCGCAATGTCAAGCTGTCGCCGGCAGAGACCGAAAACGCGCTCACTGCCGGCCTGGAATCGGTGGTTTTCTTCGCGGCGTACTCGCTGCAAAGCGATGGCGCGACGCTGCTGTACGGCGACGCGGACACGCTCTCTACGTTGCGCACCGGTCAAACGGAACTGGCTGCCGCTGCGCTTTCGGCGGACGAGCAGGTGCTGGCGCTGGGCGACCTCACGTTTCTGACCGACCCCTACCGCACTGTCGCCGATAACGACCAACTGCTGAGTCACATCGCCGACTGGCTGGCCGAAGATGGCCGCGTCCGCGACGAGCTGGCCGATTTCCCCTATTTGTTCGCGGGGCCGGTGGACGTGGTGCAGGTCAGCGGCCAATATGTGGCGCCGCAACTCATCGCGGAAGGTGATGTCTTGCTGAAGGTGTTTGAAGATGCCGGGATCGAGGCCAGCTTCCGCGCCGCGGCAGACCCGGAACATGATGCGCTGCTGCTGGCAACCTACGACGACTCCGAAGACGTGCAGGAACTCCTGGCGCAATCCGGCATCACCATCACACTTTTGCCCGACGATTCAGAAAAAGAGACGGATATGGCAGAAGCCGATGAACCATCTCCCGACGCAACCGAGACGCCGGAAGCGGAAGATGAGGAAGAAACCGAGGAAGGAGAATCCACACCCGAGGCCGAAGAGGAGACGGAGGAGACGCCGGAAGAGGAAACCGAAGAAAAACCGGAAGAAGAGGACGAAAAGGACAAAAAGGACGAAGAAGAACAAAAGGGTCTCCTGGAAATCGAATCGTTGGGGACATTGGGACAAACCGGCGTCACGCTCTTTTTGCTGGACGATCAAGATGGACGCCTGACGGTAGCCATCCTGGCCGAGGACTCCAAAACGGTCGGCGCGGCGTTGGCGCGACTGGTGGCCCGCGATTTTTCCGGCTGTATCCAGACACAAGCGGTAATCGTTTGCTCGACCGGAGAGGAACAAGACCTCGAACCGGATGAAGATGAAGAAAAGTCGGCAGATACCGGGGACGGGGGAAGTATTCTGGTCATTTCGGTGGAAGAAGGCGCCAAAGGCGCGCGCAGCAGCGGCGACGATTTCGTGGACATCCTAAGCGACGCCTACGACGTGACGCTCTGGCGCCTGCCGGACGATGGCGATCCCGCCTACGAGGATATGCTGGGATACGACGCCTACATCTTTGACTTTGGCGATTTCACCAGCGCTGAGATGATCTCACCGGCATTTCTGGCGATGACCAACATCGAAGCGGGCGGCATCATGCTAATCGGGGCGCAGCCGATACCGGTGACGGAGGATGCCACCTATGCCGACATTGACGATTTGGAGGTGAGCGATACCGAGCATCCGCTGCTGAAAGGATTCGACGCTGAGGAGATCATCCCGCTGCTCGACGCCGAGAGCGATGTGGAATCGTGGGTCATCCCCGCAGACTACACCGAGGAGGAGGGGCAGACTCTCATGCTGCGCGGCCCCGATAGCCCCGAAGACGGCTCGCCGGCGTTGATCGTCGCCGAAGACGACACCACCGAGCTGACCCGCATCATCATTGCGGCCTTCCCCTTTTACCGTCTGCCGGCTGAGGCGCAAGAGACCCTGGCGCTCAATGCGGCGGCCTGGTTAATCGGCGACGAAGACTGATCCTGCGAATCCTATGTTCGCGCGCGTTTTGGTCTTCTTAGGCGTCAAAACCAAAGCCACGCCGCTGTTCGATTACAGTATTCCGGCAGACCTGGCCGAGACTGTCGCGGTGGGGGTGTTGGTCATTGTGCCGCTGCGGGAGCGCGCGCTCCCCGGCATTGTGCTGGCTTTGACCGATACCCCTGCCGTCCCCAACACCCGGCCTATCCAAAGCGTGCTGGACCCGGAACCATTGTTGAGCGCGACGCTGCTGGATCTGGCGCATTGGATTTCGCACGAGACGCTGGCGCCGTTGCACCTGTGTGTGGCGATGATGCTGCCGCCGGCGCTGCGCCCCCATCCCTATCTGCGATTGACGGCCCTGGTCGCTGCCGTCCCCTCCGATCTCGCCAAACCGGCGGCGCAACTGCTGGATGCGCTCATCCAACGCGGCCCGCTGCAAACCTCCCAGCTCACGGCGTTGCTCAAAGGCATTGACCTGCGCCGCGCCCGCCAGATGCTTCAAAGACAAAGGCTGATCAAAGTCGAACGCTTGATGCACCTGCCGCGCCCGCAGCCGCGCATGACGCAGATGGTGCGCCTGGACGCTCCGGCGGCGCAGTGGGACGAGAGGTTGAACGGATTACACCGCCTGGAGCTCTACCGCGCCGTCCTGGCCTTTCTGGAAGCGGAAGGGACGCCGGTGCAGGTATCGGTGGTCTACGCCGAAACCGGCGCGCGCAGCGCCCACCTCAAAACGCTGGCGCAGCGCCAGCTGGTGGCGTTCAGCCAGGAAGAGCTGCTGCGCGACCCGCTGGCCGACCAGATTTTCACTCCGGATTCTCCGCTGGCGTTGATCCCCGGCCAGCAAGAAGTCTGGGACGAGATCGAGCCGTTGCTGGCGCCGGCGGCACAGGCGAAGCCGCCGGTTTTGCTGCTGGGCGTCACCGGGTCGGGGAAAACGGAATTGTACATGCGGGCGACGGCCAAAGTGTTGGCGCAAGGGCGGCAGGCGCTCATTCTGGTGCCCGAAATCAGCCTGACGCCGCAGACGGTGCGTCGTTTCGCGGCGCGGTTTCCCGGCCAGGTGGGGCTGTGGCACAGCGGCATGAGCGAAGGATCGCGGCTCGACACCTGGCGCCGGGTGCGCAACGGCTCGGTCTCCATCGTGGTGGGCGCGCGCTCGGCGCTTTTCGCGCCGTTCCCGCGCCTGGGCCTGATCGTGTTGGACGAAGAGGAAGACACCGGCTACAAGCAGGGACGTATGCCCTACTATCACACCCGCGAAGCCGCCGAGGAATTGGCCCGCATGACCGGGGCGTTGCTCATCTTCGGCAGCGCGACGCCTTCGCTGGACGCCTATGCGCGCGCTCTGGCCGGGCAGTACCGGCTGCTGCAACTGCCGCAGCGTGTGATCGGCCACCGCCAACGGCTGTCCGACTGGCAAGCGTATCTCCATCTCAACCGGACGTGTTACCAGGACATGGGAGGGACGGCGGACGCGCGCACGACGCCGCTGCCGCCCGTGCAGATCGTGGACATGCGCGCCGAGCTCAAAGCCGGCAATCGGTCCATCTTTAGCGTCGCGTTGCAGAAGGCTGTGGATCAGGCGTTAGCGCGCAAGGAGCAGACCATCCTCTTCCTCAACCGGCGCGGCACGGCGACCTACATCTTTTGCCGCGATTGCGGGTGGGTGGCGGAGTGTCCTCACTGCGAGGCGCCGTTGACCTACCACGAGGGTATCGGCAAGTTGCTGTGCCATCGTTGCGGCTACAAGACGGCCATGCCGCGCCTGTGCCGCGATTGCGACTCGCCGCGCGTGCGGGCTTTCGGATTGGGGACGGAGGGTCTGGAAGGGCGCGTCGCCGAGCGCTGGCCCGAGGCGCAACTGGTGCGCTGGGATCGCGACACGGCGCAGTCGCACACGGCGCACGCGGCGCTGATGGGGCGATTTGCGCGCGGCGAGGCCGACATCCTGGTGGGCACGCAGATGGTGGCCCGTGGACTGGACATTCCCAAAGTCACGGTCGTGGGCATCGTCTCGGCCGACACGGCGCTCAATTTGCCGGATTTCCGCGCCGCCGAGCGCGCATTCCAATTGCTGGCGCAGGTGGCGGGCAGATCGGGACGGGGATTGCTGGGGGGCCGGGTGCTGCTGCAAACGTACCATCCCGATCACTACGCCGTTCAGCGCGCTGCCGAACACGACTACACCGGCTTCGCCAAACGCGAATTGGCCTTCCGCAACCACGCCGGCTATCCCCCGGCCATTCGTCTGGCGCGGCTGGTCTATGCGCATACCCGCCGCGAAAAAGCGCAGGAAGCTGCCGAAGCGCTGGCCGCGACGTTGCGCGCGGCGCTGCGCGAGGCCGGGCTGCCTCCCAGCGACCTGATCGGCCCGGCGCCGGCGTTCTTTGCGCGGGTGCGCGGGCGCTATCGCTGGCAGATTCTGCTGCGCAGCGTGTCGCCGGCCGATTTCTTGCGAGCTGTGGAAATTCCACCGGGGTGGCTGGTGGACATTGATCCGTTGGACGTCTTGTGAGTAACCGGAGGAAAACCATGGGACTCAATTGTGTGCTTCTCACCGATGGCCTGCCTCAGACAGGAATCCGGCCTGAGCCGGGGACGCATGGCATGCCTCATGCGCTGACCGCCATTGCCGGAAAGGCGATGGGACAGTGGGTGCTCGATGCCCTCACCGGCGCGACACAGGTGGAATCCATTGTGATGGTAGGAGCGGACACGGTCCAGGCTCTCACCTCGCCTAAGATTGTCGCCCACGTGACCGAACAGGGCCGCTTTCTGCCCAACCTCGTCGCCGGACTGGAGCGCATGCACGAGCTGCGGCCTGACGCGCGCTACGTGCTTTTCTGCACCGCCGACATTCCCCTCATCACCGCTGACATGGTCAACCAGGTGATAAGTCGTTGGGAGACTCTTCAAAAAGAAAGCGAAGCGGAGATGTACTACCACGTCATACCGCGCGCGGTGATGGAGCAGCGCTTTGCCGCGGCCAATCGCAAGTGCATTCCACTGCTTGAGGGGGATTTTGCCGGAGCGAACATGCACGTCCTGGCGACGAATCTGGCGCACCGCCAACAAGACCTGTGGGGCAGTTTGTTGGACAGCCGCGAAAACATTCTGCAACAGGCGCTTCGTTTGGGTGGGGACATCGTCTTCAAACTGATGACCCGCCGTCTGAGTATGGAGGAATTGGAACTCTACGCGCCCAAACGCCTGGGAGTTCGCCTCAAGATCGTCCCATCCGACTTCGCCGAAATTGGCATGGAAGCCAACAAACCGTTCCGGCTGGACATCTGCCGCGCCGCGCTTGCAGAGGATCACCACGGAGACACGGAGAGCACGGAGAGATCATAAAAAACCTCGGTGGCCTCGGTGTCTCCGTGTTAAAACTCCTCTAACCGCGAATGGGTTTGCGCTTGTGTGATTCCTGGTCACGGACGGCTTTGGCCGCTCCGCGAAATCGTGCGGGTTCCTGAATCTGGCGGCGCGCCGGCGCCTCGATGTCGGGGCGGATCAGGACGCGCAGTTTGGCGATGGAGGATGGGGTGAGCGGCTCGGACTGCAACGCCAGCCCCAGCGCGTAGTTGGCGGCGCCCAGAGCCCAGTCCCACTCGCGGCGCAGCTCGTCGGCGCGGACGTGATAGGCGCGTTTATCCCACGACTTTGACGACTCATCGGCGTCGTCGTAAATCTCGCGCAGCGCTTTCCCGGCCACCGCGAGTAAGTCCCGCGCCAGCGCCTGATCCTTCGTCAGGCATTCCGGCAGATGCACCAGCAAAATTTCCGACACAATTCGTAATTGACGATTTCGTTCTTGAATGCTCATAGGGTTTAGCCTTTGAATGATTTTAGCTTTCCTGGGAATCCTTTGGCGCGTTCCCCGGCAGGCGCGAGAGAATGGCTTCCTTCGCGTACTCGGTGAGGCGGCTCAACTGCTCTTTCAAGTCCAGCGTCTCGCGCTCAGCGTAATACGAGACGGCGAGGGAACCCGGCCCGGAGTGGACCCCCAACTCAATCGGGACGTAGGTCAGATATGACTCCACACAGTGGGTTTGCGCCTTCAGAGTTTCCAACAAAGCGCGCCCTTCCTCTTCATCGTTGGCGAAATGGACGGCCAGATGGGTGGGAGCGTCGCGTACCTCTTCCAGCACCTTCTCGATCAACGCCTTGACGCCCTGGCTGCGCCGGCGAGTCTGTCCGGCCAGGCTCACGCGGTTGTGCTGCACGCGGATCAACGGCTGAATGTTAAAGAAGCTGCCGACCACCCGCGCCGTATTGCTGAGCCGGCCTCCCTTAAGAGCATAGGAGACGCTTTCCAACAGCGCGGTCAGGCCCACGTTGGGGACCAGCGACCGTGCCTTCTCGACCACACTTCCCAGCGACGCGCCGGCAGCGGCGGCGCGCGCGGCCTCGAGGGCGACAAAGCCCTCGCCCATACAAGTGGTTTCGCTGTCTATCACCACCACGGGGACGGGGCTCTCGCGCCCGGCGACTTCGGCGACGTTGCAACAGCCGCTCTGTTTGCCGGCCACGTGCACCGAGACGATGGCCCTGGCCCATTGCGCCACCTTCTCGTAGATGCTCAGAAAAGCTGACGTAGAGGGGGCGCCGGTGCTGACCGTCAACTCCGGCTCGGCGCGCAGCCTTTTGAAGAAATCCACCGGTTTCAAATCAATTCCCGACTTGAACGTTTCGCTTCCCATATTTACATAGATCGGGACGACGTTGATCTGGTATTGCGCCAGCAACTCAGCCGGGATGGCCGAGGCGGAATCGGTGACAACGGCGACAGGCGTTAATGTTTGCATAGAGTCCTCGACTATTGGCGTTTCTTTCAATTTCTGGTACGATAAATTCCGGGAACGGGCAGAAGGGATCGTTCCCGCAGTCCTAAGTCTACCATGACCGGGAGAAAAATCATGAGGCAAATTGCTATTTTTGAGGGGTTGATCGTGGACGAGAAAGACCAACCGGTTCAGGTGACCTACGTTGGCAATGCGCCACATTACGTGGTCAACGACGATGGCTTTTTGCGCCATATTCCAGCCGAGAAAGTGGATCGCCCGATCCTGGCGCTGATGGAAGAAAATGTGCTGGAAAACAAAGAGGCCGTCATTCAGGGGATGCTCCAATTTATGGGGAAAGACGACCTGTTCACCAAAGCTGCCGTCGAGGCGTCCATCAACCAGATGGGCGAGAACATGGAAAAGTTCATGGAAGTGGGCATGCCGGCAGAAACTCGCAGCTGGTTGGGAATGATGGGTTTCAAGGTGATCGTTGACGTGCACGGTGACATTGTCAGCGTCAATTTGCCCTCAAACACGGACTACGACGAATAGAAAACGCGCGTTGTGACCGAAAAACTAACATCCCCCCAAATTTGGGGGGATGTTTTGTTGGTGGACCTGAAGGGACTCGAACCCTTGACCTCTTCAATGCCATTGAAGCGCGCTCCCAAACTGCGCCACAGGCCCAAAATATTTTTACTTGTACCGGGGGTCTATCCCCCAATGGAGCTGATTATACACAAAAAGCGCTTTTTGACAAGTGGTAAACAATTCTAATAAGTTCTGTGTTAAGGTCAAAAAACCATAAAACTACCGACATTGTAACGCCCATCTTTTTGGGTGTCAACTTAGAATCAAGCCGTCAAACTCCGAACCTTTGCACAAATACCGGCTTGAGTCCTGATCGTCTTTACCGGTTTCCTGTGGTGGATACTCTGCAAGTTTCAGGCGACTAACTAAAAACCCCACAGGGTTTTGCAGGTTGTTATGTGTGTCTATGTAATCAAGCCAAGCGTCGAGCAATTCGTGAGTTAAACCGGCTTTAATCAGTTTCCGCGCTTGCGCTTTGTCAACACCTTGATCTAAAAGAGAAGATAAAAGAGAATCGGCATCGACATGTTTGATTGTTGTTTCTTGTTGTTTTGTTTGTATCGTTTCGTTACTATGCAGTAGTATCGTTTCGTTACTATGGCTTAGTATGTTTTCGTTACTAGCTAGTATCGAATTCATACTATCCTCAAGCACAAGTTCAAAATCAAGGTTAAGTGAGTAACAATAGACAGGTTTACCAGTTGAGCAGGTGCCGGTTTGTGTGCGTTTCAAGTATCCTTTGTCTAAGCATTCTTGCAAAGCTGCGCTTATACTGTTACGGCTTTTGATGCCCGAACGTTTAGAGAATTGGCTATATGATAATATGTCGCTTTCCTTGTGCCATCCCAACGTAGCGCGAACGGCAACACATAACACCTTAAACCCTGCGGGCGATAGGTCAGGCATAAGCACATCAAAAACCGCGTTATTGATTGCGAAAAACCCTTTGTCAAACGGTTTGAGTTTCGTTGTCATTGCAATCCCCCTTTGTTTCAACAACTGGACAAGGGCCAACGTAAAAACAAGGCGTGTTTCCGATTGTCCCTTCTATGCACAGGTCAGGCGACTTGTGAAACCTTCGGTAAAAAGCAGATATACCAGCCTCCTTTTCACCGACAAATTGAAGCCACGAATGGCCTTTAAGTATCGTTTGATGTTCTGTCATTGTTCACCCCGTTCCTTGTCTTTGACTCCCTGGCGGTTTTGTTGCTCACTATGTCCACAGGTATCACAAACAGTTTCGGAGTATGTAACACTCCCCCTGGGATACTCTACCCTAGACCACGTTGTAACACGTCCACAATTGACACAATATCTTTTCCCAACGTTTGTAGCTTTCATAGTTTCACCCCCTAAAATTCTATGCTTTCGATGGCGTCAAAATCGAAGCCGTCAAGGCTGTTTTCTTGTATAGCTGCTTCAAGAATATCCCATCTATCTTGCCAGAAATACCACTTTGTTGTGGTCGAATCACGCACAACGTTTATCTTTTTGCGCGTATCACCCAACACATTGCAAGGGATTATATAAACTCTCTCAACGTCCTGGCATTCATTCAGTCCAAGCAAAATCAAAATATCACTGTGGTGAAAGTCTGTTTTATGCGCTTGGAATAGTTTCCATTGCCATCCACGCTTAGACTTGTTTACCCGTGTTAGTTGACTTGTCTTTACTTCGATCTTGATACCTTCTAGGTGAATATCTCCGCAATGTTGCAGTTTAGGTACTCTAACACGGCCAAGATTGCGGAGCCGATTAAAGACAAGTTTTTCGCCTAGCTGACCTGTAATAACACTTTGGATTGTCATTCCATGCTCCTTTGCTTTGTTGAAAGTTGGCGGTTTACTTACTCCCGCCATCATTGCTTTGGTTTATCGTTATGGTTACATTGCCACCCTGCGCACCTTTCGGCGATGGCATAAGCCAAGCCAAGCCGATACCCAACAAAACCCATGGCGCGATACTAAAACAAAACCCATAACTTAATGCCAGAAAAGCAGCTTTCAAAACTTCTAACTTATCCATTGTTTTCACCTATCCTTTTTGTTGACTGAATGACTGTTACCACTCCCCCACCCTGGGGGGATATGCTGTTTTTTTGCTGTTGTAACGCTCACAACAACATCACAACAACACCGATTGCTAATTATCCTCACAAACTAAAGCCGGTTGTGTACTGAAATAATGCACTAAACTTTTCCCCTTTGCTGACCATTGCGCCGGTTTGTTTGGTTGCTCTCTGACCACAAAACCGGATTTTGTTAGTTCGGTCATTAGGGCCTTTGATGCATCGAAAGACAACCCAACGTTTTGAAGTTCCCGAACGCTTAGACTTTCAAGCATTGCGACTCTTTCCAACACTTCACGGGTAGTGGATAGCTGATCATAGATTGTGCGAACATTGCGCCCGTTTTGTGTCTCGTAAGATTCCAACACAACGCGCTCATTTGTTGCACTAGCTGCCGCTTTAGTTTCGCGCTCATATACCTCTTGTCGGGTCATTCGTTCCCGGTAAACATCAAACAACGTTGTAATGTTGTGTTGATAATCCCACAGGCCGTAGCCGATACCAGCAAACAGGCCAACACCTAAACCCACAAAAACATCCTTTGACAACAGTCCGGCGACAGGAGCACTTACGGCAAAAACAAGCGCCGCACGTGTACCCGAAACAATCAACTGTTCAAAAGTGGGCAGCTTCCAAGAGTCATTTGTCAATGGTTGCCATTCAGTTTTCTGAATGGTTGCCCATTGTCCTGCACCGACTTGACTTTGATCTCTCTCTAAAAATCCATTGTTTTCAGTCATTTGTCTTTAACTCCTTTCACACGCTCAATGCGTGAAATTTAGAAACGTTGCGACTATCGCAATTAACCGACTAACACCCAACGTGTTTTTGAGTGTGTTTAACTCCGCTTTGAATTGCTCCAAGCGATTGCTAAAATCGCTCAATTCATTTTTCTGTGTCTCTAGCTGTGTCCTGATCTCACTTAGTTCTGTCACAAATTCGTTTCCCATCGTAAAACCCCTACCCTCTTCATTATTATGCAAAAATTAAGTGCAATATATTATTATAGTAAAACTTCCATAACGTTAGGCGTAAACGTTTAAAAAAAGGCTATTTGCCTTTTTCTTTTTTGTACTCAACTAACCATCTTGTGGCTTCGTCGTGTGGAATAATCCATTGTCTTTGTCCACGCTTGAAACCTTTAAGAACTCCCTCGATTAGAAGTTGTCTTATGCGTGAAGGATTAACGCCCGCTTGCTCTGCTACTTCTTCAGTTGTCCACCCTACACGCTTTTTAATTTCTTCTAGGCTATCTGTCATTGTCGTTTTTGCCTTTCGTTATTCTTTAGCGTTAATTATACCACAATCAATTTTCAGAGTCAAATATATCATCCTCTTGACTGTCAAACTTCAATCCGGGAATACTAAAACCGGCTTGACTGTATTCTCGCATAATTTCCAAATCTGCCCACTTCGGGACAATTTCACCCTTCAAAACCTTTTCCCACGTCCTACGACAAAATTCTAAAACCGGTGAACTCTCAACTTTTTCGTTTCTGTCAATTTGCGATTTTGGCAAAAGAAGTTCCTCAAGGCTTTGGCCGTCCATTATCAAAAACGATAATGCACTAATGTCGCCCTGATCAGCTTCAGACTTCGCAGCTTCAAGAATTGACAGGGCGAGCCGCTTGTCATTGTCTAAAACTTGATTAAAGGCTGTTTTAAGTTTTTTGCCTGTCATTATTTTACCCTCGCCGCTAAAGCTGCGATAGCTTGCGCCTGTGTAGCCTTATTTTTGATCATATACAGGTCAATAACACTGTGCCAACTATCCGACAGGATACAATTAGGGGACTTACACTTAGCCTTATTTGATACAGTGTGAATGCTTAGAGAACGTTTGTTATCTTCGTGAAAAGGACAGTAACCTAATAAATGCTCACTTCCAGATTGCTCAAAGTCACAGTCACCTAACACATAACTAGCCGGTATTGTCGCTTTGATTTTATCGGTTATAGAAGATGTTGTATTGCCTCGGAAAAAGAAAAGTTCTGTTTCCTGAATGCTGTCATTTTTCTTTTTCCGTGGCAATGTCAACAAGTCCTCAACTATCCCAACATCTTTCACACTGGCAATGTGTAGAAAAGGTTTGTCAGTGTGGACAGTGTAGGGTATACCCGAATGGTGAATACTACCGGGGACTTGTGCAAAATGACCATAGCTCCAAACCTCTGCACCTAATGGGTGTTTAGCCGGTAGCTTGTCGGGTAAGTTGTCGCAGATTAGGTGAATATGATAGCCACCTTCGCGCCCTGATTTTACTGTGAAGGTGTTTAATAGTGCCGGGTAGGATGTTACCAGGGCGTCGTATTCGCCCGGCTTATCACAGTCTAAAACAAGATGGCCGTTAAAGCCGGTTATGATTGCCACGTTTGTATAAGTTTCCGGTGAATGATCTAACATCCAACTGACCTGGCCTAATGTTTGCCGATTGTGTATCCATCTGCCCCATGAGATCTTCGCTTGATTGCCCACAGGCGTTAAAACCACATTGTAACCTTTTCCCCACCAAATAACTGCGCGTTGCGTCGTTTCCAAGTCCATTTTAATTTTCTCCAAGTTTTTAATTTAGCTGTTAAATATTTGTTGACTAGTCAAGTATATGACGAAATGACGGTTATGACGGTTTTTCCCAAAAGTTTAAAAGTTTGAAAATGATTTTAGAAAAAAATAGTTATAGAAAAAACCGTCATTTGCGTCATTTCGTCATATTTTCGTCATTGCCATCCCATCCAACGAGCTTGTCTAGGGCGTCGAATTCGCTCTCTATCGGTTTACCAGCATACAGTCCAAAGAATGTTTGGCCGTTCGTCATCTTTTTCCGAGTAAAGCCGTGTTTCTCAACTGCTTTGACAAACTCCCTTTGTTTTATCTTGCTGCCGTATATCTCAGTAAATCGGGCGTATAGTTCAGACTGTAATACCTTTAGGCCGTCCCCAACTGTGCAGTAATCCGCTATGAATTGGCCTATGGTGTCATTTTGTTCCCGGTACTCTAATGTTGACAACTGTAATTTTTCGGGAATGTGTAAACCGTTATCATAATAATTGACTGCGCCCTGTACTAGCCAGTTGAGTATTCCCGGCGATTCTAGTCTAAGTTTTGCGCTTAGATTTGTGTCAATTTTATGCTCATTGTCCATTATCGGTTCGGGTACAAATCTTTGATTGAATTCGATCAAAACAATTCTTTGCCATAGTGCAGAGTCTACCGAATCGGCGGACGGCTTGAAATTTGTTAGGAGTAAAAGCAGGTGTTTGGGCGTTATGGTGTAAACATCCTTATATAGTTTTTTGACGGGTAAGGGAGAATCACCGGTAAGGTTTTTCACTTGCTCACTTCGCAATATTGCGCCGTCCGCGCTCTCACTGGTATAAGCTATGTGTAAACCTTCAAGCTGATAAGCTGCGCTTGTTGTGTTTTGAAAGTTTTTTGTGTCTATCAAAATATCCGAAGAAACAGCGTTACAAATACCACTCCCTAAAACGTTTCTAAGGGTTTTTAGTAGTGTGTCTTTGCCGTTAAAGCCGTCTGGCCCATAGAATACCGGGAATATATGCTCGTATGATGCGCCGATTAAACCATAGCCGAATAGGTTTTTGATAAAATCAATTGTCTCTTGATCATTGTCAAAGACTTCTTGCAGGAATTGTTTAAAGCGGGGACAATCCGCGCCGGCGTCGTATTCTACCGGTATGCAGTAGTTTAGATAGTCGGTTTTGTTACCGGTTTCAAGTTTACCGGTTTGAAGGTTTATCACGCCATTTTTGACGGCTATTTTGTGGGGGATTGTGTCCCATTCACCGGTGAATGCGCAAGGGGTTTCTGCAAGTGAGAGGGTGCTTTTTATGCGAGTGCCAAAACCTAAAGCGTGTATGTGAGCGCTTAGACGTTTTGATAATTTTTCGTTTTGTTGGTGGTCAATTAGTTTGATGTAGCTGTAATATTTATCCCGTAACGTATTGGAGAGAATGCCGCGCACACTGTTTGTAGTATCCTGCTCCCAATAATTCCCATTGAAAAGATACCAGGAATTTTTGCTATGATCAAACAAGATGTTACCCTGTGTCAATTCGGAGAATAACAGGGCGTCACCTTGTTCTCCACCATCCAACATTTTTCTAATCGTTTCAACAGTCATTTTTCTAACTCCTATTTAGCAAATTTTTCTAACATACTGCCTCCCTTACTTTGTTCTGAATGTTTAATAACTTTGCCAATTTTGGCAATTTGACACAATTTTATAGTGTGGTATAATAAAGTTAGGTCAATAACTCAAGTCCTATCAAAGATTTTTTCTAACAGTCAGTAGTTCCAAGTTCAAAGCCCACAGTCCACACTGTGGGCAATTTTTTTGCTTAGTTGGCTACCTGTTTCCCAGTTGAGATATACCCCGTTTGAAGTGCAATCGCATCCCGCGCAACTTCGGCCATGGGCTTGTCGAGCGCATAAGCGCACTCTTGCAGCTTGTCTTTAAAGTCCTTCGTTACACGTAAAATCAAAAGTTCACTTTTATTTTTTCTGGCATATTTCTTATTCATTTTTCAATTTCTCCATTCCTGTTTTTGAGTATACACGTATTATACCACATTATTTTGTGTTGTCAAAATACTTTACATAACAATTATTGCAAGCAAGTTGAAACTGTGCAACAAATATGTTATAATGATGGTATTATGAAAGACAAACATAGTTTTAATTATGAGCGCGGAGATTTTGAGAGTGCAATCCGCCTGGCGTTGGATAACATTCAGGGTGTAGGGGAGCTTGTGCAGTTGTTACAGTTTTTTGAACCTGAATATCACGACAAGGAATTATCGGAGTGGGCGGGTAAGTATTGGGAATTATCGAGGTTTTATCATATTGGAGATGTGAAAAATGAGCGTTAAATGGGATGTTGACAATCCTTTAGGACTTTGTGAAGGTGAAACGGTTTTACAAAATGACTTGTTGCGCTCGTATTATTCGATGGGCGCAAATAGAAGCCTTGTATTGTTAAACAAACATCCTGATTGTACTGTGTGCCTTAGAACATTACAGGCATACTCAACAGATTGCAATTGGCAAGAAAGAGTTAGGAGTCAATACGCTATTGACTCTCAAAACATACAAAGTGAACTTGTAGAGATAAAGACGGCCATCCTTCGAGAATTTGCCGACAAGCTGTATACAGCTATTCAGAACGCAGATATTCAGGATAGCTCACTATCGCAGCTTTCTAACGGCCTTAAAGCGTTGTTTGATGGCTTCGCCATGAACTTCGATCAAATGCCAACCAAAAGAGTACAAACGCTTGACCTTAACAAACTGTCATTTGAGGATGTTTTGACACAGTATAAAAACGTTGATAAAGACGCGAAATAACTCTTTTTGCTTTCTTAACTGTCAGACTTGCGTTAAAAAACAATTTGAATTGCAATGGATAAAAAAGATTTAGCTAAATTGGCCCTAAGATTGTATTATGATAAAGGCTATTCAAACAAAATGTTAGTCAATAGAATTTTGACAAACGGCAATTTAGACTTTGTTAGCTGGTATCCTGAATTGAAAAACGATGTTGAGACTGTACAAGAATTGGCTAGGGTTGCCGATTGTCTTTATATAGATTTGTTCTCAACTGAGGAACTACTAACACGTAGTTTTGATTTTGCAATTCCAGATTATGAGGAAACAGAACGGCAAAAGCGACTTGAAGCCGTTATACCCGGTTACAGTGATATTTCTGTGGATGATCTCTTAGAACTTGCGCAACAAATCAACGATGGTGAAACACCAGGGGAAACACGGCCACGTGACGCAATGACAGACAAACTCATGGAGCTTGCGACCATTGCCAAAAAATACCATGACCTTGAAACCGCTTATCAGCAACAAAATGGGCCTATATACCCAACGTTGTTAAATGATCATCCCGACATTGAAACCGACAGTGAAACCGATGGTGAACCATTGCCAGATTTTGAACAAATCACGCCTGTTGAAATTGCGCCCACGTCTTCGGGAATCGAATTCCCGAAAGCACAAAAGCCAACTTCTAAACGTGTTGTGAGGGTAAAAGTTGACCATCCCAGTGATAAGCGCTTTATCACTGGACAGCAAAAACAACTTAACAATAATACCCGGTTATGGGAGTCTGATAACAATACCGATAGTGAATTATTAAAGCTCTACTGGTAACAATCCCCCCCCCATCTTTTTTCTTTCTGTGGCGAAAAAACGTTAGGCGTTAAGTCCTAACGTTTTTTTATGTTGTTGTAATCCCCCCTAGACCTTCTAGGAAGCCCTAGAATCAATTTTAATCCTATACCCTGTATAAATTGACCTATGAGCCTAATAAACCGCTTAAAATTTAAAATAGAAGGTCATATTTTAAAAGACGGGCGTCTTTTTTATGTTGCAGGATTACTTTGCAACATTTTAAAGAGTGTGCAGTATTGACCACTTGACAGGATTGCGGAAAGTGTGGTATAATAGCTCATATTCACACTATATCAGTACACACTTTTTAACAAAGTGTGAAAGTGAAGGGAAAAAATGAAACGACGTTATCAGGTTTTAATTTATACCCAATATTCAAACGGCGCACTTAGACCAAAACCGATAAAGCGAAGTTATGAAAGACTTCCAAAGGTTTACAGTGTGCCTGTTTACCTGAAAATTGTTTCTGTTTCTGTTTTTGACAAGGTTAAGTTTGAATGGGAATGGAGCGAACAAAAATGACTAATGAGCTAGACACAATCAACACAAGCCAATTATCTTTAATCGGTCAGGAAGCCGACAGGGTAGCGGCGCAAAATTCTTTTGTCGAATATCGCGCAAGGAAAGCAGTCCACACAATCAAACGGCAATCCTCAGAGTTAGCGTTATTTGCTCAATTCGTTGGGATAGAGCATGATCTCTCAACTACTCCGCAGGGATGGGAGTTTGTCACATTCGGCTTAGTGGACACATACACTAAGGCTATGTTACGGGATGGTTATTCGTTGGGTACTGTAAACCTGCACCTGTCCACAATCAAGCGATATAGCCGCCTTGCTTTAAAGGCTGGTACTCTTAGCCGTGATACATACGTTAGGATTATGGCTATTGAACCTTACGCGAAAAAAGAGAAGGTCAATATTGACTCTAAGCGCAATGATGCCGGTATTCCTACACGGCTAAGCAGTAAAAAAGCGTCATTCGATATTGTTGACACTGAAACCATCGCAATGATCAAAGGTCAGTGTGATACATCCCCACAGGGTACCCGTGATATGATTTTACTTACTCTGCTTTTTGACTTCGGTTTAAGAGTTTCCGAATGTGCGGAGCTCCGCACAAAAGACTTTGATGCGCAAACAAACCGGCTAAGCGTATATAGGCCAAAGGTAGACTTAACAACAACGTTTGAACTTTCACCGGATAAGGTAAAGCTATTCAAGCGGTATATCTCAGAAAATAAACCCGGTGAATACCTTTTGATGGGTAGCCATAAGTCAGGACGTTTAACCGGTAGAATGTCCATTCGGGCAATTCAAAACCGGTTTACTCAACTATGTGAGAATGTGAGTATAACTAACCTGACTTGTCATGATTGTCGCCATAGCTGCGCAACCCTCAAAGCTAAAGAACTAAGCACACGGCAACTCATGGACTTCTTTGGGTGGTCAAATGAGCGTCAAGCTATCGCCTATCAAAAACCCGAACCGGTGAACTTTGTAGAGTAACAAAACAATGCCGGATGTTTAGCCGGATGTCTCAACAAATGGGAGCTATCATAGCTCCCTTTTTCGTTGTATCCTCTTACAATCCGATTTGCAATCACGGCTAATATATGTTATAATATAGTTACAATGGAGAGCAAACAAATGAGAAACAGATTTTTAGAAAATAGAAAAATGTTACAAATCTATCTTAGCGCGGCTACAAAACAAAAGATTGTAGAGTTATCTAAAGCGCAGGGTCAAAGCGTATCCGGTTTAATCAGAAAACTGATATTGTGTGAAATTGAGGGTAGAAACGATGGGAAAGAAGAACTTAACGCCAGATAGCAAAGCGCTATCTATGCTCAAAAATATTTTATCGGAAGTTGGGAAAGAGAGTCTATACTACAAAATTGTGAATGCTTCAAGCCTGAAACAAAGACTTGATACCACAGTTGAGGCATTCAAAACACTGTCAAAACGAATTCCTAAAGAGAATGTAAGCGCTGTTAGACAACTTTATGAACTTGTTGCACAGGTAGATAACTTAGAGTTAAAGTCACAACTGGAAGCGGTTTTGATAGAGTTATTCGAGGGTGAAAACAAATCGTTAAAACGTGTACCCGGCTTGCCATTCTACCAAACCGATAACGCCCAAACAATGCCTAAGAAGTTTGATTTTTCAACACTGTCTAAACGTGTTAAACGTATGATAGGATTAAAATAATGACCACACTAAGCGAAGCTAGAGAAGCGCAAAGAACATTATCAGACTTACAGCAAAAAGCCGCTATGCTTCCCCAACTTGAAGCGCAGGAAAGCCGGTATCGCTCACAAGCGAATCTTGACGCCCTGAGACTGCACACACAAAGAGATATTGACGGCCTATACCAAAAGTACCAGGAAGCGTATACAGTTTACCAGGAAGCCTTTAACGAAGTTCTAAAAGCAATGGGTGAAGCTGGCAAGGCGTTAAAATCTCTATTTGATCTAAAGCGACAAATCAAAAACAAAGTACAAAGCTATGCAAGCGCAAAGGTACAACACTCCCTAGAGTTTGATAATACTGTAAACCTATACCGCGATGGCCTACAAATCGAATATGAGGCAACAAATGATTTAAACGTTCGCCCGCTTGATCTAGCTTTGACGCCAAAAAGCGGAAGCGCAGTCTTTGACAGTTTGTTAAGATTGCTTGAATATTTTTAGCTGTTGACACGGTTTTAGGTTTCTCCAAAGTCCTAAAACCGAATCGCCTATACCGGCATACATAGGCGTGACAACAAAAACGGCAAGGGTCTCACTTCTCCCCTTGCCGTTTCAAATTTTCCCCTTTGGTTATAGTCGCCAGTCGTCACAAGCGCTTGTCTTTTTCGCCTTGTCTTTAACATCCTCTTCGGTAAGTGCAGTTAAATAAGTTTGTGTTGTGCTCATTTTGCTATGGCCTAAGAATAGGCGCAATGTCTCTAAGTCCATTCCCCTTCGTAGTCTTTCGATTGCGCCCGAATGTCTAAACAAGTGAGGATGTGCCTTAACGCCTGAAATAGTTGACAATCTGTTTATGATATGCCTCAAGTTGTCTCTATTTGTTGGATAGCCGTCATCGGTCAAAAACAGATAATCCCCATTGCTTTGTAAGGGTGTTACTCTTTCGGCTTCAATGTAACACCATAAAGCCGTCTTAGTTCTTTGCCCAAAAAACACGGCCCTTTGTTTGTTGCCCTTCCCAATAACTAACGCCCTACCCTCTTTCAGGTCAAGGTCATTTAACTTTATACCGGCAATCTCAGAAATACGGCAACAAGTATCTAACAGCATTAAGACAAGTGCTTTATCTCGCTTTGGGTTTCTTGAATGCTTACAAGCGTCAAGCAGCTTTTTAATATCATCCTGACCTAATGCCTCAACTGTATGCTTTGGAAGTTTTACACGTGGTATAGTTTCAAAAGGATTATGTTGGCATAAGTCAATATCAGGACTTCCAAGCCACACAAAAAGATTGTGCAATACTGCAAAATGTCTGTGGACAGAACTTAAAGCGACTCTAGCTTTGAGAATGTTTATATACTCAACTGCTTTTTGTGTGGTCAAGTCACTAAGTACAATATCTCCAAAATGATCTAAGGCTTGCTTGAGTAAGAAGGAATCTGTTTTAATCGTTTCCACACTTGCCCGCGTAGCCTTTTGGAGCAAATAACCTTCAATCGCTTTTTCAAGTTTCATAGGTTCACCCTTGCAGTGAATAGGTTTAAAACAAAAAAAGCCGGTAGTTTTACCGGCTTCTTTTACGCTTAACACAGTGTCTATAAAATTGTTTACTTCAATGCCATTGAAGCGCGCTCCCAAACTGCGCCACAGGCCCAAAATATTTTTACTTGTACCGGGGGTCTATCCCCCAATGGAGCTGAAGGGATTCGAACCCTTGGCCTCTACAGTGCGATTGTAGCGCTCTCCCAACTGAGCTACAGCCCCTCTTTGGCGCTCAAGCAGACAGAAGTTTACCACAATCGCGATGTTTGTCAACCGTTTTGAGAACGCGCCGCCATTTTTTGCGCCAACGAAAATGTGGTCGGGTAGCAGTACGTAGCGATCTCGCGCGGGGTATATTGCTCTGGATGCTCAAGCCACCACTTGACGGCTGTCATGATGACGCCGGCGATAAGCGCGCTTGGAAATGTGATTTGATCCTGCACGAGGCTTGGGACTGCCTGGCTCCGTTCGATGATGAGCCTGGCCAAGAGCTCGTGTAGCTTCGCTGCGAACCATGAACTTCCCCGCGACCCCAAGAGCTCACGATAGAGGTCCTTGTATTCTGCAAAGTGCTCGAAAATTTTTATCCATGGCTCTGGCGGCTGTTCCGGATCGTTGCTAAGCGGGCTGTGGGCCGGATCGCTATCGGCCAGAATGGTGTGTTGCGCTTCCTCAAAAATTTTCTCAACCAGGTCATACTTGTCCAGATAGTGACGGTAGAATGCGGCGCGGCTCACCATCGCGCGTTGGGTAATCTCTCCGACCGTGAGTTTGTCGAAACCCCGCTCCTTGATCAATTCGATCAATGCCTCTCGCAAAAGTTTTCGGGTTCGTCTTACCCGCAGATCGCCTGAGGTCTGAGTCATTTTGCGCTCCTTGTCACATAAGTAACATTTCTTGCCGACTGCTACTGGTTTTCTGCCGATGGTCTCATTATACTATAAAAAGATACAGTATGTTTCATATCTACTGATGTGTAATCAATTGACACTTTTGTCGCATTACCCTGTGATTATTCAACTCAGGTCGTCACCTTATTGGATGAAGAAATGTATTGGACAGCCGTGGGCCGGCGCCCACGACTATTCATCGAAATCACGCAAAATTCAAGTTCAAAAAGGAGGTTTCAAATGTCAGAAATACTATCGGAGTGGGACGAACGCGTCGAGCCTTCGCAGTTTGAGATGTACTCGGAAAAGTATAAGGACTTCTTCATCATGACCCGCCGTGATGGGATTATTGAACTGCGCATGCACACCGACGGCGGTCCTTTCCATCACACGTGGAAAGCTCACAATGCCTGGAATCAGGCCTGGCTGGACGTTGGGCGCGACCCCGAAAATGAGGTGCTCATCCTGACCGGAACCGGCGAATGGTGGCACCAGGGGCCGCTGGATGTCGCAAAGACAATGCCATTGCCCGTCGCGCATTGGACAAACGATAGCCAAATGAAGGCGTACTACGACATATTCAAGCTACTCGAAAACTTGATTTTCTGTATAGACATTCCCACCATCGGCGCGATCAACGGGCCTGGAACCCATTGCGAGATGGCTACGGTGTGCGATATTACCCTTTGTACCGAAGATGCGAATTTCTTCGATCCGCATTTCCTGGCCGGAACACCGCCCGGAGATGGGATGGCTTTGACGTTACAACAAACCATTGGGGTCAAGCGGACTGCGTACTACGCTTACACCGGCCAGGCGATTGATGGCCGGACAGCGTTACAGCTTGGGATCGTCAACGAAGTGTTGTCACGCGATCGCCTGCTTCCGCGCGCCTGGGAATTGGCGGAGATGATTATGCGACAGCCGCGCCTTGCGCGGCGCATGACCCACGCGATCCTTTCGCGCCCATGGAAACGCGCGCTCGTTGACGATATGGGCTTTCATTGCGGCCATCAGAGCTTTGCAATGGCGTTGGATAAGGAGGGGGGCATCGCCAGGGTCATGAAGAATCGTCACCTGTTTTACAAAGAATAGCCGCTTCACACCGTCATCGCAGTTTGGTCGGGGCGCTCGGCTTGCAGCAACGCTTCCCTGGCTAACACCCCGTCCGCACCTGCGCCGAGGGCGTTGAACGTTTTCCACGCCGGGCGCAGGTGTTGTGCAGCCCGGATCAGATCGGCTTGTTGGAGATAACAACGTCCCAGGGCGTAGCGGGTGCGGGCGATTTCGTAGCGGTTGCCCAGGGCGCTCAAGAGTTCCAGGCTTTGTTCGAACATCTCCAGCGCGGCGTCACTCTGTCCTTGCGCAGCCAGAACGGTTCCCCATACCCGTTGCGTCATTCCCTGTTCTATCGGTGCGTCCAGCCTGGCGGCGAGATCGAGGGAGCGCTGCGCGTAGTCCGCCGCCGGCGCCATCTCGTTGCGGGCCAGGGCTACTTCGCTTAACAGGCGATACACTTCCGGCAGAAAATCTTCAGAACCGATCGTCTCGAAGAGGGTCTGGCTGCGGGTCAGCGCCGCTTGCGCCTCACTTAGTTCTTCCCGGCGCAGGTGCAGTTGCCCGATATTCATATAAGCAGCGGCCTCGCCGTAATCAGAGCGCATCTGTCGCCAAAGCGTCAAACAGCGCCTCAAATTGGCCTCGGCCGATTCAAAGTCGCCCATGAGCGTGTAGACGTCCCCCAGATTGAAACAGGTAATCGCGATGCCATCGAAGTCCCCCAGACTTTCGCCGAGGCGCAGGCTTTGTTCGTGATACGCCACAGCCTGGGTCCAGTTCCCCAGATCATGATAAAGGGAGGCCAGATCCGACAGAACAATAGATTCCATCACCGGCCGCCGGCGGCTGGCCTGTTTGAGGATGGCCAGGGCTTCCTCGTAGGCCGTCACCGCGCGGTCGCTGTTTCCCAATACCGCGTAGACGTTGCCCAGATTGATGGCGGCCTCGGCGTTTTCGAGAGGCTCGGCCATCTGCTGCGCCATCGCGTAGCCTTTGACGCCGTCGGCAAGGGCCTGTTCGTAATCTCCTTGATAGAACCAGGCCGCGCTCAACCGGATGTGGATACGCGCGGCTTCTACGTCTTGCGGGTTGTCCAGCAGGGCGAGGGCCTGCCGATACCACTCGATGGATTCGGCAGGTCGCTGGCGTCGTACCAATTCGCCAATTTTGCGATGGATGCGTGCGTGATGTTCGCGCGCGGCGGCGTCGGCCAGGAGCCCGTCGTAGGCTGCGCGTGCCGCCTCTAGCTGCCCCAGGAGCGCATACAGATCGCCGCGCGCCTCGTACACGATGCGCCACTCTGTTGGCGAGAGGGACTGCGTTTCAAAATGTTGCACTTGTTGCAAGGCGCGACTGGCGCGCCCGGCGTTGATCCATTCATCCAGGTGTGACGGGATGAGCGCGACGGCGGCGGCGGTTTCGTCCGCCAGGTGGAGTTGCTCCATCGCCGCCAGGGTGTCGGCGCCGGCTTCGGTCAGGAAGTACGCTCCGGCGCGCCGGTGGTAGCGCGCCGGGGCGGTGAGCAGCGCGTAGGCGAAGCGGCGGGTGACCGGATGCAGGCGATAGCGGCGCTGATCCGTCCGGGTTAAAAGCGAGCGTTCTACAAGCTCACGCAATCCTTTGACCTGGTGCAGGCGTGAATATTCTGGGCTCAGGATGGACAGGGCCATCAGATCGAAGTCGGCGGGGAAGATGCTCATTCGGGTGAACAGAATTTGCGCCAGGGGACTGAGGCGTTGATAAGAAAGCTGCAGCGCATCCACGACGCTGCGCCCGGTCCCGGCAGCGGATTCGCTCAGGACTTCCAGCGGCATATCGCGCAAGTATTGGCGCAATTCCGCCGTGGCCAACCCGGCCGCCGCCAGGGCGCTGACCACCTCAATGGCCAGGGGGTGTCCTTCCAGGTCTACCGTGCACAGACCGGTGACGGATGTATCCACTGCCTCTGGCGCCAACCCGCTCCGCGCCCGGAAGAGACTCACCGCGTCTGCGGGAGCCAGGGGAAGCAATTCGACAATTTCGGCGCCGGGCGGGTGAGTTCGCCCGGTGATCAAAACGGCGCACGTGAGTTCTTGCAAGAATCCGGCGATGGCCTGGGGGTCTTCGACCGTTTCGAAGTTATCTACCACGAGCAAGGCGCCGGCGTTGTGCAATTTCATGGCGATCGCTTGCCGTTGCTCGATCAGGGTTCGTTGCCCCAGGTCCAGGTGCAGCAGATCGGCCAGCACGGCCAGGATCGCGCCCGGCGTGGTATTTTTCTGCCCATCAATCCAAAAGATGCCATCGGGGAAGGCGTTCCCGGCTGCCAATTCGTGCGCGACTGCGAGCGCCAGCGTCGTTTTCCCGATCCCGCCCATGCCCACCAATCCGATGCAAGCCGGGGCGGCAGTCAGGCGTTGTTTCAGACCGGCAATTTCGGTGCGACGTCCTACCAGATTCACGGACAGGAAGGGGAGTTTCCCGGTCGTAGGCGGCGCGATCTCCGCAGCGACATCGGTCAGGCTCGTTCCCAATTCACCGGCGAAGGCTGGCCCGGTTTCCCAGGCGCGCCGTAGCGCATCGCGAAAGGCCGAGGCGTTGGGGTAACGCGCGTCAGGCGCTTTCGCGAGCGCCTTGAGCACCACCTGTTCTACGGATGGCGGAATGTCGGCGGCAAACTGCCGGAGAGCGGGCGCCGGTTCCTGGAGGTGTTTCGCCAGCAAAGCGCTGCTGTTGTCGGCGATGAAGGGCGGGCGTCCGGCGAGCATCTCGTAGAGCACTACGCCCAGGGCGTACAGGTCGGCGCGATGGTCAACGGCGGCTCCGCGCGCCTGTTCCGGCGCCATATAGCGAGGAGTCCCCAGCGCTATCCCGCCGGCGCTCTGGCGTTCTTCGGTGAGAAGCCGGGCGATGCCGAAATCTGTCAGAAAAGCGTCGCCTTCCGTGTTCAGCAGAATGTTGGAGGGCTTGATGTCGCGGTGGATGATCCCCTGACCGTGAACGTGACTGAGCGCATCGGTGATCTGGTCAACGATGCGCCGGGTCTCGGCGTAGGGCAGACGCTCTCCCGCTTCCAGCGAGCGGCTGATCCGTTCGCTGAGGCTCTCGCCGGTGATGAACTCCAAAACCATATAGTAACCGCCCTCGCAGGCGCCGAAATCGTAGAGTTGGACGATATGGGGATGGCGTAGACGCGCAATGGCGCGGGCTTCACGGATAAAGCGCGCGTTGAGGGCGTCGTCGTTGGCCCATTCCGCGCGCAGGAGTTTGATGGCGGCATAGCGCTCCAACACCGTGTGGAGCGCACGATAGACCACGCCCATTCCGCCATAGCCGATGATGTCCTGTACGTGGTAGGCGCCCAGTTGGCGACCGATCCAGGAGTCTGAGGTCATGCTGTTTTCCACTGCTGTGCGCCGATTCTCCTCAGAAAGTAGCTTTTAGCCATTGGCTTTTAGCTTTTAGCCAGGAATCGCCGCTGACGCGGCGGAGGGTTAAAGGGAAGTGTTTTTTCGTGCGGGTACCCCCGCCCGAAAAAA
>DAOUFX010000116.1:0-7894 GCA_034429675.1 Anaerolineae bacterium | reverse complement strand
ACGAGATGGTCAGTTAGAGCAATCGCGCGGCGAGGCGGTCGGCTTCTTGCGCGGCTTTGGCCGCCGCGTCCGCATCTTTGCTGCCGTAACTGACCATCTCGTTGCCGGCTTCGGCGAGATAGCGCTGCATCATATCGCGCCCGGCTTTCACCAACATTTCGCGACGCTCGTCGGTCATGTCGAATTCGGTGGTGCCGTACCCTTGGGCCGGCAGTCGCAGGACGGAGCGCGAGAACGCATCTATGACCATCTTGTCGTGCGCTTGCATCATCGTATTGACCAGGTTCATCAGGCGTTGTACTGTTTGCAGGCTGCCCAGGGCTAACGCCTGGGCGTCGGGGGGCGCGGGCGCTTCGGCGCCGGGCACCGGGGCGCTTTCATCAATGAGCAAGCCCAACACCTGCTCGCTGACCGTGTCGCCCATCACCGCTGTGACGCTCGGCAGTTTGGAGACGAAGAGCTCCATCGGGAAATTCGAGAGCATTCCCCCGTCCACGATGGCGTGGCCGGCCACCGATTTTCCGCGATAGCGCCCCCATTCCGGCAGCCAGATCACCTCTTGCCACAGCAACGGAATGTTCATGGACATTCGCACCGCCCACACGACGGGACAATCGGGCGCGGTGCGGTGGTTGAGCGCCAGGAGGCTGCCGTCCGTGATGTCAGAAGCGATGAGCGAGAGGTCGGTCTGGGTGACCGCGTACAACTGCGCCAGGGTCATGGCGCTGAAGGCGCGCGGCTTTCCTTTGAACATGCCCTCGTCCAACTTGCGCTGCATCCAGGTCAGGAAGCTGTCGGCGGAGTACCAGCCGCCGCGCTCAATGAGCGAGAAGATGTGGCGCAGCGCCGGCTGCCCGGCGAGCATCCCGACCAGCGCTTCGTCCAGCTTGTTTTCCAGGAAATCGGGGAGCAAGGGGATATCCACTTTGCGCAGCAAATCCATCGTGGCGCTGTTGCGCACCTCTGCCTCGGAGAAGGGCGCTGGCTCGCCCATAAAGCCGGCAAAGACCGAATGCTCGCCCTCTTTTTCGTTCAGGGCGTCCAGCATTTCCTGGGCGTTGTACCCCACGGCCAACAGCGCCGCCGTGATTGCCCCCGCCGACGTGCCGAGCAAGCGCCCGTACGTGTGCTCCTGGGCCTCAAACTCTTGCATGGCCCCCACAAAGACCATTCCTTTCGCGCCGCCGCCTTCGAAAACCAGATCGTATTGCATTGCAACCTCCTTAGACACGGATCAGCGGATACCGGATACCGAATACCGAATACCGAATACCGAATACCGAATACCGGATACCGGATACCGGATTACGGATTTCCGATTACGGTTTTCGTCCTCAAAATCTAAAATCCAAAATCCAAAATCTAAAATCCTACGCCACGCCCATTGCGCGCAGGTTGTCGTAGCTGATTTTCAGGCTCTCGAACGGGTCGCGCTGGCAGACGTCTTGCTCGACGGCGTACCACTCGACGCCGGCTTCGGCGCTGGCGGCCAGGATGCCGGGCCAGTTCAGGTTGCCGGCGCCCACCTCGGCCATCGTCTGCCGCCCGTGGAAATCGCCCTCGGCCAGTTGGATGGCCATGTCCTTGAAGTGAATGACCGGCATGCGGCCGTTCATGCGGCGGATCCAGGCGACGACGTCGCCGCCGCCGTGCTGAATCCAGTACGTGTCAATTTCGGCTTTGAGATAGCGCGGATCGCTCTCGTCGTAGATGATGTCGAGGCCGGTTTTGACGCCGGGGGCGGGCGGGCCGAAGCGCACCAACTCGAAGCTGTGATTGTGGTAGCTGAAGGTCAGCCCGGCGTCCGCCAGCCGCTTGCCGATGGCGGCGGCATCCTGGGCAAAGCGGTGGAATCCGGCCTCGCCCTCCTGGCGGTAGCTTCCCGGCATGCTGCCGACGGCGACGTTGGGGCACTGCCACAGACGGTGTTGCGCGATCACCGCGTCCAGCTTGTTTTGCAGATCGTCGAAGCCGATGTGGGTGATGCAGATGCTCAATCCTAACTCATCCACGACGGCTTTGACGTCCTCGTGGGGGATCGGCCCGATGCCCGAAACCTGCACGGCGGTGTAGCCGATCTCGCGGATTTTCTTCAGCGAGGTTTTCAGGTCTGCCAGTGTCTTGCAGAATTCCCGAACGGTGTACAGTTGTGCGGCCAGTTTGGAATGGGACATCACGTTCTCCTTTGAAAATAGTGTTTAGCGTTTAGCGTTTAGCTGTTAGCCGGATAGGGAGGGTGTTTTTCGGGCGGGGTTGCGCCGGGAAAAACATGCTTCTTTGGTGTCTTGGTGGTAAATCTTCCCGCCGCTTTCTCTTATTCCTCTTGCGTGATGATCATCAAGAGGCCACCGTCGGGTTGGGGCTCCCATTCGATTTTCGTTTTGGGTTTTGCCTTGAGCTTGTCGGCGAAGAGTTTTTCCAGCCGTTCCTGGGCGGCTTTCTTGAGCGCGTCGAGAACCAGCGCGCCGACGCCCCCGGCCAGGGCCACGCCCAGTCCTTTCAGGATGATGAGCCCCTGTTGCAGCAGTTCGGGATCAATCGGGTAGCCCTTGGGTGTGAGTCCGGTCGCCTGCGCTTCGGCCAGAGAGCGGGCGTCGGGCGCGTCGTTCCACGCCTCGGCAAATTCGGCGGCAGTGATGTCCAATGCGGGGTCTATGACAATGAAATGGGTCATGTTGCTCCTTTCTGGTGGAATGGATCAAAGAATTCCTCTCAAGAATTGTAGCATAGGCCGGAACCCCGCGCAAATCACGCCTTTATGAAGGATAGCGGGTGAGCGGGTGAGCGAATTACAAATTACAAATTGCAATTTGCAAATCCCCTCTTCCTCATTTTTACCGTCTACTGCCTACCTCGCCTTTGCTGTATAATGGCTTCATTCTCTCCTGAGGGTACCCAATGGACGCTTTGCTCGCCAAAGATCACGCTACGTCGCTTTTGTCTGACGAGGAACCATCTCCTTACTCGTTGTCGCTGCAAGCCTACCTGGACGGGCTGGTCGCCGCGCCGCTCTACAACGTGCCGGTGACGCTCACCGATTTCGTCGGGCGCCGGGACGAGCTGGACATGCTGCGGGCGCTGCTGTCTCAGCAACGGCTGGTGACGCTGGTGGGGTTGGGCGGCATGGGCAAGACGCGGCTGGCGCTGCAGATCGCCGCCGAGATGCGGCTGGCATTCGGCGACGGCGTCTGCTTCGCGCCGCTGGCGGCAGTGGCGATGCCGGACTTCCTGATCCCGGCGCTGGCCGAAGCCGTCCAGTTGCCCGCGGCGCCGGGCGCCGACCTGAAGCGCCGCCTGCTCGACTATTTGCGCAACAAGGAACTGCTGCTGGTGCTGGACAACTTCGAGCACCTGGTCTCCGCCGCCGGCCTGCTGACCGAGATTTTGCAGAGCGCGCCGGGCGTCAGGGTGTTGGTCACCTCGCGCGAGCGGCTGAATCTGTACGAGGAATGGGTGTTCGAGGTAGGGGGGCTGCGCCTGCCGGATGGCGAAACGGCCCAGGCCGTGGATGGCAGCGACGCCGCGCAGTTGTTCCTGCAAAGCGCGCGGCGGGTGTGTCCCGGGTTCGCGCTCACGGAAGGTGAGGAGGCGCAGGTGGCGCGTATCTGCCGGCTGGTGGACGGGCTGCCGCTGGCGCTGGAGCTGGCGGGAGGCTGGATGAAACTGCTGAGCTGCGAGGAGATCGCGGCGGGAATCGAAGAAGACCTGGGGTTCCTGAGCGCGGACTGGGCGAACGTGCCGGAGCGCCACCGCAGCATGCCGGTGGTGTTCGAGCGTTCGTGGCGCATGTTGGCGGAGCGCGAGCAGCAGGTGCTCGCGCGGCTGTCGGTGTTTGCGGGCGGGTTCACCAAAGAGGCGGCGGCGCAGGTGGCCGGGGCCACGCTGGCGGATCTGGCGGCGCTGGCGGCGCACTCGTTCGTGAGCCGGAACCCGGAGCGCAAGCGGTACGAGATTCACCCGTTGCTGCGGCGCTACGCCGGGGAAAAACTGGGGCAGGCGGAGGCGTACCAGGAGGTAGGCGATCGCCATTGCGAGTTCTACACAGCTTTCCTGCGCGAGCGCGAAGAGACGGTGCGCGGCAAGGATCAGCGGCGGGTGCTGCAGGAGATCGGCGAGGAGCTGGACAACGTGCGCGCGGCGTGGCGTTGGGCGGTGGAACGCGGCAAGACCGGCTGCGTCGCGGGGATGCTGGAGACGCTGTACCAGTTCTACGAGACGCGCAGCCGGTTCCAGGAGGGGGCGGAAGTTTTTGCGTGGGCGGCGCAGACGATGCAACCCCGCCTGGACGGCGCGGATGGAACGGCCGAACGGATCGTCCACACTCTGGAAATGTACCGGAGCGTTTTTCTATTTCGACTCGGAAAAGTCCAAGAGGCGCGAGACATCTTGGAAAAGAAACTGGAGGTGTTTCGCGTCAAAGAAGAGTGGCTTGCGGCTGCGTTCTGTCTGAGCCAACTGGCAAGGATTGCTACGCTGGAGGGGAAACTCGATCAAACGAAACTTCTGGCCGGCGAGGGCGTGTCTCTGGCTCGCGCCGCCCGGTTACAACAAGGTGAAGTAGAAAACCTGTACCGTCTGGGGACGGTCGCCTATCATCAAAACAATTATGAAGATGCCCGGCAGTTTTTTCAACAGGCGTTACAAATTTACCAGGAAATGGGAGACCCACGCGGGGAGGGCGTCACATTCCATGCTCTTGGCGCAACTTATCTCGATGTGGAAGACTACGAAAGAGCCATTCACCATTATCAACAAGAACTGGACATCTTTAGCCGGTTGGAGGACTTGTACTGGTTGGCCACAAGCCTTGATGCGCTTGGCAGCGCGCATTGCTGCCGGGGTGATTACGCCGAGGCCAGGACCTATTATGAGCAAGCCCTGGCGTTAAAGCAGAAAATCGGCAATCGTGATGGAGAAGGACTCGTTCTTTCCAACCTTGGCAATCTTTTTTTGAGCCTGGGCGCCTATCAGCAGGCAGAGATCTACATTGGGCAGGCTTTGCACCTTTTCCGTGAGATGGGCAGACGTCTCAACGAAAGTATTGTGCTCTCAAACGCCGGATGGCTTGCCTATCATTTCAAGCACTATCAAGTCGCTTTGGAAAATCACCAACAGGCTCTACTCCTGGCCCGTGAGATCGGTAATCAGTCGCAGCAGGGATACGCGCTGAATGGCCTGGGGTGGGTATGGTTGGAATTGGGCCAACTCACAGAAGCTGTGGCGGCTTATGAGGAGTCATCGGCCCTGCTGCGGGAAATTGGACAGCATGGGCAGGCTCTCGCTCCCTCGTCCGGTCTGGCCCGCGTGGCGCTGATCAGGGAAAACCTGACGCAGGCTCAGGAATGTGTGGACAAGATATTGGAAGAGCTACGGGGGCAAGCCCCGGGCAGCGAAGTTGATCTCTTTCAGATTTATCTGACCTGTTATCACGTCTTGCACGCCGCTCAAAATCCACACGCCGAAGAAGTTTTGGAGACCGCACGCAACCTGTTACAGGAACAGGCCGCAAGGATCAACGACGAAGCGCTGCGCCATTCGTTTCTGCACAACGTCCCCTCCCACCGGCAGATCGAGGCCGAATTCGCCGCCCTCACGGGCGAACCCTCCGCCGGCAAGGGGGCTTCGGCGCAGGCAAATACGCCCGTCGCCGGCCTCATCGAATCGCTGACCCCGCAAGAGCTCACCATCGTGCGCCTGCTGGCCGAGGGCCTGACCAACCAGCAGATCGCCGAACGGCTGTTCATCACCGTCGGGACGGTCAAATTCCACACCCACAGTATCTACGGCAAGCTGGGCGTCGAAAATCGCACCGGCGCGGTGGCGCGGGCGCGGGATTTGAAGGTGATCTGAGAGGTGAGACAGGAAATTCTATGGCTTGCAAATCAGACTGATGGAAACTGAACGAGGCATTTATTGAAAAGGGCGACGCCGGTTGAGTGTCGCCCTTTTCATTGTGATACTCCCAACTCCCGCAAAGGAACCTCGATGCAGTTGTCGTTTTTGAATGATCGTTTATAATAATTGCATTGTGACGGCAAATAAATCAAAAAAAAATGATAGCACCTATTTGGCCGTCTTATCCCAAGGAGGTTAACAAATGTTTACATTACGTCGTTACACTTTTGTTGAAATGGCTCTGACAGCGTTGCTGCTGATTGGTGTTGGCAGCGGATGTGCGGGCGCGCCCGGTAGGGCGCAGGCGGACCCGGTGAGTGCAATCTCATCGGGTGTTTCTTCCGACCTTCAACCGACATTAGCGACACTGTGGACGGTTTCTCCTGTGCCCACTGCGCGGCCTACACCTCCGGTAACTTCAATGCCTACAGAGGCTCCCCCATTCATTTCACTTGTGTCTGGTCAACCTACACTTCCTTTTGCCCTCATCTTCAAAGCCGATACTACAGTTCAAAGCATCCGTAGTGATAACACAGCCGGGCAATATGTTTTGGCCGACAGCGACGCGAAGATGTCGCACTTTGTGGCAGGGCAGTCTGTTGGCGTTGAGAAATGGGGAAGCCCCTCGCCAGATGGAAAAAAATTGGTGGTGACGATGAGTAATGTCGCCAGTCAACAAATGCTTCCTAAAGGCGAAACGCCTCAACTGGCTCTCTATGTCGTGGATATAGGCTCTGGTGACATGCAGTTATTGGCGGAACATGCAACTTCTCCTGCCTGGTCGCCGGACGGTCATTGGATTGCCTACCGCAGCGATGAAACAAAAGGATTGTGGGTTATCAATCCAACTACCGGAGAAACGCGAGAGGTCTACGGTGTTGATCAAGAGAGCGAACACTATGTCTCTGATATTAGCTGGGCGCCAGACGGTCAGCGTATTGCATTCCTGGACAATGTTATCCGGCAACCCAGAGCGTTGGTGGTGGTAGATATAGCCGGTTCCACTTCTTCCAAAGTTCTTATCCCGGCATCTGATGATTTCGTTTATAGCCCCCAATGGTCGCCAACTGACGACAAGATACTCTATGTATCTACAGCCGGGAAAAGTTCGAGCCGCACTGCCTACAATTTGTGGATCATCAATGCGGATGGCTCCGGGCAGAAACAATTGACGCAGGACGTAGACATCGTTGCTGGAATGCCGACATGGGCGCCAATGGGCAAATGGATTGTCTTCGCCGGTATCGCGCTTTATGAGAAACAACAGGAAATGGGAGATATATGGTTGATAGATGAAACCGGTCAACAACTAAAACGGGTGACGACAAACACCCCTGATGCGACCTACGAAACAAATCCTCATTGGTCCCCGGATGGCGCTCAGATTGCTTTTATCAGAGATGGAAAAGAAGCCTGGATACTTCATTTGGTTGATGGAGTGTATGTCCACCTGGATGTTGATATAGCCGATTTTGAAGATTTTATTGCGATTCGCTGATGATTGGGGGCACTTTTTTAATATGATATCGCACTCCAAAGTGTCTACAAAACGGGTTTTACTTCTCATCGGCGTCATTTTGATCATGATTCTTGAAGCAAGTTTGCAAATTCATGCCGCATATCTTGATGGGCGTCCTGTTTCCAGAGCCACTGCGAACCAGATACATCAGGGATATTTATGGTCTGAATCCGGGCATAGGGGTATAGACTTTCCCAATGGATTAGGCACAAGCGTTTATGCCGTAGCGGATGGTTATGTTGTAGATATGAGAGAGAACATAAGCAACGATAGCAAAATAGGAGAATGGGGCAATTATGTACTTCTTCGCCACAACACTTTGCATTACGATCGCGATGCAGGGCAAATGGCATGCGTGAGCGCACTGCAAAAACAGCACATTAAAAACCGCAAAATGACATAGAACGGGCCAAAGGCCGGTAGAAACGAGCCGAAAGGGCTACCGTAAAGCGGCGCAGAGCTGCCAAAAAAGCGGCGCGT
>DAOUFX010000115.1:0-3519 GCA_034429675.1 Anaerolineae bacterium | reverse complement strand
TTCGGTAAAAGGCGTTGCTTCTGGTCGTGTCATGATTCAGCGATTGTACTTTGCTTGTGTTGGTATTGCCTTAACATGGCGTTAGAATCACATCTATATTGGTGGGGGAAACTCCCCCCCTGAACGGTTACTGTTTTTTTTTGATAGTATGTGATCGCGGCGAAGTTAAGGTCGAATGCCAATCAACGAGGTGAGGTTGTGAACAGAAAACGAAGAGAGCCTTTGCATCGTCTTTCTGACCGTTCGAGTCACTCAAAAACCGATTCGTTCGATGTTTTGTTGGAGCGCGCGCAGCGCTTTTTTATGCGTGATGATATCGAACGCGGTCTTGCCGTGTTAGAAGAGATTCCGACGCGCTATCACCATCACCCCGATTTTTTGATGGTTCGCGGGCAGGCGTACTATGTTCAGGGAAAGTTTGCCGATGCGATAGATGATCTCGAATCCTATCTCAAACGTCGTCCGCAAGACACGCGGATGTATTTCACTCTGGCGTTGGCTTATACAGAAATGGAATGGCGCGCGCATGTCGTTCAGGCTTTGCGTCGCTATCTGGCCGGACAACCTGGGGAAACTAAGGAGGTTGCTGCGGCAAAGGAACTTCTGGTAATGACCGAGGTGGAAGTATTCGCTTTGCACAGCGACTACGGCGTTCCGAAAGATCAATGTATTTCGGCTTCTTACTATAATGAAGAGGTTATGCGCGCATTGGATAATGGTCAATTTGAGACGGCTTTGCGCGCCGCACGGCGGGCTATTCAACTGGCGCCGCGTTGGCCGTCGCCCTACAATAATCGCGCCACCGCTCTGTTTGAGTCCGGTCGAACTGATGAAGCCATTGCTCAGACTAAACAGGTTTTGGAGACTATTGCGCCGGATAATCTTTTTGCATTGTCGAACATGATGATTTTTTTCACTCTGCTCAATCAGCGTGAGAGTGCAGCGATTTACGCCGAGAGTTTGCGGCAGTCAGGTACGGTTTCCCGCTGGGGTGAATCGGATTTAGAGGTGATCATTCACGCATGGGCTTATTGGGAAGACGGCGCACAGTTGTTTGAAATCGCAAAATGGGTGCAGGACAAGGGCCTGATCGAGCACCTTTCCTTTCATGCTATTTATGCGTTGGCGGTAGCGGCGCTAAATACCGGCCACTTCGAGGTCGCCCGGGTATATTTTCAATATGCTTGGGATACCGGTGTTCAGGCGCCGATTATTGAACGCATGCTAAATCTGATCAAGGATGCCTCCGGCGCTGTGACGATTCCTACTACGACTGGGAGTTTGTCCTATATCCCCGGCATTTTACTTTTGAAAAGTGTTCCTCTGGGAGATCTCCTTGAGATTATAAAAGAGGCGGAAGAGCAGCCTCAATGGACCGAACCGCTGACGCGCAAGCGGGATGCTCTTTTGCGACGTCATCCCAAGTTGGCATTAGGTGTGATTAATTTCTTCAAGGACGTTGATCCCTATTCGGAGGAGTTCGCCCACGCTGTAACCCTGATGGGCTCCTTGGGGACTCCGCGCGCTCACGAGATGCTTCGCGCCTTCGGCTTTAGCAAAGTTGGCTCAAGCCAGGCCCGCTTGACTGCGTTATCTTCTCTATCTCGCGCCAAACAGCTTAAACCTGGGGAACGCGTGAAGATTTGGGATGAAGATGCCGGCGATTGGCGCGAGGTTGTGCTGACCGGATTTGCCATCAAAGAACCCGATTCTTCCCCCTATATCAAAAAAGTACAAGAGCTGATCAATGAATCAATTGTAGCAAATCGCGCCGGGAATTATGATCGCGCTGTAACGTTGCTGGAGCAAGCGTTGAAGCTCGATCCACACTGCGGGCAGGCCGCCTACAATATCGGCGCTATCAGGATGACCCAAGGCAATGAGGCCGAGGGTAAATCATGGATTGCGCGCGCCATTGAGGTCGAGCCGGACTATCTGTTTGCTCATGCCGCCCTGGCTAAGTTGCTGGCGCGAGAGGGAAAGACGGAAGAAGCGCTTGAGCGTCTTGATATTTTTGTTACTCAAGAGGAGGTGACGCCCTCTGCTTACATTACTTATCAGGATGCTTTGTTTACAGTGAGTATGGTAAAGGGGGATTTCGACGAAGCAGAGAGAATTTTACTGGCTATCGAGGAAATTTTCCCTGACGAGAAGATAGTCCGCTTGATGCGCGAGCGGTGGGGGGCGTATGAGGATACCCCTATCTGGCATAGATGGCAAGAGCGCTGGCTTGAAGGAGTTCATCGCCGGCATGAGCGTATGTTGGCCGCCCCGATCACCCTCGACGCTGACGCGCGTGTGTGTTTGGATCGTTTGACGCGCGAAGATGCTTTGCCCATGGTGGCAAAACGTCTGTCCGTCAGCACTCAGGGGCGCAAGGCGGCACTGATTGAGGCCATTGCTACGGCGCTGGTTTCTTCTGAAACGATTGAGAGGATGTTAGCCGTTCTGCCCGACTCTGCGCGCGCGGCCTTGCGGATGTTGTTGGATCGCGACGGCGCGATGCCGTGGCAGGAGTTTACCACGACCTTTGGCGACGATGTTGACGAGTCGCCCTATTGGACTTATCACGAGCCGAAAAGCGTCCCGGGTGTCCTGAAATCCCATGGTTTGTTGGCGGTAGGGACGTATAAAGGGCAACGACTGGCATTGATACCGGCCGATCTGCGCGTGCTTCTATCGGAGGGGTTGAAGAATTTTTGAAAACACGCCGGCCGCTTCAGCGCAGCCACGGATTGCTGCGTCGCTCGATGTCCAGTGTGCTCGCCGGGCCGTGACCGGGGTAGATGCGTGTGTCTAGCGGAAAGTTGAGCAGCCGTTGCAAGCTGGCGTCGAGGATGCGGGCGTCGCCGCCGGGGAGATCGGAACGTCCCACGCTGCCGGCAAACAGGGTGTCCCCACTGATGAGGCTTTTTTCTTCCGGGATGTAGAAGCAAACGCTGCCCGGAGTATGTCCGGGGGTGTGGATAACTTCGATATGAAATTGGCCGACGTTGAGCGTCTGCCCCTCGTTAAGCTCGACGGTGGGTGTGGGAGAGGCGATGAAATCCAGGCCAAACCAGGCGGTTCCGCCGCCTTCCAGGAGCAAGTCGCGATCTGCCGGGTGGATTCCCAACGGCGCGTGAAGCTTGTCCAGGTCTGCATTGCCGGCAATGTGGTCGAAGTGCCCATGCGTGTTGAGAATGTAGCGAATGGTGAGAGCGCGTTTCGCGATTTCTTGCAGCAGCGGTTTGCCGTTCCCACCGGGATCAATGACGACCCCTTCGCCGCCATCTTTATCGTAGATTAGATAGCAATTGGCTTCCATGATTCCCATGGGCAGTGTTATAATCATGGCTTAACCTCCTGATTCGACCTTTCTTGCGACTTTTGCCGATTGTACCATAATTAAGGAGCTGCTATATAACCCTGCGGTTCACCAACGGTTGGATGAAAATCGCAATGCAATGGCAGAGATTAAGAGGAAGGTGTTTTTCGCACACGGGGTACCGTGTGCGAACCCCCCCCTTTACATCAGAG
>DAOUFX010000114.1:0-17066 GCA_034429675.1 Anaerolineae bacterium | reverse complement strand
GCGGGTACGCCCGCACAAACACTTCCTCATACCTCTGATTAGTGATAGACTGCGTCAAATCTGTATAACTATACAGCAAAGGGGGAGAAGCGCAAACAGTTGACAAACGGCGGCTTTCTGTTACAATCCCGCCAGTAACCTAACCGGCCCCATCGTCTAGTGGCCTAGGACGCTGGCCTCTCAAGCCGGAAACAGGGATTCGACTTCCCTTGGGGCCATCACCGCCCAGCTTTTTAGCTGGGCGGTTTTGCGTTTATGAACGGACATTCCTCAAAATACTATTGACATTCCCCTTCAAGTTGCTATAATGCCAGATAGTTTGTTGCGCCAACAAACAAAGGAGTCGCCCGTGAAATCAGCTCCCGCCGACCAGGCAGCAGTCCGCAAACACAATACAGCGACCGTGATGGATGTCTTGCGCCACCACGCGCCGCTCTCACGGGCGGAACTGGCGACGCGAATCGGGCTCAACCGCAGCACGGTCTCCAGTATCATCTACGATCTGCTCCAACAAGGGCTGATCTGCGAAACCGAGCTGCAAACCGCCCGGATGGGCCGTCCGGGAATGTTGCTCACGCTCAATCCACAAGGCGGCGGCGCCATCGGCGTTGAAATCGGCGTAGACTTCATCTCGATTCTGCTCTGCGATTTCCTGGCGCAAGTCCTCTGGCGCGAACGCATCGCCACCACCCTGGGAGACACACAGGATGTGATTCTGGAACGCGCCGCCGCTCTCATCAGCCGGGCGCTCACCATTGCCGCTACCCACCACCTGCGCCTTATGGGCATCGGCGTTGGCCTGCCGGGTTTGGTAGACCTGAATGAGGGCAAGCTCATTGTCGCGCCCAATCTGCGCTGGCGCGACGTGCCGTTGCGGGCGTTGTGGTCGCAGCGATTTGGCCTGCCAATCTTCGTCGAAAATGAGGCCAACGCCGCTGCGCTGGGCGAATACTATTTCGGCGTCGCCAGAGATGTAAAAAACTTCCTCTATCTCAGCGCCGGAGTCGGTCTGGGTGGTGGGATCATCCTCAACGGGCAGCTCTTTCGCGGCAGCCACGGCTACGCCGGCGAAATCGGCCACATGACGCTGTACCCCAACGGAATCCGCTGCGGCTGTGGCAAGATCGGGTGCTGGGAAACGGTCGTCGGGCCGCGCGCACTCATCCGCCGCGTACAACACGACGTCGAGAATGGCGCGTCGAGCCTGGTACAGACGTTGGTGTCCGGCGATCTGGCCGCCATCACGGTCGCCACGATCGTGGAAGCCGCCAACGCCGGCGACGCAACAGCGCTGGCCGCTCTGGCCGATGTCGCCCACCATCTGGGCGTTGGCATCGCCAACCTCGTCAACATCTTCAATCCCAGCCTGGTCGTGCTCGGCGGCGCGCTCAATACCGCCAGCCGTTTCCTGCTGCCCACCATCGAAACCGCCTTCAAGGAAAACGTGCTCGGCCCTGCACAAAATGACCTGCGCATCGCTCCTTCGGCCCACGGCGCGGACGCCTGCGTGATAGGCGCCGTCACCCTGGTCCTGGACGAAATATTACGCACGCCCGACCTGTAACAACAAAGGGCACAAGCAAAAAAATCAAGAATCAAGAATCATGAATCAAAAACGTTATACAAGTTTTGAACTCATGATTCATGATTCATGATTCATTTTTCACAATTCCGTATATCACCATAATAAGGAGAACTGAAATGTCTGATCAATATCAACCAAAACCTGAGCATAAGTTTACATTTGGACTGTGGACTGTGGGAAATACCGGCAAAGATGCGTTTGGCGATGCAGTACGCCCCGCCATGTCGCCGGCCGACCTGGTTTACCTGCTCGGAGAAGTCGGCGCGTATGGCGTCAACTTCCACGACAACGACCTGATTCCCATTGACGCCACCGCCGCCGAGCGCGAAAGCATCCTCAAGGCGTTCAAAAAAGCGCTGAGCGACACCGGTCTCAAAGTGCCCATGGCAACCACGAATCTGTTTGGCGATCCCGCCTTCAAGGATGGCGCGTTCACGTCCAACGACCCGAAAGTGCGCGCGTACGCCCTCCACAAAACCATGCACGCCATTGACCTGGGCGCAAGCCTGGGCGCCGAAGTCTACGTCTTCTGGGGCGGGCGCGAAGGCATCGAGGTGGATGCGTCCAAGAATCCGGTGGCGGGCATTCAACGCTTCCGCGAGGCGCTCAACTTCCTCTGCGAGTACGTCAAGGATCAGGGCTACAATCTCAAGTTCGCCCTGGAAGCCAAACCCAACGAACCGCGCGGCGACATCTTCTTCCCCACCTCCGGCGCCTACCTGGGCTTCATCAACACGCTGGCCCACCCCGAAATGGTCGGGCTCAACCCCGAAGTGGCCCACGAACACATGGCAGGCCTGAACTTTATGCACGCCGTGGCGCAGGCGTGGGAAGCCGGGAAGCTCTTCCACATTGACCTGAACGACCAGAACTACGCCCGCTTCGATCAGGACTGGCGCTTCGGTGCGCAGAATCTCAAGCAGGCATTCTTCCTGGTCAAGTTCCTGGAAGACGTGAAATACGCCGGCAGCCGCCACTTCGACGCGCACGCCTTCCGCACCGAGGACACCGACGGCGTCAAGGACTTCGCTCGCGGCTGCATGCGCACTTACCTGATCCTCAAGGAAAAAGCCGCCCACTTCAACGCCGACCGCGACATCCAGGCCCTCCTGGCCGAGATCAACCAGGACGACGGCAGCATGGACGCCTTCAAGGGCGCCTACACCGCCCAGAAAGCCGCCGCCCTCAAGGCGCACACCTTCGACCGCAAAGCCCTCGGCGCGCGCGGAATGCAGTACGAGAAGCTAGATCAGTGGGTGAATGAGCTACTGCTAGGCATCCGCTAAAACAGCAAAAATCAAGAATCATGAATCATGAATCACCGCCAACCGCTCATGTGCATGATTCATGATTCATGATTCATGATTCGCAATTCACCACAGGAGTATAACAATGAACACAACCAACCCCTATGCGCACCGCATGGCGCAGGCTACTGTAACCGTGCGCAAACCGGACGGCGCGCCGCTGGCCCAGCAAGAGGTGACCGTGGCGCAACAAGCGCACAAGTTCTTTTTTGGAGGCACGGCCTGGATCGTGTTTGGCCTGATCGGCGGGCGATTTGAGGGCGCATTGAAGGAACAGGCGGAACGAATCAACGAGCACTTTATGGAGCTCTTCAACGCCACGTCACTGCCCTTCTACTGGGGCGGCTTCGAGCCGCAACGGGGACAGCCGCACACGGACATGCTGCGCGCAGGCGCGCAGTGGTTTGTGGATCGCGGGATTCCGGTCAAAGGGCACACCTTGTGCTGGCACACCGTCACGGCGCCCTGGCTGTTAGAGATGAGCAACCGCGAAATTTTCGAGACGCAAGTCGCCCGCGTCCGCCGCGAGGTCGGCGACTTCGCCGGGTTGGTGGATATGTGGGACGTGGTCAACGAAGCCGTCATCATGCCCATCTTCGACAAATACGACAACGGCATCACCCGCATCTGCAAGGAACGGGGCCGCATCGCGACCATCCGCGCGATGTTTGCGGCGGCGCGCGAGGCCAACCCCGGCGCGACGCTACTGCTCAACGATTTCGACACCTCGCCGGCTTACGACATCCTGGTGGAAGGCTGCCTGGAGGCGGGCATCCCCATTGACGTCATCGGCATCCAGTCGCACATGCACCAGGGCTACTGGGGCGTCGAAAAGACGCAGCGCGTGCTGGAAGCCTTCGAGCGCTTCAACCTGCCCATCCACTTCACCGAGAACAGCATCGTCTCCGGCGCGATCATGCCGGCGCACATCGAAGACCTCAACGATTACAAAGTGGACGAATGGCCCTCCACCCCCGAAGGCGAAGCGCGCCAGGCCGAAGAAATCGTCACCCACTACAAAACGCTCTTCGCCCACCCGCTCGTCGAAAGCATCACCTGGTGGGGCCTCACCGACGGCGGCTGGCTCAAAGCCCCATCCGGCCTGCTAAGCCACGAAGGCGCTCCCAAACCCGCCTACCACGCGCTGCACGACCTCATCAAGGGCGAATGGTGGCTGCCGCCCACCAAAATGACCACCGATGGCGAGGGGAAAGTGCAATTCACCGGGTACCTGGGGGATTACACGGTGACGTGCGAGGGAAAAACGTCCGATTTCAAGCTGGAAAACAAAGGCGCGGCAGTAATCGAGATATCACTACCGGAGTGAGCCAATGATCCGCGTACCGACTGATCGCGCCCCCACCCATCCTGGGGAGATGTTATTGGAAGAGTTTCTAATACCGATGGGACTAACCCAGCGTGAACTGGCGCACGCAATTCACGTTCCCTATCAACGCATCAACGAAATCATCAACGGGCGCCGGGGTATGACCCCCGGCACCGCGCTGCGACTTGAGAAGTTCTTTGGAATGCCGGCAAGTTTTTGGTTGAATTTGCAATTGCGGTGGGATTTGTATATCGCCCAACAAGAGGAAAACCAAACGCTGGCGGCAATTGAACCCTATGCGGCGACCAGCCACGTTGAGCCACAATCAGTATAAGAGTTGGCCGATAAAACCAAGCCTATGCCAATCTCCTTACAAGCGTTCTTTGTCCAATAAAATGCAGGTCTCAGCAAGTCTATTCCCTTTCGGAGCAACCCATGACAAAAACACTCGATGTCTACGTTTACGGCATGACCGTCCTTTCGACCATCCATCAACTGGAAGGCCCCTTCCCGGAAGCCGACGTTTACCAGGAGATCGTACAAACCTACGTGATGCCCGGCGGCGAAGGCGCTAACGCCGCCATCGTCCTCAGCAACTGGGGATTGAAGACGCAGTTGGACGGCTGCTACCTGGGCAGTCTCACGGCGGGGCCGCTGGTCAAGTACCTGGAAGGCTATCGCGTGGATTGCTCGCTGTTGCCCACCCTGGCCGATTTTGACGGCTGGCGCGACATCGTCTTCTGCGATGGCGCACACCGCACGGTCTTCGGCTGGTTCCGCAAGGGGCTGTTCGGCGGGCGCAAGCTGTGGACGGAGCCGAGCGAAGCCTCGATCGCCGCGGCCCGCTGTGTGGCCCTCGATCCCTTCTTCAGCGGCGCGTCGGCGCGCGTGGCCGAGCTCTGCGTCAAGCACCAGACCGACTACGTGACCATTGACTGCCACCTGCACGACGCCATCGCACAAAACGCCAGGGCGCTCATCTGTTCCAAAGAATTCCTGGAACGCGAATATCCCGGCGCGGACTACGCCGATCTGATGCAACGCTACCACGAGGCGTGCAAAGGCCTGGTGATTTTCACCTTCGGCAGCAAAGAGATGCGCTACCAGACCCCGGACATGGCCCAGGCAGCCATCGCGCCGACCTACCCCATCACGGTGGTGGACACTCTCGCCGCCGGCGACACCTTCCGCGCCGGCGTGGTCTATGGCATTCTCAACGCCATGCCCGCCGAGACCGTCGTGCGCTTCGCCGCCGCCAGCGCCGCCATCTGCTGCACCCGGTTCCCCTCTATTCACGAACCGCCGCAGCTGGCGGAAATTGAAGCATTGATGAAAAATTCTGCTTAACCGGGCGTGAAACGTGAAGCGTGAAACGTGAAGCTTGCTCCATCACGTTTCACGTTTCACGCATCACGTCCTCAAAACTAGGAGGATCTGATGACCCAAACACTTTTTCTCGGTATTGATATTTCCACGACCGGCGCGAAGGCGCTCTTGATGGACGAAACCGGCGCGGTCGTCACCACGGCCACGACGCCGCTGCCGCTCTCCACGCCCAAACCGCTCTGGTCGGAGCAGGACCCGCACGACTGGTGGAACGGCATCGTCAAAAGCATCCGGCAAGCGCTGGCGCAGGCCAACGCCGCCGGCGATGACGTGAAAGCCGTCGGTCTGACCGGGCAGATGCACGGCCTGACGCTGCTCGACAAAGATGGCAAGGTCTTGCGCCCGGCCATCCTCTGGAACGACCAGCGGACCGGCGCGCAATGCGACGAAATTCGCGAGCGGGTGGGCAAAGCGCGCTTCATCCAGATCACCGGCAACGACGCCCTCACCGGCTTCACCGCGCCCAAAATTCTGTGGGTGCGCGAGAACGAACCGGAAGTCTATGCCAAGGGCGCGCACGCGCTGCTGCCCAAAGACTACGTGCGCTACCGCCTCACCGGCGACTACGCCACAGACAAGGCCGGCGCGGCAGGCACGATTCTGTTCGACGTGAAAGCACGCGACTGGTCGGCGGAGGTGCTGGAAAAGCTGGAGATTCCCCGCGAGTGGCTGCCCCGCACGTATGAGGGCCCGGAAGTCACCGGCGTCGTCAGCGCCGAAGCGGCGGCGCTGACCGGTCTGAAGGCCGGCACGCCCGTGATGGGCGGCGGCGGCGACCAGGCGGCAGGCGCAGTGGGCGTCGGCGCAGTCGAACCGGGTATCGTCGGATTGGTGCTCGGCACGTCGGGCGTCGTGTTCGCATCCACCGGCGCGCCCTACATCGAAAAAGACGGTCTGCTGCACGCCTTCTGCCATGCCCTTCCCGGCGCGTGGCACCTGATGGGCGTGATGCTCTCGGCGGCGGGCAGCCTGCAATGGCACCGCGACACCCTGGCGCCCGGCGTCAGCTTCGACGACCTGCTGGCCCCGGCGGCGGACGTCCCCGCCGGCTCGGAAGGACTCTTCTTCCTGCCCTACCTCACCGGCGAGCGCACCCCCTACCCCGACCCGCTGGCGCGCGCCGGATTTGTCGGGCTGACCCTGCGCCACGCCCTCCCGCACATGACGCGCGCCGTGCTAGAAGGCGTCGCCTTCGGGTTGCGCGACAGCATGGAACTGGTCAAAGGCGCCGGATTGGGCGCGATCAAGCAGATCCGCGTCTCCGGCGGCGGCGCCAAGAGCGCGCTCTGGCGCCAAATCCTGGCCGACGTGATCGGCAGCGAGCTGGTGACGGTGAATACCACCGAGGGCGGCGCCTTTGGCGCTGCGTTGCTGGCTGCCGTCGGCGCGGATGTGTGGGACAGCGTGCCGGAGGCGTGCGCCGCAACCATCAAAGTGGTCAGCGCGACCGCGCCGCAGCCCAAGCAAGTCGCCGTCTACAACGAACTGTACCCGCTCTACCGCGGCCTGTATCCCGCGCTGAAAGCAACCTTCGACGCGGTGGGGTAAAAGAGCGTTGGAGCGTTGGAACGTTGGAACGTTAAAACGTTCCAACGTTCCAACGGAACAGCATCGAGGAGAATTCTGATGAAACCGTATGGATTGCTCTGCCTCGGTCTACTTGGGTTAGTGACGTGCAGCACACAAAACCGGCCCACGCCCACCGCGACGGCGTCGCCCACCCCCACCGGTTCCCCATCGCCGGCGCCCCGGCGGACGGAAGATCTCAACGTAGTCTACTGCACACCGGATGGGCAACCGCAGATGATGGACATCTATTATCCCCAACACGGCGGCCCGTGGCCGGTGTTCCTCTACATTCACGGGGGCGGCTGGACCGACGGCGACAAGGAAGAAGGCGCCGGATGGCGCTCGCTGAACGAGTACGGCTTTCTGGTTGTCTCGGTCAACTACCGGATGTACCCGGCGTACACCTTCCCGGCCATGATCGAGGACGTCAAATGCGCCGTCCGCTACCTGCGCGCCCACGCCGACGGCTACAACCTGAATCCCAACAAAATTGTCGCGGCAGGCGCCAGCGCCGGCGGGCATCTGGCCGCGCTGCTCGGCACCTCCGACAAATCCGCCGGTTGGGACGTGGGCGAATACCTCGACCAGTCCAGCCGCGTGCAAGGCGTTTTCTCGATGTCCGGCCCCACCGACCTGACGCGCCCCTTCCCACTGCTGGAAGATGCCATCAACAACGCCTTCGCCGGCGCCGTCGGCGAACCGCAATCGCAGCGACAGAGCGGCAGCCCCATCACCTACGCCAGCGACGACGATCCGCCCTTCCTGCTCATGCACGGCGACAAAGACCCCTACGTGCCATCAGAACAGGGGGAGCTCTTCCACGCCCGCTTGCAAGAGTTGGGGGTTGACGCAACCCTGGTGATCGTCGAAAATGGCGACCACGGGTTGAATGCTGAGGATGGTTCCGCCAAACCTGCCTGGAGCGAACTGTGGCAAATGCTCGTAAAGTTTCTGCGGCAGATTTGAGGAACTTTCGCACCATCACAAAGCACACGCCGGAGTAATTGTTGGATGAAAAATCACCTTAGACTCCTGACAAACCTGTGCCTTTTGCTCGCACTTTTGTGTACGAGCTGTGCGCAGAGCCGGCCTACCGTCACGCCGACGCCGGCCGCGCCGCCCGTGTCTTCGACTACACCGCAGACGTCTTCCGCACTAACTCCAAGTGCATCCCCAATACCCTCGGCCACACCGCAACCGACCTCTTCGTCAACGCCAACCGCGTCTGCAACACCTTCAGCCACACCACAACCGGCGACGGCCACGCCGCCGCCCGGAACAATGGCCGACTACCAGAATCCTCAATTGCCTGTCGAAGAGCGCGTCGAGGATTTGTTGGCCCGCATGACCCTGGAAGAAAAAATCGGCCAGATGACACAGGTCGAAAAGAACAGCATCGCGAAAAATGATCTGACCACCCGGTTCATTGGCAGCCTGCTCAGCGGCGGAGGCGGCTACCCCGTCCCCAACACGCCCGAAAACTGGGCCAGGATGGTGAACGAGTTCCAGGCATACGCTCTGAGCTCACGGTTAGGCATTCCTCTCATTTATGGCGTGGATGCCGTGCATGGTCACAACAACGTCGCCGGCGCCGTCATTTTCCCGCACAACGTCGGCCTCGGCGCGGCCAACGATCCCGAACTGATGGAGCGCATCGGCCGCATCACGGCCGCCGAGATGGTTGCCACCGGCGCTTATTGGAATTTTGGACCGGTGGTGGCCGTCCCCCAAGACATCCGCTGGGGACGCACCTACGAGGGCTATGGCGAAAACACCGCGCTGGTCGCCACTCTGGGAGCAGCTTACCTGCACGGGTTACAAGGCGACGACCTGGCCGGCCCGGCGACGGTGCTGGGCACGCCCAAGCATTACGTTGGCGACGGCGGGACGGCCTGGGGCACCCCGTCTACCGCGAACTATATGCTTGACGGAGGCACCACCGAGGTAGACGAGGCCACACTGAGAGCCATTCACCTCCCCCCCTACGTCGCCGCCATTGAGGCCGGCGCCAAAAGCATCATGATTTCTTTCTCCAGTTGGGATGGGAGCAAGATGCACGGCCAGAAGTACCTGATCACCGAAGTGCTCAAGGGCGAATTGGGTTTTGCGGGGTTCACGGTGTCAGATTGGGGCGGCATTGACCTGATCACGAGCAATTACTACGATGCCGTAGTGACCGCCATCAATGCCGGGATTGACATGAGCATGGTGCCCTACGACTACGATCGCTTTATCACGACCATGGTCAGCGCCGTCGAAGCCGGCGACATATCAACCGAACGCATTGACGACGCGGTGCGGCGCATTCTGAGGGTAAAATTCGAGCTAGGTCTGTTCGAGCATCCCTTTGCCGATGAAACGCTGCTGGCCGGGGTGGGCAGCCAGGAACACCGCACCGTGGCGCGCGAAGCGGTAGCCAGGTCATTGGTGCTGCTCAAAAACGCGGAAGCCACACTGCCGTTGCCCAAGAATTTGCCGATCATCTACGTAGCCGGGCAAGCTGCCAACGACATCGGCCAGCAAAGCGGCGGATGGACCATCGAATGGCAAGGCAAACTGGGCAAGATCACCACGGGAACGACAATCCTGGAGGCCATCCAGAGCAGCGTCTCGGCCACCACCACGGTCGAATATGACCCTGCCGGACAATTTGAGAACAAGGCTCCGGTATGCATCGCCGTGGTCGGCGAGAAGCCTTACGCCGAAGGTGTAGGAGACCGCGAAGATTTGGCGCTGCCGGCTGACGAGGCGCTTATGCTCGAACACACCCGTGCGCGTTGCGACAAACTTATCGTCATCCTCATCTCAGGTCGCCCGCTCATTGTCACGGACCAGATCGCCGAGTGGGACGCTTTGGTAGCGGCCTGGCTGCCGGGCACGGAAGGACAGGGCGTAGCCGACGGCTTGTTTGGCGACAGCCCCTTCACCGGTAGACTACCCTACACCTGGCCGCGCTCGATGGATCAATTGCCCCTCTCCAGGCTGGCAACAAGCGACAGCGAACCGTTGTTTCCGTTCGGCTACGGGCTTGAGCCATAGAAATGGCCCATTGAAACAAACCTCACGTAAACACCACCATCACCCATCACACAACAATTTGACAAATTTCCGAAATGCGGATATATTATGAACAGTTGGCTTGTACCCCAACCCCCAAAGCATACAAACAATGGTAAATCGCCGCAAGGTGATCGGGTTCGAATCCCAAACTGCTTTAGAAACTTGTACAAGCTGATTAACAAGAAAAAATGGCTCGCACCCTGAGCGCAGAAGCATACAAACGATTTAACTATCGTAGGACGAGAGTCTTTTTGCTTCTCGAACTTGTGTGAGCCTGACTTAAGGAGATTTATGAAGGCAAAATTTAACCAAACCATCGTTCGCCATCAGACTACAGCAAAGGGTAACTACCCTATGCTGCCGTCGGATACGCGACGCTATGGCCTTCAATCTCCTGGGGAATCTGCATGAAGTAGATCCCACTCTGTGATTTCCAGGGGCGTGAAGGCCAAAATAAGGCTTCACGCCCTTTTTGTTTGTCTGGTAAAAAGAAGCAGGCAATCATGGGAACCCAAATGCTCTGACCAAAGACTACACGGCTACTCGACCAAAGACTTTTGACTTTTGACTTTCGACTCAATTTCAGGAGGGACGCAAATGGGAAACACGATCTTACCCTACGAAGAACGGATGGTTCACGTGCGCTTCGAGGGACGGAGTTGGAGCATCGCCTTTGCCGTCCTCGGCTTGAACGAGCCGTTTGCGCCGCAGGAGGTGCGCGCGGCGCTGGCCAATCACTTCGATGTGCCGCTGCAGAAGTTCGCCGTCTACGTAGTCGAACAACACAGCAACGGCAATATCACCGTCAGACCCGAGGCCGTATTTGGATAGGTCTACCAATCTTTTCGCTGCCCAAACTTGTGCAGGCTGTACCTTAAAAAAGATTGCGCGTACCCTGACCGCAGGAGCTTACAAACATCGTGCGGGTTCGAATCCCGCCTGGCCTTCGGGCCTGTGGCCGAACTGGAAAAGGCAACAGACTTTGGATCTGCTGATAGAAACCAGCTTCTGAGACTTGTACGCGCAACCCTTTCAGCAAGCGCACGGCGACTGGTTAGAAACATGTTGGCTCAAAACCCCGGCGCTTGCTCCGGACGGGACGTACCCTGACCGGAATAGCTTACAAACCGCTTATAACGGGGAAGTTCCTGGTTCAAGTCCAGGCGCGGGTATCGCGCCCGCGTAGCTCAACGGCAGAGCACCTAAAACAAAGCTGCTCAAACTTGTACGTCCCGTCCGTTGGATATTAGGGATTGGGAATTGGGAATTAGGGGATTGGAGACAACCCATCAGATTTTGTTCCTATCCTTAATTTCCCAATCCCCAATCCCCCAATTACCACCTTTGGAGGTGTACCATGACCCACAACGAACAAGACTTACGTGTAACCATTCTCAATACGCTGCTGACCACGCCGCATCGCGATCTGGCGAGCATCTACCCGGTGCACCAGGCGATGATCGCGCAGGATCCGCTGTTCTACGTTCACCTGGCCGCGTGGTACGCCGCCGAAGGCGAGGTGCGCGACCACAAGGAGATGTTCGTGGTCAACCTGGCGCTCAGCGATTTCCAGGATGCGGACGGCGTTCGTCACCGCGACGTGGGCCTGGCGCTGCTGCGCGAACTGCCGCCTTACCAGGTCGGGCGTGTGCTCGACTTCGTCAAGGGGCGCGTCGTGCGCCGCAAGGTGAAGTATGATGACAAAGAAGAGGTCGTAATCGAGAAGCGGGGACTGTTCCGCAACGTGCCGCGCTCGCTCAAAACCGAGATCACACGCTACCTGCGCGAGCGCGAGGCCAACCCGGAACGCTTCGACGGCGCCGCGTTGCACGCCCGCAAGACGCTCAAGCGACTCTACGCCAGCCTGCACATCCAGCCGGCGGCGCGCGCCCAGGCGATCCTGTTCGAGGACAACCCGCCGCAAGACTCGCGCCTCTACGCGCTCAAGATCATCGGCCAGGCGCAGACGCCGGCAGAACAGGCGCGCGCCATCGTCGAGAACGCCATCCCCTACCGCGTGGCCGCCACCATCATTAAGCAGATGACACCGACGGTGCTCGTAGCGCTCGTCAACAGCATGAGCCCGCAGGAGGTCATCAACAACGTCAATTCGCTCAAGCGCCACGGCGCCTTTGAGAACGAGGACGTGAAGGCGCTCATCGAGGACAAGCTGGCGCAGGCCAAGAGCGACACGCGCGTCTCGGCGTACAAGGCCAAGGTCGCCGCCCAGGCTGTGGGAGCGGGAAGCGACGTGGCCGAAAAGCTGGAGGCCGTCACCGAAGCGCAGGTGAAAGCGGTCGGCGCCATCAAGCGGCCCACCGCGCTGCTCATTGACAAGTCCGGCAGTATGAACGTCGCCATCGAAGTGGGCAAGCAGCTGGGCGCGATGGTGTCCGCCATCTGCGAAGCCGATCTCTTTGCCTACGCTTTCGACACGGTGGCGTATCCCATCCAGCCGCACAGCACAGCGTTGGCGGATTGGGAAAAGGCGCTGAAGGGGATTCAGGCCGGCGGCGCGACCTCATGCGGCGTCGCGCTGGATCAAATGCGCAAGCAGAACCAGCGCGTCGAGCAAATCGTGATGATCACCGACGAGCAGGAGAACCGCGCGCCGCTCTTCGAGAACGCCTACCGCGAGTACGCCGAGGCCCTGAACATCCGCCCGGACGTCGTCTTCGTTAAAGTCGGCGGCGCGAACGATATGCTGGAGCGCGTGTGCGCCAGGCTGGGCATCGCGCCCAACGCCTTCACCTTCAGGGGCGACTACTACGCGCTGCCCAACGTCATCCCGATGCTCACCCGACCATCAACGGCCGATCTGGTAATGGAGATTCTGGCGTATCCGTTGCCGAAAAGGCAGTAGACAGTAGACAGTAGACAGTAGACGGGAGATAAGGAAGGGACGCCGTCTACTGTCTACGTAAAAAATGACAGGAAATGTAAAGAGTGGATAATAGACGGTAGACAAGGAAACAAACCCTGTCTACCGTCTACTATATACCGTCTACTTGAAAGGAGTGGTATGGGCAAGATAGAACGCTTCCAGGACTTGGAAACCTGGCAGCAGGCACATCAACTGGTTCTGGCGGTTTATCAAACAACACGTAATTTCCCATCCAATGAACGGTATGGCTTAACCTCCCAACTGCAACGGGCATCTGTGTCAGTACCAGCCAACATTGCTGAGGGATTTAAACGGTTGGGACAGGCGGACAAAGTCAAATTCTACAACATTGCAGAAACGTCGCTTGAAGAAGTCAAATACTATTTCATCTTATCAAAAGACCGGGGATATATCGCAGACAACGAGCAACTTATGACAAAAGCTGAAAGTGTCAGCCGCCTGCTATACCGCCTGATTCAATCCGTAAAAGGAGGCAGGTAGCAGTAACACGATAGACATCCCCGCTCTTCCCCCGTCTACCGTCTACCGTCTACCGTCTACCATGATTCGAGACTTACTCAACAAACTCGCGGACGAAGAATCCGCTTTCCTCGATACTGAATTCCTCGCGCCGGTACTGCCCGGCGGGCACGTTCGCGTGCGCATCGCAAGCGTCGTCTGCACGCTGCGCGTTGTCGGCGAGGCAACGCCGGGATGGGCCATTCTCAAGCCGCTTTCAATGAACAAGGCGCGCATTGTGGGACGACCGGGGCTGCGCGAAGTGCGCGAGTACCTGAGCCTTTTCCCTGCCGTGCGCCTGTTGTTGCTAACGCCGAAAGACAACGACTGGCTGGCGCTGCCCGCGCAACGCGGCGACACTCGCTTCCAGACGGATGGGCCAGTGCGCGTCCATCTGGCAACCGGCGTGCAGGCTTTTCAACGGATCATCGCCCGCATTGAGGGCGCCACGCTCTGGTTTCAGGAAATTGACCGGCGCCGCAGTCCGGCCATTGCCGCTTATCTGCGCGAGGCGCTGACCGCCGAAATCCCTCCCGCAGCGCTCCACAAGCCGACCTTGACCGCCGAAGAACGCGAAGTCTACCGCGTCCTCTACGCCGCCATCGCAGCCGCGCGCCGCGATCAGGTCGAGGTGCGCCTGGCGGACGCGTTGAGCCACGCCGGCGCCGAGCTGGCCGAGTACATCGAACGCGCCGACGCCTACACGCTCAGCTACACCGTGGACGGGCAGACCTACCGCTCGACCGTGCGCAAAGACGATCTCACCGTGCTGTCGGCAGGAATCTGCCTGAGCGGGCAAGATCGCCGCTTCGACCTGCAAAGCCTCGTCAGCGTCATCCGCGAAGGGACCGCGCGCCGCCGCATTGTGCGAGTGGGTGAAGATGAGGAGGAATGGGATTGAACGACTGGAAATGGGAACCGGAGATTTGTGAAACGTGAAACGTGAAGCGTGAAATCCGTAATCCGTAATCCGTAATTCGCTGACTCGCTGACTCGCTGACTCGCTGATTCGCTATGATCAATGAAGAATCTGCCATTATTGTAGGCTACCGGCGCGGGCGCGCGTGGTATGGGCGTCTGCGGCAACGACGCGTAGGATTGCCGGCGGAAGTGACCTTCGACTGGGAATGGGTATTGGCCCGCGAAGAACAGCGCGGCGACGTGATCGGCTTCTTTCACACCCACCCGGACGGCTTCCCATCACCCAGCGAGCGCGACGTGCGCACCATGCGCGGCTGGGCCGGCAGCCTCGGCAAGCCGCTGCTGTGCGTCATCGCCAGCGGCGACATACTCACGGCCTACCTTTTTTCCGACGACGGCGATTCGGGGGAAGCCCTGGAAATCACCACAAAATTTCCCTGGGGAGTCATCATCGCAATTGGGTAAAAAATAGAATGCCTATTGCCAATCAGCCGCTAAAACTAGATATAGAGGAGTTGCGACAACTATGCTAACCGAAAAAATCAGTAACATAGAACAATCCATTCTTACTTTAGTCAAGGCCAGGTTCCCGACCGCCGACGTTTTTAGCTTTGGCGCCGTTGATCTCAGTCCAGAATATCTAGCTATATGGATCAAAACAGACACCGATGTGCAACGCGACGAACTGGACCACGACGCAACCTTCCGCGAGACCCTGCGAAATGTGTTGGTACAGGAGAACTATCCGGCGGAGGCCATCGCCCATGTCAGCTTCGCATTCCAGTCAGAAGAAACCGTAGCACGAGACTACGGCGGTAACTGGTGGTACGCCGTCAAATAGCAAAAGAGGAACTCCGAAATGCCCGACATTTTTCACCATGAAGCGCTCTATCGCGGAACCGAGGCATTGGCGAAACTGGCAGCCGTGCGCCTGGCCGTGTGCGGAGCAGGAGCCGTCGGCTCAAATTTGACGCTGCACCTGGCGCGTCAGGGCGTGCGCAATATCCGGGTGATTGACTTCGACCGGGTTGAGGAGCACAACATCGGAACGCAGAGCTACGCCAACGACGACGTGGGGATGTTCAAGGTCGAGGCGCTGCAAGCAGAGGTGTTTCGCGCCGTCGGCGTCGAAATCGAGGCCGTGCGCAAGGAATTGACGCCGGCCAACGCCGGCAAGCTGCTGGCAGACGCGGACGTGGTCGTGGATGGCTTCGACAATCACGCCGCACGCCTCGTCGTAACGAAGCACTGCCGGGTAGCGAACCTGCCATGCCTGCACGTCGGACTCAACGCGGACTACGCCGAAATTCTTTGGAACGAGGGCTATCGCGCGCCGCAGGATGTCGTTGCCGACGGCGCCAACGTTTGTGAGTACCCCCTGGCCCGCACCCTTATCCTCTTTTCCGTGGCCCTGGCCGGCGAAAGCCTCGTGCGCTACGTTGTCGAGGGACGCTGCGAGAATTATTCGTTCACGCTGCGCGATCTATGTATCAACCGCGAGTAGAGACGCAAAATTTTGCGTCTCTACCGACGTCGTGCGTGTTGGGTAAACCGGCTTTTCTGCTATAATGGCTCCCGGCAAATCAACACCACGCACCCGGAGGAAAGATCAGATGGAAAATGTGCTTGACGCCATTCATGGCGCCGTGATGGAAGGCGATATGCCTCTGGCCCAGGAAAAAGTTCAGGAGGCGTTAGACGCCGGGGTTGCTCCCGCCGACATTCTTCAGAAGGGCCTGGTCGCGGCGATGGCCGAAGTGGGCAGGCTGTTTGAAGAGGGCGAATACTTCGTCCCCGAAATGCTGATCGCGGCGCGGGCTATGAAAGCCGGGTTGGCCTTGCTCAAACCACATCTGGTCAAGGCCGACGTGCAGCCGATTGGAAAGATCGCCGCCGGCACCGTCAAAGGCGACCTGCACGACATCGGCAAGAATCTCGTCTGCATGATGTTGGAAGGCGCCGGGTTTGAGATTGTGGATTTGGGCGTAGACGTGCCGGCAGAACGTTTCGTGGCCGCGGTCGCCGAGCAAAAAGTGGACATCCTGGCAATGTCGGCGTTGCTCACCACCACCATGCCCAATATGAAAGCCAACATCGCAGCGCTCCAACAGGCTGGATTGCGCGACAAGGTCAAAATCATGATCGGCGGCGCGCCGATCACCGAGGCTTACGCGGTCGAAATCGGCGCCGATGGCTATGCCGTTGACGCCAGCCGCGCCGTCGCCAAAGCCAAGGAGCTGATGGGCGTCGCGTAACGGACGCTTTTTCGATCTGCTGGTTTGACACATAGACAATGGCTGCTAAAATCACCCCTATGAAAATCAACCGGACACAACAGGCGCATCATCATTTCTGAAAGCCCCCCCTTATTCGGGTGGCGCGATGCAACGCGCCCAAACGCAGCCCAGTTACGCAAATTCAAGCCCCCCGAAAGATCGGGGGGCTTTTGCTGCCTTAGCAACAGAAGGGATAAAAAAGTGTTTTTGCGGACGGAGTACCGTCCGCAAA
>DAOUFX010000113.1:0-3954 GCA_034429675.1 Anaerolineae bacterium | reverse complement strand
AAATTTTGCGTCTTCTTCTGCGCGGAGAGAGACGCAAAATTTTGCGTCTCTACGTTCTTCTCTGCCCAGAAATTAAGATGCGCACGATCAAGGGGGTGGGCGCATCTTAAATTGAAGTCAACGCCGCGCGCATCCGCTCCAGCCCTTCCATCAGTAGAGCGCGTGGACAGCCAAAGTTCAGCCGCACGAAACCGGCGCCGTCCGCGCCGAAACTTGCCCCTTCGTTCAACGCCACCCGCGCGCGATTCAGAAAGAATTCGGCAGGGGAAGCGCCGATGCCTGCGGCGCGGCAATCCAGCCATGCCAGATACGTTCCTTCCGGTTTGCGCATCTTGACGCCGGGTAAAAAGTTAGCGACGTAGTCCGCTACCGCATTGCGGTTGTCTTCCAGATAACGCAGTAACGAATCGAGCCACGGTTGCCCATCGCGGTAAGCGGCCAACGCGGCGGTGAATCCCAGCGCATTGACCGATTCCAGCACCCCCTTATCCGCGGCCTGGAAACGCCGGCGCAGGTCAGGGTTGGGGATGACGGCAAAGGCGCAATGCAGCCCGGCGATGTTGAACGTCTTGCTGGGCGCCATCAGTGTGATCGTCTGCGCCTCAATTTCGGGCGCCAGCGCGGCGATGGGGCGGTGACGGTGTCCCCGGAAAATCAAGTCACTGTGGATTTCGTCAGAACAAATGAGCACATGATGGCTCAGGCACAGGTCGGCCATGCGGGTCAGCTCGGCCTCGGTGAAAACCCGCCCCACCGGGTTGTGCGGATTGCACAACAAGAACATTTGAACACCGCCGGCGGTCGTGTTCGCAAACAGCTCGAAATCAACTTCGTAGTCCCCTGCCCCGTTCAACGTCAACGGCATCGCCGCCGATGCGACTCCCGCCGTAACAGCGGCATGCAAGATAGGTGGATAGACCGGCGTCTGGATCATCAAGGCATGGTCAGGCGCGACAAACGCCTGCGTCGCCAGATTGAATCCCGGCACAACGCCCGGAACGAAGACCAACGCATCGGGAGCCACGTCCCAGCGGTATAACTCGCGCAATCGCGCACAAATCACCTCGCGCAATGCGTCGGGCGCGCTTTCGTAGCCAAAAACACCGTGGGCCACGCGCTCTTGCAGGGCGCGGATCACCGGCTCCGGAGAGAGGAAATCCATATCGGCGACCCACAACGGCAGAACGTCCGGGTCGTATATGCGCCATTTGATGCTCGGCGTGGCGCTGCGGTCAATGCGTTGATCAAAATTTTGCGAGTTCATTTATAACCGGGGTCGTGACGGCGGCCTGGTAAGCATCCCCAACAAAACGATGACCAGCGCAAGAACGAGTCCACCGGCGACAATAATCCCGATCCACAGGAGGGGTGATGTAGTTTCGGTCGCATCAGGCTCAGGTGTTGCGGAATGCACCATGACCGGCGCCGGCGGCAGTGTTGGTCGCGGCGTTGGGGTCAATGTAACTGTCGGCGTGGCCGTGGGCGTGGGCGTAGCCGTGGGCGTGGGTGTGGCAGTAGCCGTAGGCGTTATCGTCGGAGTCGGTGTCAGCGACGGAGTCGGTGTCAGCGACGGCGTTGACGTTGACGATGGCGTCGGCGTCAGCGTTGGGGTGCTCGTTGGTGTGGGGGTGTGCGTCGCGGTGCGCGTGCCCCGCGGTGTAGCAGTGGGCTTCACCGTGGGAGTCCACGTTGGCGTACCTTTTCCGGGAGTCGGTTGCGGGGTTCTTGTGCCTGAGAGCGGCACAGAAATGATGATTTTCTGCCCTACTTTCAGGGAATTCGGATTCTCGAAGGTATTCAATTGTAAAATTTGCGCCACCTTCACGTTATATTTTCTGGCGATTTTTGTCAGAGTATCGCCTTTCTGTACAACGTGAACAATGGATCCATCCGGGAGAGGCGTTGCGGTGGGGCCGGCCGTTGGACTCGGTCCAGGAGTGCGCGTCGGCTTGGGGGTCGGCGAAGGGCCGGCTGTTGGACTTGGGCCAGGGGTAGACGTCGGACGCACCGGCTGGCGGGGCGTATTGACCACCACCAGGCTGGCGTTGTCCACGTACACGTCATTGTGAATGCGCGGGATCATGTCGGTCCAGTCGGCCCGCGTGTAGGTGAAGACTGTAACCCGGTCGGATTGCGCCACAGCGTCAACCTGAAGTTGCAGCCACACGTCCACCGTGTTGTTTTCGCCGGACCAGACGACCGTCGCGGCCCAGGGATTGGTGCCGCCGGTTGGGTCAATCCCCACCCGCGCGTGCATCGGCGCCGGAGAATTGGAATAGGGCGTGGTAGGGCAGGTGCTCCAGTCTGCGCCGGCCATACACGACCACAACAGAACGAAAGCCTGGAAGTGCAAAGTTGTCCCCGGCGTAATCCCGGAAACCTGCTGCATCATCCCGGCCTCGTGTTGCCGGCCAAAAGTGAAGTATTTCTGTGATTTGAGCCCGGACTGCACGCGATTGGCAAACTCGGCGGCCTTGTTGTCGCGGAATTCCGGTCTGGCCCAGTAGCATCCGGTGTTGGGGTCATCATTACAGCGCGCCGGTTTGGTGATATAGTCGGGGGGAACATCTACGTAAAACGCGCGCCATCCTGGAGCCACCTGAACTTCGGGGATGTTGTCCTGGAAGGCCCACCCGCTGGCGTAATCGCCCTCCTCGAAATCGCCGTTGCGCAGTAAATTGCCGCCGTCCTGCGCCCAGGCTTGCCCGGCAATTCCCACAATGAGAAACACTACGAGACAAATCGCACCCCATGCCCTGCCTATTTTTGCCCTGCGCATATTGATCGTTTTTCTGCCGTCCTTTCCTTTAGAAGGTCTTACCACACACACTGCGTCCCTCAGCTTTTGAGGGACGCAGTGCAAAAAATGCTACGGTTGGAATCGCTGCTAAACAGGCGATTATACCAGGGAATCCGCCTTTACAAAGTCAATGATCTCATCCACATAAGCAAAAGCGAGGGCGACGACGGTGTCGGCGGCGCCGTAGTAGATCGCCAACCGCCCGGTGTCCACATCGCAAAGCGCAGCGCAAGGGAAGAAAACATTGGGCACATCTCCCGTATTCTCGTAGATCGTCTGCGGGGAGGCCAGATAGCGCCGCCCGCGCGCGATCACCTTCCACGGCTTCTCCAAATCCAGCAGGGCTGCTCCCATGCTGTATACGAACCCGTTGCAGGAGGTCAGTACGCCGTGATAGATCATCAGCCAGCCTTCAGAAGTCTCAATGGGAATCGGACCCGCGCCAACTTTTGTGCTCTGCCAACCGCCGGCGGCGCCGAAGACGTAGCGATGGTTGCCCCAGTAACGCATGTCCGGGCTTTCGCTGTAAAAAACGTCGCCAAAGGGGGTGTGCCCGTTATCGCTGGGGCGGCTGACCATCGCGAAGTTGCCGTTGATCTTGCGGGGGAACAGAACGCCGTTGCGGTTGAAGGGCAGGTAGGCGTTTTCCAGTTGGTAGAAGGATTTGAAATCGTGCGTGTAGGCCATTCCGATCGTGGGGCCGTGGAACCAGTTACACCAGGTCACGTAATAGCGGTCTTCGATCCAGACCACGCGGGGATCATACCCATAGACGAAGCGGTTCACCTCGCTGCAATCGCAGAGGGCCGCATCACAGTCGAATTGGATGGGGTCCGGGTTGAGGTTCCACGCGATGCCGTCTTTGCTATGTCCAACGTGCAACTGCATCTGTCGCCCGGTGTCATCTACTCGGAAAACTCCGGCAAATTCGCCCTGGTAGGGCACAACCGCGCTGTTGAAAATGCTGTTGGCGCACGGAATCAAGTTGCGCGGAATGACGGGGTTGGCGGAATAGCGCCAGACGGCGTCTTTTGAGCCGGCGGGCCTGTTTTCCCACGGTATGTTAGGAAGAGATCCTGCGACGATTTTCACTCCCATTTCTCAAGAACTCCTTTCAGACTGAATATAAAAAGGGGGAGAAGTAGGGGTTGGGG
>DAOUFX010000112.1:0-24062 GCA_034429675.1 Anaerolineae bacterium | reverse complement strand
CGAGCAAACTCGCATGCAAAAACTCCCTTTTACTTATCCCTTCTCAGCGGCGATATTCAATTGTAAGCCCAAAGAGGTTGAGCGCGGGATCGCGCGAGCCGACGGTGTCGGCGGAGGTGTCAATGAGTTCGAGCGCCTGGAGGGTGCTTTCGCGGCACGCCTTGGGGAGAGCGAGACTGAGCAAGTCTATGTGCCCGGTCAGGTCGGAATGGCCGGCCAGGGTGCCGGTCCAGACCTGGGCGGCGCGTTCGACTTCGTAGACGACGTTGTAGGCCAGGTGCCACTCGCGCACGTCCCGGCCCAGTTGCAGGTCGGCAACAAGGATGTCGTTGCCGCCGCAGCGCGCGATCACACGACCGACGATGTGTCCTTTGTATTCGGCAAAGCCGTCGCCGGTGTTCAGGAGCAGGTGCACTTTGACGGGGCGAGGAATGTTCATTTCAAGGAAGGCGCCGGCGGGATAAGCGTCGCCGGGCACGGCGGCGCTCTGGCTTTTGAAAATCGAGCCAGAAAGTTCGAAGGGGATTTCGCCTAAGACGTGCCGGCCTGTGAGCGGCGCGGCGAAGTCGGTCGGCGCGTTGGCGACTGGGGCCAGGGGGATGGGTTGGTAAAAGACGCCGCTTTCGGCGCCCGCGACGGGGGCCGGGGGCGTCGGCGTCACGGTGGTTAGCGCGTGAGTGATACCGAGGGTGGCCTCCAGCCTGGCGACTTCGGCGGACAACCGGGCGTACTCGGCGGCCTGCGCCGTCGCCGTGGCGGCGGCATGGAAATCGGGTGTGGGCGGCCTTTCAATCCCTATTTTGACTGTGCCGCATGCGGCCAGGATGACGAGGCAGATCAAGAACAAGAGATTTTTGGACGTGTTATACATTGGATTGACCTCAAAAGCTATCCCGTTGCCGGCAAACGAAGGGTGAAAACCGTCCCCTGCCCGGCGCGGCTGCGCACCGTGGCATGCCCCCCATGGCGCTCGACGACCGTACGCACCAGCGCCAGTCCCAGGCCGCTGCCGGACGTCCCGCGCGTTTCTTTGCCACGATAGAGTTCCTCCCACACGTGCGTGAGGTCTTCCTCCGCAATGCCTGGCCCGGTGTCGGCGACCTCGATGATGACGGCGTTGTCCTCAAAGGCGCGCACTTCTACACGATCGCCCGGCCCGGTGAACTTGATCGCGTTGTCGAGCAGGTTGTAGACGGCGAGGAAGAGCAGGTCTCCATCGCCGGCCACGCGCGGGAGGGGCCAGGGGGCTTGCGGTACCGTGAGCGTGATGTCGCGCCCCTGCGCCCCCAGAAGGTCGCGCGCCGCGGCGACGGCTTCTCCCAGCACTGCCGCCATATCCACAGGCGTGCGCACAAAGGGCCGGCTTTCCAGCTCGGCCAGCTTGCGCAGGTCGGAGATCAGGCGCCCGATGCGTGCGGTCTGTGCTTTGACACTGTCCAGGGACTCCGGCGGCGCATCAGGCGGGAGCGCATCGGCGAGATTGGCCAGGCCGGCGTTGATGGCCGTGAGGGGATTCTTGAGCTCGTGATCCAGGCGGCGCAAGAAGCGGCGGCGGGCCTCGGCGGCTTCGGCGGCGGCGATGGCGGCGGCTTGGATTCCGGCCCGCGCGATCGCGGAGCGCTGTGCTTCGAGGTGCGCTTCGTTGCGCCGGCGCTGCCAGGCGGACAGTAGCAGGATGGTCGCCAGCGCCATGGAGAGCAGAACGCCGCCTATCCAGGGCAGCGCTACGATATCGGCTTGCAGGTAAAGGCTGGGGATTCCCTCCGGTCTCAAACTGCGGTTCAAAATTGCCGACGCAGTAATGCCCAATACGGCGGGCGCAACACAGACGAGGACGAGGGCAATTCGTCGCTGCTGTTGACGGTTCATGCGCGCTCCACCTTCCCCACAAAGCGATAGCCGACGCCCGGCACCGTCTCGATGTAGCGCGGATCGCCGGGATCGTCGTCCAGCGCGCGGCGCAGTTCGGCCACGCGGGTATCCACCGCACGGACGCCGACGGGATAATCCCATCCCCAGACCGCATCCAGCAGACGTTCGCGGGTCAGCACCTCGTCGGGATGGGTGAGGGCGTATTCCAGCAGGGCAAACGCCTTGGGGGTCAACGTCAGCTCGCGCTCGTTCAACCAGACGCGGCGCGACTGGCGGTCGAGCTGCAAAGCGTCGCACGTGAGCCGTCGCGCCGCAGCGAGCGGAGGAGCGCCCGGCCGGGTGCGGCGCAACACCGCGCGGATGCGGGCGACCAGCTCGTAGGGATCGAAGGGTTTGTTGAGGTAATCGTCGGCGCCCTCTTCCAACGCCATCGCCCGCTCGCCGGCCGCGCCGACCTGGGTGAGCAGGAGGATGGGCGTCCAATCGCCCTCGCGGCGCAAGCGACGCAACACCGCGCGACCGTCCAGGCGCGGCATCATCACGTCGAGCACGACGATCGCAGGCCGAAAGCCGGCGATTTGTTGCAGAGCATGTTCGCCGTCGGTCGCGATTCTGACGGCGAACCCCGAACGCTGCAAGAAGGGCGCCAGGTTATCGGTGATGGCGGTTTCGTCATCTACGAGAAGTAGTTTTGGTTTTTCCATCTCTTCCATGGCTAAGCCGCCTTACTTTATCATAAAATCTTAACAGAGCCAGATATGGTTGGCGGTAGAGACGCAAAATTTTGTCGGCGGTAGAGACGCAAAATTTTGCGTCTCTACTTGTGCAGAGTCTTGACTCAGCTAGAATTAGACCATACGACAACACTTTCACAGTGCGGAAACCGGGACTACCTGCCATCTGGCTTTCCCTTTTTGGAGGTGCACATGCAATGGGAGACCTTGACTTCGTTGGATTTTGAACGCGGGGTACAAACCTGCGCCGGCGTGGCAATTCTGCCGGTCGGTGTGATCGAAGCGCACGGCCCCCATTTGCCGCTGGGTACGGACGCTTTTGAGGCGCACTGGACAGCGTGCCAGGCCGCCGAGCAGGAACCGGCGATGGTATTCCCTTTCTATCCTTTCGGCATCAACCACGAATCCTTGCACCTTCCCGGCGCGCTGGTGATCCGGCGCGAGCTGGTCTTTGCATTGTTGGAGAATATCTGCGACGAGATGGGCCGTCTGGGGTTGACCAAAATCATCCTCTTTAACGGGCACGGCGGCAACCGTTTTGCTCTACCGCTGTTTGTGCAAACTTTGCTGGAGCAGGACAAGCCCTATCTGGTTTACTACACCGATCCGCCCTACGACAACCACGACGTGCTGGAGACACGCGAGACCGGTCACGCCTGCGAAGAAGAGACGAGCCATTGTCTGCACATCCGGGGCGACCTGGTCAAGATGGATCAGACGCCGCCGTCGCCGTCTACCAACGCCCGGCGCAACCGCGAATTGCGGGAAGCCGGGGCCTACTCGCCGTTGGACTGGTACGCCATGTACCCGGATATGTACGTCGGCGAACCGGGCAAGGCCACAGCCGAAAAGGGCCGGGTGATCGCCGAACGGCGCGTTGCGGCGCTGGTTCGCGTGATCCGCGCGGTCAAGAATGACGCCATCACGCCGGCGCTCCAGGCCGAGTATGCCGCGCGTAAGCGGTATCCGGTTGCGCCGGCGGTGTGGACGAAGCCGGGTTCATAAGGACCAGGACCGTTGTTAAAGAGTAGTTGCGCGAAAGAGCAATAGACAGCAGGAGGAGGCCGCATGCCAGAGAACGTTAGGGAATCCATTGAGCAGCCTTTGCAAGCCGACCAGGATCCGTGGCCATTGATCGAGAAATTGCGTCAGAGCGAGGCGCACTATCGCCTGTTGGTCGAGAATGCCACCGACATGCTCTCACGCCACGCGCTTGACGGCGCCTATCTCTACGTCTCTCCGATGTGTCGCTCCATTCTGGGATATGAACCGGAAGAGATGGTGGGCCACAACGTGTACGAGTTTGTGCATCCCGACGATCACGCTGTTGTGAAAACGGCGCATGCTCCGCTGTTTGGAGGAGCGCCTTTTGTCAGAGTAACCTGTCGCGTGCGGCGTAAAGATGGGGAGTATGTATGGACCGAAGTGACCGCGAAGATGGCGCACGACCCGGTTTCGGGAGAGGCAACGGAACTAATCGGGGTTGCGCGCGATGTTTCCGACCGCATACAAACCGAGTCTGAGGCCAAAGAGCGCGAGCAGCGCTACAAGATGATCTCGGAGATGATGTCAGATTACGTCTTCCGTGTACGGGTGAAAGAAGACGGCAACATCGAGATGGACTTTGCCAGCGAGAATTTCACGGCGATTACCGGGCGCACGTTGGACGATACGCGATCCTCCGTCGCGTGGATGAAGATTTTCCACCCCGACGATCTGCCGGTGGTGGGGGCTTTTATGGGGCGGGTTTTCGCCACCGGGTATTCCGGTGAAATCGAGTGCCGCACGTTCCTCCAGAACGGAGACACCCGTTGGGTCCAAATTTTCGCCCGCCCAGAGTGGGACGCGGCGCATAGCCATGTCGTCGTGGTGGTCGGCGCAGTGCGCGACATCAGCGCGCGCAAGGAAGCCGAAATGGCGTTGCGGGTGAGCGAAGAGAAGTATCGCGGTCTGGTGGAACTTGCCCCTGACGGTATCGCCCTCTGCACCCCCACCGATGATAGAATCGTCCTGGCCAATCCGGCCATGGCGCAGATGGCGGGGCTGCCGTCGGCTGAGGATTGCGTGGGACATCGAATCTTCGAGTTCATCCACCCCGACTCACTCCCCGCGATTCAACAATATCTGTGGGAAATGCGGCTTTCCGGGCAGAGCGCATTGATCGCCGCCGAGAAAATGCTGGGAGTAGACGGCGCGACCACCGACGTCGAAATCATTGCCACGCCTTTTCTGCTCGCCGGCGAGCCGACCACTCAATTCATTCTTCGCGACATCACCGAACGGAACCTGTTGACGGGGCAACTTCAGCAATTTGCCGACATCGTCACACACATGCAGGTGGGATTGTACGTGTATCACCTCGAAGACCCGGAGGACGACCGCAGTCTACAATTGGTGCGGGCCAACCCGGCCTCGACGGCGATGATGGGTCTGAGTGAAGCGTCTATGTTAGGACGGCGGATTGACGAGATTTTCCCCAACCTGCGCGCGCACAATATTCCCCACCGCTTTGCCGAGGTCGTCAGAACCGGCGAGCCCTTTGAGTTGGACGAATTTTTCTACGAACAGGACAATTTGCCGATAGCCGCTTACGCTTTTAAGGCTTTCGCCCTGCCCAACGCTTGCGTGGCGGTGCTCTTTGAGGACATCACCGAACGCAAGCGCGCCGAGGCCAGCCTGCGGGAGCGCTTGCAGTTCGAGTCGTTGAGCAGTGATCTGTCGGCGCGTTTCATCGGATTGTCGGCCGAGGCCGTGGATGATCAAATCCGCCAGGGAATTCAGGAAATGACCGACTTCTTGGGCGTTGATCGTGGAACGGTGATTGAGTTAAGCCCCGGCGAACTTTCCGCTCGTATGGTCTATTCCTATGCGATAGGAGGCGCCGTTGATCCAACCGTTACGTTTGGACTTGAGCAATCGTGGTGGTTGGCCAAGATATTGCAAGAGGGCCATCCCGTCATCGCGCAAAGTCTGGCAGATTTCCCGGAGACCGCTTTACAAGAACGCGAAATCTGGACGCGCGAGGGGCTGAAATCCCAATTGGGCGTTCCATTGTCGGCGAGCGGCCAACCGATCGGCCTGATTGGTTTTTCGATGGCCCGCAAAGAGTATTCCTGGTCTGAAGAACGTATTCAGTGGGTGCAACTGGTCGGGGAAATTTTTGCCAATGCGTTGGTGCGCAAACACGCCGAGGAAGAGCGCCGCGATCTGCTGGAGATGATCCGCGAACAGGCCCGGCGCGTGCAACAAATCATAGACACGTTACCTGAGGGCGTGATCCTGCTGGATATCGCCGATGGCGATACACAGCCAAGAGTGATCTCGGCGAATCCGCTGGGCGAACAGGATTTGTTGAACCTGGCCGGGGCCTGGGTGGGAGAGACGTTGGCACATTTGGGAGATCGTCCCATGCAGGAATTGCTGACTACCCCACCCCACGGACTGTGGCATGAACTGGATACCGAAGATCACGCCTATCAGATTCTCGCCCGGCCCGTCGTCCCCGGCCCAGGGGCCGGGTCCTGGGTGATGGTGATTCGCAATGTTACCCGCATGCGCGAGATTGAGCGGCAGGCGCAGCAACAGGAGCGTCTGGCCGCGGTAGGACAGATGGCCGCCGGGATCGCCCACGATTTCAACAACATTATGGCTGCTATCGTGCTGTATTCGCAGATGTTGAGCCGCGCCGAAGGACTTTCGGAGCATGATCGCGAACGCCTCCTGGTCATTGACCAACAAGCGCACCACGCCACGCGGCTGATCCAGCAGATCCTCGATTTTAGCCGGCAGACGGTCTTTGAACTGCGCCCACTGGATCTGCTTTCGTTGTTGCGAGATCAAATCAAGCTGCTGGGCCGCACGCTGCCGGAGACTATCCACATTCGTCTGCAGGCCGATGCGGACGAGTACGTGATCCTGGGCGATCCTACCCGGCTTCAACAGGTATTTATGAACCTGGCCGTCAATGCGCGCGATGCGATGCCCCAAGGAGGAACTTTGTCGTTCACCCTGGAGCATTTGTGCATTGCCGATCCGGCGAACGCGCCGCTGCCTTCAATGCCGGCCGGGGATTGGATCAAGGTGACCGTCGCCGACACCGGGACGGGCATCCCGCCGGAAGTGCGTTCGCGTTTGTTCATCCCATTTTTCACGACGAAACCCCCCGGCAAAGGAACCGGTCTGGGGCTGGCCCAGGTCCATGGACTGGTCAGCGTCCACCATGGGTTTGTGACGGCGTCCGAGGAGGTGCAAGCGGGCGCTGCCTTCCTGCTATATTTCCCAACGCACACAACGGCTGAGACATTGCCGGAGGGGCCGTCTGTTTCGGGGTTGGTGATGGGACAGGGGGAAACCATTTTGGTGGTTGAAGATAACGCCGCTACATCCGCCGCTATCGTCGAGAGTTTGGAGTTTCTGAACTATCGAACGTTGACGGCCGCTCATGGCCTGGAAGCGCTGCAATTGTTGGAGAAGCATGCGGAGATCGCGTTGATACTCAGCGATATTGTGATGCCGGAGATGGGAGGCCCGGAGTTGCTGGCGACCTTGCAGGCAAAGGGCGCCCGGACGCGCATCATCTTTTTGACCGGCCATCCCTTAGAGGAAAATCTGCAAGCTTCGCAAGAGTTGACTTCGAACGCCGGTTCCTCGTTGCTGGTGGGCCGGTTGCTCAAACCCGCAAATCTGGACGAGTTATCTGAGGCGGTGGCCCGCGTGTTGGCGCGTGATGGAGACGCCGCATGAGTGTGTCCACTTTGCCGGAAACGCCGCCGGTCGTTCTCCACAAAACCGTCCCGAAATCCCCCGAAGATTTATTGCGCGCGCAACGTGATTTGGGGATAGCGTTGAATGCCGTCCACGGGCTGCCTGAAACGTTGCGCTGTTGCCTGGATCAGGCTCTGGCGATTTCTGGCATAGATTGCGGCGGCATTTACATCCGGGATGACGCGACCGGAGCGTTGGATTTGGCTTACCAGGTTGGCCTTTCGCCGAACTTCGTGTCCCACATTTCGCACTATGCCGCGGATTCGCCCAATGTCCGGATTATCAGCGCCGGTAAACCCATCTATGTCCAATACGACCAGTTGGACCTCCCCCCGGAGGACTTCCGGCGGCAGGAGAATTTGCGCGCTTCGGCGTTAATCCCGATCGCGTATGAAGGCGCGGTGATTGCATGTTTTAATCTCGCCGATCATACATTGTTGGAAATGCCGGATTTCATTCGCACCGCGTTGGAACTCATCGCGTCGCAGATCGGAAGCGCGATTGCCCGCGCCAAAACGGCCACAGCATTGCGCCAAAGCCAGGAGAACCTGCAAACCCTGTTTGATTCGATGCAGGATATGATTTTTGTCCTCAACGCTGAAGGATGTATCGTAAGAGTTAACCCCGTTGTAATTCGGCGTTTGGGTTACACAGAGGCTGAACTGCGCGGCGAAACCATACTGTTGCTTCACCCCCCGGATTTGCGACCGGTTGCGGCGCAAATCGTCGCCGACGTCATTGCCGGAAATAGAGGTACCTGCCCACTTCCCCTTCAAACAAAAGGCGGCCAACTGATCCCGGCGGAAACCCGCGTAACCCGTGGGCGTTGGAACAACCAGGAAGCGTTCTTCGGCGTCAGCCGGGACATTTCCGACCGTGTAGCGGCGGAACAAGAACTTCAGCGACGGAACGCCCAGTTGGAGGTCTTGCGCCAGGTGGGGCAAGAACTTACCGCGCAGTTGGATTTGGACGTGTTGTTGGAATCTATCATGGCTCACGCGATCTCGCTGTTGGGCGCCAACCGGGGAGGCGTGTATCTGTACCGTCCCGAACTCGACCGGATAGAATGGATGGTTTCGTCCGGCTTTGAGCAACCAAAGCTGGGAACGCTCCTACGGCGCGGGGAAGGTGTCGCAGGAAAAGTCTGGGAGACCAGGGCCTCGTTGGCCGTAGAAGACTACCGGAAGTGGGAGGGGCGCGCAGCGGTTTATGACGATCTCCCCATCGCCGCCGTCGTCGGCGCGCCGATCTATTGGGGAGACGAGTTTTTGGGAGCAGTTATCGTTGTGGCCGACCCTCCGCGCGTTTTTTCTATGGATGACGCAGCGCTCCTGGAGATGTTTGCCAGCCGGATCGCCCTGGCGATTCGCAATGCCAGTCTCTTGAAAGATGAACGCGAGCAGCGCGCCTTTGCCGAGGCCCTGGTCGAGGCGACCGCCGCCGTCACCGGCACATTGGATCTCGACCAGGTTTTGGATCGCATTCTGGAGCAGGTAGGACGGGTGGTGCCCGGCGATGCGTGCAACGTGATGCTGGTCGGCCCGGATGATGTGGCGCGCATGGTGCGCTGGCGCGAGTACCGTCAGCGCTATGGCGACACGGTGCATGTTGCCTTCTCCATTCACAATCTTGCCACATTGTCGCAAATGGCGCGCACCCGCGAACCCATCATCATTGCCGACACTGCCACATGGCCGGGTTGGATCCCTTCGGAAGGCGCAACATGGTCGCAGTCGTATGTGGGCGCGCCGATCTACACCGGCGATGTCGTCGCCGGCTTCCTGAACGTGGATAGCGCGCAGCCGGGACAATTTACGTCGGCGGACGCGCGCCGGCTTAAGGCTTTCGCCGGTTGTGCCGCGATCGGCATTGAACATGCGCGGCTCTACCAGGAATTGCAGGAATATGCGTCGGCGCTGGAGGGACGAGTCCGCGCGCGCACAGCCGAACTTGAGACGCAGTATGCGCGATTGGACGCGGTCTTGCAAAGCGCCGTGGATGGCATCGTCGTGGCTAACCACGCCGGCCAATTGTTGCAGGTCAACGCTGTGGCGCAGCAATGGTTGGAGCGAGAGCTCTCTCTCGAAGACGCCGCCACGTTGCTGGACGCGGTCCGTTCGCTGGCGCAGCCGGCAACCTCAAAAGATCAACCTGTGACCCGGCTGCTGGAACTAAAAGGGTTAGATCTAGAACTGCATAGCGCGGCGGTGGCGGCCAACGCGGCCGCAGCGGTAGGTGAAGCGGTTACCGTCGTGGCCATTCACGATGTCAGCCATCTCAAGGCTTTGGAGCGGATGAAGACGCGCTTCATTACCGACGTCTCTCACGAACTGCGCACCCCGATTACGGCGATTCAGCTCTATGCGCATCTGTTGCAGCAACGTCCGGAGAAACTCCAGGAGTATTTGCCCAAGCTGGCACAGCAGGCCGATTGGCAAGCCTATCTGGTAGAAGAAATCCAGGAAGTGGCCCATTTGGACGCCGGCCGCGTGGAAATGCATCCACAAGTGACCGACCTTAGCCATTTTGTGGATACCATCGGCAATAAATACGTCGAGATGGCAGCGCAGCGCCGGCTGGTGTTGCAGCGCCAGCTGCCGTCGGCTCCAATTCTTTCCCAGGTGGACCCCCTGCGCCTGGAGCAGGTCTTGGATAATTTGCTGGTCAATGCCATCCATTACACACCGGAATATGGCCGGGTCACTTTGATCGTAGCCACGGCAACGGACAATGGGCGTGTTTGGGCCACCGTGACGGTCGAGGATACCGGGGTTGGCATTCCAGAGGAAGAATTGCCGTTCCTTTTCGAGCGTTTTTTCCGAGGGACAAGAAGCCAACTCATGCATCCCGGCTCCGGTTTGGGGTTGGTCATCGCCCGTGAAATCGTCGCACTGCACGGCGGCCACTTGACCGTCAAAAGTTCGACGGCGTCGCTGGCTGCTCCCGCCGGCACCGCCTTCACCATCTGGTTGCCGCTGGTAGATGCGGTTGGGGCCGGCAACCATGGAAGAGCGTGACTGATGACAATCAAAACGGTCATTCTCATCGGCGACTCCATCCGGCTGGGATACCAGGCCGTCGTGCAGCAACAACTTGCCGGAACCGCCGAAGTGTGGGGGCCGGAGATGAACGGCGGCGACAGCCGGAAAATCCTCGATCACCTGGACGCCTGGGTGATTGCCCGACGCCCGGACCTGGTGCACATCAATGGCGGGCTGCACGACATCAAGACCCCTTTTGACAGCGACGCACGCGCCGTTCCATTGCCGCAATACCAGGCCAACGTCCGCGAAATCTTCACCCGGATTCGCCGGAATACTACCGCCGCCGTCATCTGGGCGACCACGACCCCCGTCAACTACGCCTGGCACCATGCCAACAAAGATTTCGATCGCTTCGAAGCCGACGTGGACGCTTACAACGCCGCCGCCGTGGCCGTGGCCCGCGAATTCGATGTCCCCGTCAACGATCTTCACGCCGCCGTTATCGCTGCCGGGCGCGATGCGTTGCTCCTGCCCGACGGCGTCCACTTAACCGATTCCGGCTACGCGCTGCTCGGCGCAGCGGTGGCCAGGGCCGTGTTGGACGTGATTCGGTGTTATAATGCAGCGTAGATAGGGGCATATTGCCGCGCCAGGAGAAAAATGGATTCACAATTACCCTTGTTTTCGAATGTAACAATTCAAGAACCACCATCGCAAGATGTCTCTTCAGGTCAAACTCGTGAACAGATTCATCGAATAGATTCGGATCGGCAAACCAGAGATGCCTTGCTGCCTTTGTGTCGCCTCAGCTATGGTGAAATTTGGGAAGATCCTGTCGGAGGACACAGAGTTGGGGTTCTCGATGCCGCGAAACTCGATGATGTCAGAAAAATCACGAGAGGCGAGTGTTCATCTCTTATGATTAATGATCCACCTTACAATGTCGCCGTTGGCAATGCCAACACACATAATCTTTCGAAAATTGACCTGGAAGATTATCTTGATTTCTCGCGAAAGTGGGTGAGTCATGCCCTTGCTGTGATGTCGCCGGATGCGCACTTCTATGTCTGGATGGGAGCAGATTACAAGGAAAATTTTCAGCCATTACCGGATTTTATGATGATGATGCGTGATTTTCAACAGCTACAGGCGCGAAATTTCATCACAATGCGGAATCAACGCGGGTATGGCACTCAGAGAAACTGGATGTGGGTGCGCCAGGAACTCCTTTATTACGTGCAAGGTACCCCGAATTTTTCTGTTGTGTATACAGATATTCCCAAAGTTGTTAAAGGCTATTACAAGAAAATAGGCGGGGCATTGACCGAAAATAGCGAGAGAAGCAAATCGGATATGATACGACCGGGCAATGTTTGGTTTGATATTCAACAGGTTTTCTATCGAATGGAAGAAAATGTTCCCGGCTGTTACGCACAAAAACCCCTCAAAGCGATTGAACGAATTATAGAATCCAGTAGTAAGCAAGGCGATCTGGTTTTGGATTTTTTCGCGCATTCGGGGACAACTTTGATAGCTGGAGAACGATTGGGGCGAAGAGTATACACGTTTGACCTTGACCCGGTGTTTGCTGAAATAACAATCCGGCGATTGGAGCACTACCGTGAAACTGGAAAGACCGGTTGGCAATGGCGCAACCCATTCTCGGAATTAGATGAGGCAACTGAAAGCAGATAACGATGGATCTTCAGGAATTGCGGCAATATTTGAATCAACTCGCTTCTTCGCTTGTGCCAGAAGATCGCGGTGTTTTGGAAGCCCGTCTTCATGGGCTGGTTTCCGTTTTTCCTTTTAGTGAATACGAGTTCATTTTGATGTTCCTCAAAGATAAAGAAGTCATATCTTTTGAGGATTACGAGAAGTTACGCGCCAACTACGTTTCCGCCAATCGGTATTTGGATTTGTTTAGCCTTGCCCCACAAGTTTTTGGTCAGATTTGGGGAGAGAAACATATCATGGATTTGGACGCCCGGTTTCAGAAACCGGACAAGTCATTGGATCAACATTATGATGGTGACTATGACCTATGGATTGCCGGGGTCAGGGTTGAGGTCAAATCTTCTCGTGCAATTCACACGAAGAAACGCGGTAGCCTCGTTTCCAAAGCATTGAAGTATGGCAGCAATGATCCCTTCTGGATGAATTTCCAGCAATTGAAATTTGATGTTTGTGATGTCTTCATATTCATTGGCGTTTGGGTTGATCAAATCGTTTACTGGGCCCTATCAAACGATGATGCCAAAACCAGTAAATATTTGAGCCATCAGCATCGCGGCGGGATTGAATATCAGATTGGGGTTACTGACAAGAACCTACGCGAATTCAACCGTTTTCAGGTCGCGCCTGAGCGTCTGGCCGAGTTTGTTTTGTCTCTAGCATCAAATTCAGGAAAAGCAGTATGAAACGTAAAAATCAAAACCGGGAAAATGTCACGCAAGAGCTGGAGTCGTTGCGCCAGAAAATCTCGGTCAGGGACGATCAGCTGGAGTCGCTGCGCCAGCAGGTGGATCAGACCTGGCGGCAGTTGGGCACGATGAGCGGCTTGTCGGCCAGCGATGTCAAGGCGCGCCTGCTTGAGGAAGCCGAACGCGCCCGCGCCGAGGCGGAGCAGCACGCCGCCGAGCTGGAACAGGCGCGGCATCGTCTCAAGACGGCGTACCGGGCGCTGGAGTATCGCAACACGCAGCTGGAGACGTCTGCGGCGGTGGCCCGCGAGGCCGCCGGTATCCTGGATGTGGGGAAGCTGCTGACAACGACGGTGCGGATGATCTCGGATCGTTTCGGTTTCTATCACGCGGCGGTGTTCTTGCTGGATCGCGCCGGAAAATATGCGGTGTTGCACGCGGCCTCTTCCGAAGGCGGCCAGCAGTTGCTCGCGCGGGGATATAAGTTGCTGGTGGGACAGCAGGGCATCGTGGGAAGCGTCGCCAAAACCGGCGAGCCAAGCTTCTACGCCGAGGAGCGCGGCGCTTTCGAGGAGGACGCGCCGGGCGATCTGCCCGTCCCGCGCTCCGAAATGGCCCTGCCGCTCAAGGCTCGCGGGCGCATCGTGGGCGTGCTGGACGTGCGCTCCACCGAGCCGGGAGCTTTCAACGAGGAGGAAGTCGCCATCCTGCAAACCCTGGCCGATCAGGTGGCCGTGGCGCTGGAAAACGCGCGCCTGTTCGAGCAAATCAACCGGCACACCCGCCAGTTGATGACGGCGGCGGAAGTTTCAAAGTCGGCGATGACGCTGCTGGATCTCGAATCGTTGATGCAACAGGGCGTGACGCTGATCCGCGAGGCGTTCGATCTGCACTACGTGGGAATTTTCTTGCTGGAAGAGGAAGGCAAGTATGCCGTCTTGCGCGCCGGCAGCGCCAAGGGAGCGCCGGCAGCGCCTTCGGATGACCCACATCCCCGCTTCCGCATTGACATGCACTGTGTGGTGGGACAATGCATTGCCGAAGCGCGCGCGCTGTTGTTTGCGCACAATCCCCGAACGGAGGAGGCGTGCGATTGTCGGGCGCAATCCACGCTGCCCGATACGCGCTCCGAGATGGTGCTGCCGTTGATCGCGCGTGGGCGCACCATCGGCGTCCTCACGGTGCAGAGCGTCGAGGAAGAAGCTTTCTCGCAATGGGATACCCCGGTTTTCCAGACGATGGCCGACCAGATTGCGATCGCGTTAGACAACGCCTGGTTGTTCGAGGAGACGGACGCCGCCCGCACGGCGGCGAAAGAAGCGTTGAAAACGGCGCAGGCCGCACAACGCGCCGCCGAGGCCGCCAATCAGGCCAAGAGCATTTTCCTCGCCAACATGAGCCACGAATTGCGCACCCCGCTCAATGCCATCCTGGGATTCACGCAGCTGATGACGCGCGATCCCAATCTCACGTCCGACCAACGCGAGAATCTGGAGACGATCAACCACAGCGGCACACATCTGTTGTCACTGATCAACGATGTGCTGGAGATGTCCAAGATCGAGGCCGGGCGCACCGTGGTGACCGAGCAAAACTTTGACCTGTACCGCGTGCTGGACGAATTGGAAACGATGTTTCGTCTGCGCGCCAACGACAAGGGCTTGCCACTTGACTTCATCTGCGCCTCCGACGTCCCACGTTACATCCGCAGCGACGAAGGTAAGTTGCGCCAGATCTTGATCAATTTGCTGGGCAACGCCGTCAAGTTCACACCTGCCGGGCGCGTGCAGTTGCACGTGCGAGTTCACTACGGCGGCGCGCAGAGCCCTTCCGGCGACGGTGATTTGGTCGCTTCTTCGATGTTGCATTTCTCCGTCCACGACACCGGCCCCGGCATCGCGCCAGAGGATGCCGAGGGCATCTTCGACCCCTTCACCCAGGGGCAGAAGGGGCGCATGTTCATCGAGGGAACCGGCCTGGGGTTGCCCATCAGCCGGCAGTTTACACGCTTGATGGGAGGCGATCTGACCGTCGAGAGCGTCGTCGGGGAAGGCAGCGTTTTCCAATTCGAGGTGCGCGTGGGCCTGGTAGACGCTGCGGCAGTCCAGGCGCAGAGCCACGTGCGCGAAGTGCTCGGGCTGTTGCCGGATCAACATGCGCCCGACGGTGGGCCGTTCCGCCTGCTGGTGGTGGAGGATCGCGAGGCCAACCGGCGATTGTTGGTCAAGCTACTGACCACGCTGGGGCCGCCGCCGGATGGATTTGAAGTGCGTGAGGCGGTTCACGGGGAGCAAGCCCTGGAAATCTGGGAGGAGTGGCGCCCACATCTGATTTGGATGGATATGCGTATGCCGGTCATGGATGGGTACGAGGCCACCCGGCGCATCAAGGCCACGCCGCAGGGACAGGAGACGGTGATCATCGCGTTGACCGCCAGCGCCTTCGAGGAAGATCGCGCCGAGATGTTGGCCGAGGGCTGCGACGATTTTGTGCGCAAGCCTTTCCGGGCTGCGGAAATATTCGATAAAATTGCGCAGTATTTGGGCGTGCAGTATCGTTACGCCCAGGGCGTCGCAGCGCCGGAGGACGCTTTCGCCAGAGCCGGTGCGCAATCTAGTCTGACGGATACCGCTTTGACGGCGCTCCCGCCGGCGTTGTTGACCGATCTGGAAAAGGCGACGATTGAGACGGATATGCTGCGCGTGGGGGACCTCATTGAGTCGGTTCGGGATTACAACGCCGGTCTGGCCGAGGCGCTCACCCATTTGGCAAATGATTTCGAATACGGTAAAATCCTCCAGGCGCTTCAACACACAAGAGAAACAGAAGGAAAGGTGTGATGTTACAAGCCAGCATTCTGGTCGTAGATGATACGCGCGCCAATTTGCGCTTCCTCGCCGAAGTCCTCTCCCAGCAGGGGTACGCAGTGCGTCCGGTGTTGAACGGCGCGATGGCGTTGGCCTCGGTGGAGGCCAAGGCGCCGGATTTGATCCTGTTGGATATTATGATGCCGGACATGGACGGGTACGAGGTATGCACGCGCCTCAAGTCCGATCCCCGTACGGCGGACATCCCCATTATCTTTTTGAGCGCTCTCAACGAAGTTGCCGACAAGGTGCACGCTTTCTCTATCGGCGGGGTGGACTACATCACCAAACCGTTTCAAGTTGAGGAGGTGCTGGCCCGCGTTGCCACGCATCTGGCGTTGCGCGATTTGCAAAAACGCCTGGAAGAGCAAAACGCCTGCCTTGAGGCCGAGATCGCCGAACGCAAACGCACCGAGGCGATTTTGCGTCAGTACGCCCGCGACCTGGAAGCGAGCAACGCTGAGTTGGATGCCTTCGCGCACACGGTCGCTCACGATCTCAAAACGCCGGTGACGGCGTTGTTGGGATTCAGCACGCTGTTGGAGCGGCGCTTCGATCAACTCCCCGGAGATGTGGTGCGCGAACGGCTGCACCTCATCACGCAAACCGGGCACAAGATGACCGACATCATCAACGAGCTGTTGTTGCTGGCCAGTGTGCGCAAGATGGAGGAAATCGAGTGCGGCCCGTTGGATATGAGCTATATCGTTACCGAAGCGCAAGGACGCCTGGGTGAGATGATCGAGCGCACGCAGGCGACGTTGGTGCTCCCGGAAAACTGGCCGATCGTGCAAGGTTATGCCCCCTGGGTCGAAGAGGTCTGGGTCAACTACCTCAGCAATGCATTGAAGTATGGCGGGAAGCCAGCGGCGGGCGCGCCGCCGCAGATCGCGCTCGGTTGGAGCGCGCGCTCTGACGGCGCAGCTGTAGTCAATGGCGATGCCATACCGTCGCACATCCGTTTCTGGGTGCGTGACAACGGCCCCGGCATCGCGCCGCTCGATCAACCCCGATTGTTCGCCGAATTCCAGCGGCTTGAGCAAACGCGCGTTCAGGGGCATGGTCTGGGACTTTCCATCGTGCGCCGCATCGTCGAAAAGTTGCAAGGCAACGTCGGCGTTGAGAGCGCCGAGGATCAGGGAAGCCTTTTCTGGTTTACGTTGCCGTCGCCTCCCGGCGGCTAGATTTTTGGATGCCCCCATTCACCACAATTGAATGAAACCACAGCTTGACAGTGGATAAAGCCTCTTTCTTACCTGCGGTTCACCAACGGTTGGATGAAAATCGCGATGCGACGGCAAAGGCTAATAAGGAAGGTATTTTGCGCACACGGGGTACCGTGTGTGCAAAATCCCCCCCTTTACCCTGGACATCAAGGATGGCTACGGACTTTCGACTTTTTGACTTTTGACTTTCGACTATTTTCGAAGGAGAAAAAATGGGCGCATATCTTAAAAATGAAGATGGCTACGAACTGTGGCTGCGTTATCGTCAGGTGAGCGACGCCGCGCGGCTGGCGCACTATCGCGAAGCGCTGCCACAGTGCTTCGTCCCTGGCGAGGGCGCTACCTTTACTTTGATCAAGTCGGAGCTGGCGCGCGCTCTGCCAGCTTTGTTGGGACACCCCATCCCGTTGGTGTCGCACCGACCCAACGGCCCGGCATTGGTCGCCGGAACGTTCGCCGATATGGCGGCCCTGGGCATCAATCTGCCGCCGGATCAATGTGTGAGTGTGGGCGATGAGGGCTTCTTGATCCGGTCGTTGGCAGTGGGCGGCCATCCCTGGATTGTGATTGCCGGCGGCGCCGGGCCGGCGGCGCTGACCGGGGTGTTTCATTTTTTGCGATTGCTCCAGACGCACCAGGATATTCACGCGCTGAACGTAACCACCTGGCCGCGAATGATGCGCCGCATCCACGGGCATTGGGACAATCTCAACGGCACCATTGAGCGCGGCTATGCCGGGCGCTCGTTGTGGAATTGGGCGGAGTTGCCGGGCGCGATTGACCCCCGCTATCACGATTACGCCCGCGCCTGCGCTTCCATCGGGCTCAACGGGGTCTGCCTGAACAACGTCAACGCCCAGGTCGAGACGTTGACGCAACCCTATCTGGTCAAGGTCGCCGCGCTGGCCGATGTCTTCCGGCCCTACGGCATCCGTGTGTACCTGTCGCCGGTGTTCTCCGCGCCGATCCAACTGGGCAAGCTGCCCACCGGCGATCCCCGCAAGGCGTCGGTGGCCGCCTGGTGGAAGGCGAAGGTCAACGAAATCTACGATCTGATCCCCGATTTCGGCGGCTTCCAGGTCAAGGCGAATTCGGAGGGCCAGCCGGGGCCGCAGGACTACGGCGCCACTCACGTTGACGGCGCCAACATGCTCGCCGACGCCCTGGCGCCACACGACGGCGTGCTGCTGTGGCGCGCTTTCGTCTACGATGTCACCGTGGATGCCGACCGGGCCAAGTGTGCCTACAAGGAGTTCGTGCCGTTGGATGGCAAATTCCGCCCCAACGTCGCGGTGGAGGCCAAGAACGGGCCGGTTGATTTCCAGCCGCGCGAGCCGTTCCACCCGCTTTTCGGCGCGATGAAGCGCACCCCGCTCACCCTGGAATTGCAAGTGACGCAGGAGTACTTTGGCCAATCGCTGCATTGGGTGTACCTGGGCGGGATGTGGAAAGAGGTTTTGGACTCGGACACCTACGCCGAAGGTCCCGGCTCGACGGTGGCGCGCGTCGTGGATGGTTCTGTCTACCCGCTCACCTTCTCCAGCATTTTGGGGATCGCCAACGTCGGCTCCGACCGCAACTGGTGCGGCCATCATTTTTCGCAGGCCAACTGGTACGCCTACGGGCGCCTGGCCTGGGATCACCAGTTGAGCGCGGAGACGATCGCCGACGAGTGGATCCGGATGACCTGGTCGAACGATCCCAAAGTGGTGGAGACACTCACGGAGCTCATGATCGGTTCGTGGCCGGCCTGCATTGACTATATGACGCCGCTGGGTCTGCATCACCTCATGCAGGAAGGCCACCACTACGGGCCGGACCCGGGCTTCGACGGCGCGCCGCGCGTGGACTGGAACAGCACCTATTACCACCGCGCCGACCGCGCCGGTCTCGGTTATGATCGCAGCAGCCGGGGCAGCGACGCCGTCTCGCAATACTACAGCCCGCTGCGCGAGCAGTTCGACGACCTGGCGACGTGCCCCGAAAAGTTCCTGCTGTGGTTCCATCACGTCCCCTGGGATCACCGGCTGCAATCCGGGCAGACGCTCTGGGAGGCGTTGCAGCAACATTACACCGCCGGCGTCGAATTCGTCGAGCGGATGGACGCCATCTGGCAGGATTTGCGCCCCGCCATTGACGCGCAACGCCACGAACACGTCAGCAAGCGGTTGGCGGAGCAAAAGGCCAACGCCCACCTCTGGCGCGACGTGTGTCTGCAGTACTTTGGGCAATTTGCGGATGGATCATAGAGCAATCGTCAGTTTTGCGTCAAGTAGGAAATCCTTCGATCGGTTAAAGTATTACCTGTGACGCGATGTTAATCTTTCCTCCTCCCAAAAAGCGGGGAGCCTGGCCGGGCTCCCCGCTTTTGCGTGCTGTATTCGAGAAGTGCATCATCCCGCCGCCGCGAATTCCGCCACTTCACGCTCAAGCCGTTGTCCCAGAACATCGGCGGCCACGTCAAGGTCGTAGTCCATCTGCAATCCCAGCCAAAACCTGGCGGATGTTCCGAAATACCGCGCCAGGCGCAGCGCCGTATCCGCCGTGATGCGCCGTTTCCCCAACACAATCTCGTTGATGCGGCGCGCCGGCACGCCGATTTTCAGCGCCAGGTGATTCTGGCGGCGGAGGGTAAGAAGGGCGTGTTTTTTCGTGCGGGGGTACCCGCACGAAAAAACATGCTTAAAAGAGAAGAAGTCGGGGTTGGTGGCTTGACACAAAAGTTAAAATCTGGTATTATATTTCGCAACCGAAATATTCAACGCCGAAATTTTCATCTCCGAAGTATTGCCGCCGGGAGGCTCTGAATGACCGAACCAGATCACCCTCAATCGCAGGAAGCGATGCAGGCATTTCTCAAGTTGTACCGCTATTTGCGCTGTTACAGCAGCCAGATGCACGAGCGGGGAATTCGCGGGCGGGAGTTCGCCACGTTGCGCTATCTGCACGAGGCCGGGCCGCGCACGATCGGGCAGATTCAGGACTACATCTACATCAGCGCCAGCGCCACCTCCGAGCTGATCTCGCGGCTGGAGGACGAGGGCTACGTCGCGCGCACGCGCGGCAAGAAAGACCAGCGCGTGGTCTACGTGGATCTGACCCCCGAAGGTCGCCGCCTGGCCGAAGAAACCCCGCTGGGCGGCGTCCCCTTGTTGCGCGAACGTCTGAAGTCGCTGACCCCAGAACAGCTCGACCTCGTGAAATCCGCCTTCGAGACTCTGGTGCACGTGATGGGGATTGAGGGATGAAGGCAGAAAACACTCACGACGAATCGCAAACCGGCGGGTCAGCGGGTCAGCGAGTCAGCGGGTCAGCGGATCAGCGGATCAGCGGAGCAGCGGATCAACCTGTTGATAGGTCGGCAAAGCGTCAATCACGTTTCACGTTTCACGTTTCACGTTTCGCGAAGTCCAAATCCGCCCCCCAAGATTCGAAATCCCGTCTTTCTGACCTCAAAATCCTCCTCCGTTGCTTTGGCTACCTGCGCCGGAATTGGCTGTTGATGGTTGGCTCTTACGGGATGATGCTGGGAATCAATGCGCTCAACGTGGCGAATCCGCAGCTGTTGCGCTGGATCGTTGACCGCGGCATCAAGCAGGGCGACGTGCCGTTCTTGCAGTGGGCGGTGTTGGGCATTCTCGGTCTGACCCTGTTGGGCGGGGTGTTCAGTTATTTCCAGGGCCGTTGGACGGAGCAGGCTTCGCAGGACGTGGCCTACGACTTGCGCGGCGCCATTCACCGCAAACTGTCGGCGCTCTCGTTTGCGTACCACGACCAGTCCGAAACCGGCCAGTTGCTCTCGCGCGCCATCCAGGATGTGGATCGCATCCGCTTTCTGACGGGGCGGGCGACGTTGCACCTCGTCAGCGGCGTCGTTTCGATCCTGGCGACGATGGCGGTGATGCTGGCGATGAATCCGCGCCTGGCCCTGTTGTCCATGCTGATGGCGCCGCTGCTGTTTTTCCAGACGTTGTCTTTCGCGCGGAAAATCCGTCCGATGTGGTTGAATTTGCAGCAGCAGATGGCGCTGTTGACCACCCGCCTGGAGCAGAATCTGCGCGGGATGCGCGTCATCAAAGGCTTCGCGCAGGAACCCGCCGAGACGGAGCGCTTTGAGGCGGAAAACGCGATCTGGTTCAAGATTGCGGCGGATTCGGCGCGCTTGCAGTCCATCAACGGCCCGCTGATGGCTTTGATCGCCAACATCGGCTCGATTTTTGTCCTGTGGTACGGCGGGCGGTTGGTGGCGCAGGGCGGCCTGACCCTGGGCGAGCTGGTGGCTTTCACGTCGTACATGGGACAGCTGGCCGGCCCGGTGCGGCTGATGGGCCGGGTGATTCCTGCCATCGTCCAGGCCGTTGCCTGCGGCGAACGCATCTTCGACATCCTGGACGCCGAGTCGGAGGTCAGGGAATCGCCGGACGCCGTCCCGCTGCCGCCGGTCCAGGGTCACGTGCGCCTGGAAGACGTCACCTTCGCCTATTTTGGCAGCCAGCGGGTGCTGGATCACGTCACGCTGGACGCTGCGCCGGGCCAGATCATCGCGCTGCTGGGCGCCACCGGCTCCGGCAAATCCACCATCATCAATCTCATCCCGCGTTTTTACGATGTCACGGAGGGGCGCATCACCCTGGACGGCCACGACATCCGCGACGTCACCCTGGCCTCGCTCCGCGAACAGATCGGCATTGTGCTGCAAGAAACGACGCTGTTCGCCGATACGGTGCGCGCCAACATCGCCTTCGGACGCCCGGAGGCCACCGACGAGGAGATCGTCGCGGCGGCGCAGGCGGCGCAGGCGCACGAATTCATCGCGCAGCTGCCCGACGGCTACGACACCAAAGTCGGCGAGCGCGGCGCGACGCTCTCCGGCGGGCAAAAGCAGCGCATCGCCATCGCGCGCGCGTTGCTCAAAGACCCACGCATCCTCATCCTCGACGACGCCATGTCCAGCGTGGACACCGAAACCGAACGGCTGATCCAACTGGCGCTGGAGCGCCTGATGCGCGGGCGCACTTCGTTTGTGATCGCGCAACGCCTGAGCACGGTGCGCCTGGCGCATCAAATCCTGGTGCTGGACAAAGGCCGCGTCGCCGCACAGGGCACGCACGAAGAACTGCTGCGCGAATCCGGTCTCTACGGCGAGATTTACCAGCGGCAGCTCAGACCGCAGGCGGAGTCGGCGGGTGAGCGAGGAAGCGGGTCAGCGGATCAGCGGGGCGACGGATCGGATTCCCCACTCCCTACTCCCAACTCCCTACTCCCCTCCGATTCCAAAATCCAAAATCCAAAATCAAAAATCCAAACCGGGGTGGCGCAATGAGCTTTTCAATGGGAACTTCGGTAGGCGGCGGGCCGCGCGGAATGTTGCAGAGTTTCGGATCGCACGAGGAGGAGGGGCGCGCCTTCGATCGCCGGATTGTGATGCGGTTGCTGGCTTTTCTCAAGCCACACTGGCGCAAGATGGCGCTGGCCTTTGGGATGATGTTGATTTCGACGGCGCTGGGGCTGGCGACGCCCTATCTCGTCAAGATTGCCATTGACCAGTACATCACGCAAGGATTGACCGCCGGATTGGACGGAGTGGTGCTGTTGACGGCGATTTCGTATGCGGGGTTTTTCGTGGCGTCGGCGGTGCAGCAGTACACACTCTCGCGCACCGGGCAGCAGGTGCTGGCGACGATGCGCAATCAATTGTTCCGCCATCTGCAAGACCTGCACCTGGGCTACCACGATACCCACATCGTCGGCGTGACCATCTCGCGGGTGTTCAGCGACGTGGGCGTCATCAACGAACTGCTGTCGCAGGGCTTGATCACGCTGGCCGGCGACTCGCTGCTGCTGGTGGGCATCATCGCGGTGATGGTTTCGATGAGCCCGCGACTGGCGCTGCTCTCGTTCAGCGTGCTGCCGTTGATGATCGTCGCAACTTCGATCTATGCGCGTCACGCCAAGGCCGCTTTCCGCGAGACGCGGGCAACGAACGCCGGCGTCGTCGGCGACCTGGCCGAGGATCTGGCGGGCATGCGCGTGATCCAGGCGTTCGCGCAGGAAGACACCTCGCAGGCGCGCTTCGACGAATCCAACCGCGCCAACCGCGACGCCAACGTGCGAGCGATGTCCCTCTCTTTCATCTTCATGCCGGTGGTGGATTTCCTGGGGACGCTGGCGACGGTCGTCGTGCTGTGGTTCGGCGGCAGGGCGGTGGCGCAGGAGGAGCTGACGCTGGGCGTGATCGTGGCTTTCCTCTCCTACGTCTCGCGCTTTTTTCAGCCCATCCGCGAGCTCAGCCAGCTCTACACGACGATGCAGGCAGCGATGGCCGGCGGCGAGCGCGTGCTGGAGCTGCTGGACGCCGTCCCGGCGGTCGCCGACAAGCCGGACGCGCCGGCGCTGCCGCCTATTCGCGGCAAAGTCGAGTTGCGCGACGTAACCTTCGCCTATCGCGTGGACGGCGCGGTGCTGCACAACGTCAATCTGACGATTGAGCCGGGCCAGACGGTGGCGCTCGTCGGCCCGACGGGCGCGGGCAAGACCTCTGTCTCCAACCTGATCGCGCGTTTCTACGAGGTGACGGCGGGAGCGGTGCTGATTGACGGCATAGACGTGCGCGACGTGGCGCAGCGCTCGCTGCGGGAGCAGATGGGCATCGTGCCACAGGACCCGTTCCTGTTCTCCGGCTCCCTCGCCGACAACATCCGCTTTGGCCGCCCGGACGCCCCCGACGACGCCGTCGTGGCCGCCGCGACGCTCGCTAACGCCCACGATTTCATCAGTCGTATGCCCAACGGTTACGACACCGTCATCCAGGAAGGCGGCGTCAACCTTTCGCTTGGGCAGCGCCAACTGGTGTGCATCGCGCGCGCCGTGCTGGCCGATCCGCGCATCCTCATCCTCGACGAGGCCACCTCCAGCGTGGACACGCTCACCGAAGTATTGATTCAGGAAGCCCTCGATCGCCTGCTCTCCGGGCGCACCGCCATCGTCATCGCGCACCGGCTGAGCACCGTCCGCAACGCCGACCTGATCTGCGTCCTGCAAGATGGCCGCATCGTCGAGCGTGGCAAACACGCAGACCTCCTCGCGCAGGGCGGCCTGTACCGGGATTTGTACGAAAGGCAGTTTGTGTGGGGGGTGGGGGTTTGCGAGCGGCGCGGCGGCCACGACGGCGTCGTCGGGGGCGTCCGGGCGG
>DAOUFX010000111.1:0-5365 GCA_034429675.1 Anaerolineae bacterium | reverse complement strand
CCCCCAACCCCCAACCCCCAGATTTTGGAGAAGATTCAAGGAAAGGATAGAAAAAATGAAGGACAGTACATACAATGCATCCCGGATTTCCCGTTGGGCCCTGGCCCTGGCCCTGGCGTTGAGTCTCGCGCTAACCTTGCCGCCCCGGGCGGCGCGCGCCGCCACGATTATTGTGAATACGGCCACAGACGAGAGCGACGGCAGTTGCAGCGACGGCGACTGCTCGCTGCGCGACGCCATCGCCCTGGCCGCCAATGGCGACATCATCACCTTTGCCGGCAGCTATACCATCTACCTGGACAGCCAGCTTGAGCTGACCAAGACCCTGACCATAGACGGCAGCGGCCATACGGTCACCCTCAGCGGCGACAGCGGCGGTGACGGCACGCCTGACGTGAGTGTGTTTTCCATCGGTTCGAGCGGCGTCGTCACGCTGACCCACCTCAGTATCGTCAGCGGTACGGCTAACTGGGGCGGCAGCATCTACAACGCAGGTGAGCTGACCGTGCAGAATAGCACCCTCTCCGGCAACTCGGCTAGCTGGGGCGGCAGCATCCGCAACGACGGTACACTCACCGTGCAAAACAGCACCCTCTCCGGCAACTCGGCCATCACTTACGGCGGCGGCATCTATAACACAGGTATACTGACGGTGATGAACAGCACCTTTTCCGGCAACGTGGTCGAATACTACGGTGGCGGCATCTGCAACAACGGCACACTCACCGTGCAAAACAGCACCTTTTCCGGCAACTCGGCCGACACGCAGGGCGGTGGCATCTTTAACTTCAATGCGCTGACGGTACAAAACAGTACCTTCACGGGCAACTCGGCCCGCTTGGACGGCGGCGGCATCTATAACGACCATACGCTGACGGTACAAAACAGTACCTTCACGAGCAACTCGGTTTCCAGGGACGGCGGCGGCATCTTTAAGGATTATGCGCTGACGGTACAAAACAGTACCTTCACGGGCAACTCGGCTGCTCTGAACGGCGGCGGCATCTTTAGTGAGAATACGATGTACCTGCGAAACAGCACCCTCTCCGGAAACTCGGCCCTCCTCGGCGGCGGTATAGCACAGGCTAGCTACACACTGTATCTGTTCAATACGCTGATCGCCAACAACGACAACGGTGGTGATTGTCATAGTATTCTTGCGACGATAAGCGCGGATCACAGCCTGGTTGAGGATCCTTGCTCTTGTTATCTTGTCAACGGCGAAAACGGCAACATCATCGGCGTGGACCCGCTGTTGTCGTCTCTGGGCGACTACGGCGGGCCTTCGGACGGCTCCGGGCAAGCCATCCAGACCTTGGCTCCCCTGCCCGGTTCCCCGGCGTTGAACGCGGGCAATGACGCCACTTGCCTGCCCACCGACCAGCGCGGCGTGGCCCGCCCCCAGGGCGGCGCGTGCGACATGGGCGCGTTCGAGTCGCAGGGCTTTACGCTAACGGTCAGCCGCGGCGACGCTCAGATCGCGGCCATCCACACGCTTTTCCCTCAACCGCTCGGTTTGACGGTCACCGCCAGCCTGAGCGAGCCGGTCGCCGGTGGGTGGGTGGTCCTGACCGGGCCGGATAGCGGCGCCGGGACCACTTTTCCCGTTTATTCCGTCCTCATCGGCGGCGGCGGCGCGGCGACGCAAACGGTCCAGGCCAACGGCGTTGTCGGCAGCTATACCGTTTCCGCCGATACGCAGGGCAACCTGGGCAGTGCGGTCGCCTTCAGCCTGACCAACCGGCTTCCTCACATTGCCGTATTGGGCAACGGCGTGGTGATTGCCGACGGCGACGTCGCCCCCTCGCTGCACGATCACACCGACTTTGGCGGCGTGACGCCGGATTTTGCGATCACCCGCACCTTTACCATCTCTAACAGCAGCGGCGTGGACAGCATGACCGTCTACAGCCTCACCCTGAGCGGGGCGGACGCCGGCGATTTCACGCTCGCCGGCCTGGCGACCCCGGTCACGCTGCCCCCTCACGGCGCGGCCACTTTCCAGGTGCGTTTTGTGCCACCCATCATAGCGACGCGCATGGCGACCGTCACCATCAGCCATAATGACGGCCCTGAGAACGACTTTGATTTTGCCATCCAGGGCGCCGGCGTGTGTGCGAATCACTTGAGCGTAACCCATGCGGCAGACGACGGCGCAGGGAGCTTGCGCCGGGCCGTGGCCCTGGCCTGCAACGGCGGAACCATTGACTTTACCGGCAGCTATACCCTCTATCTGAACAGCCAGCTTGATGTGAACAAGACCCTGACCATTGACGGCAGCGGCCATACCGTCGCCCTCAGCGGCGACAGCGGCGGCGACGGCACGCCCGATGTGCGCGTTTTGTCCATCGGCTCGAGCGGCGTGGTGACGCTGACCCATCTCATCGTCGCCAGCGGCAAAGCCAACGACAACGGCGGCGGCATTTATAACGAAGGCGTACTGACTCTGCAAGACAGCGCCCTCGCCGATAACTCGGCCGGCCACTATGGCGGCGGCATCTTCAATTGGGGGACGCTGTACCTGCAAAACAGCGCCTTCGCCGGTAACTCGGCCGGCTTGGCCGGCGGCGGCATCTTCAATTGGGGGGGGACGCTGTACCTGCAAAACGGCGCGCTCACCGGCAACACGGCCATCCATGGCGGCGGCATCTTCAATGGGGGTACGCTGTACCTGCAAAACAGCATGCTCACCGGCAACTCGGCCGTCTACGATGGCGGCGGCATTTATAACCAAGGTGTACTACTGACGGTGGTGAACAGCACCCTTTCCGGCAACTCGGCCAGGCAGGGTGGCGGCATTTTTACCCTTGGTGATTCAGTGACCCTACAAGACAGTACGCTCTCCGGCAACTCGGCCAGCGAGCATGGCGGCGGCGTTGCTATCCTTGGTGGTTCACTGACCCTGCAAAACAGTACGCTCTCCGGCAACTCGGCCAGCCAGTTTGGCGGCGGCATCCTCAATTCGGGTATGCTGTACTTGCAAAACAGTACGCTCTCCGGCAACTCGGCCAGCCAGTTTGGCGGCGGCATCTTTAGTGAGAATTGGATATACCTGCGAAACAGCACCCTCTCCGGCAATTCGGCCCCCTCTGGCGGCGGCCTTTACAACGGCGGCGGCGAGCTGCACCTGTCGAACACGCTGATTGCCAACAGCCCCACCGGCGGGGATTGCTTCGCGGACGGCGGCTCGGTTGTCACGAACGATCACAACCTGATGCAAAGCACGCTCGTCACCCAGACGTGCGGCCTGGTCAATGGCGAGGACGGCAGCCTCATCGGCGTGGACCCGCTGCTCGGCCCACTGGCCGACAACGGCGGCTCGACTCAGACTTTTGCCCTTTTGCCCGGCTCTCCGGCGATTGACGCGGGCAACGACGCTGCTTGCCTGCCCACCGACCAGCGCGGCCTGTCCCGCCCCCAGGGCGTGCAGTGCGACATCGGCGCGTTCGAGAAAGAACAACCCACCTTGTGGCTCGCCAAGTGGGTCACGCCGGCGGTGGACGCGCCTTACCACGGCGCCGTCGCCTACACGCTCGTCCTGAGCAACACCGGCGCGATCAGCGACACCGCCGTCATTTTGACCGACACGTTGCCGGCGGGTGTGGTGTTTGGCGAATGGCTGGCAAACCCCGGCGCGCTCGCAGCCGGCAACGCCATCACCTGGACGGGCGCGCTGACCGCCGAGACCGCGCTCACCTTCACGTTTACCGCCCTCCACACCGGCGACTACGAGGACGTCATCACCAACACCGCTTCTTTCAGCGGTACGCTCCAGACCGGTTACGCCACAGCTACGTTCAGCGTGGTCCCCACGCACACGCTGACGATCGGGTTGGATGGCCGCGGCCTGGGCGCCGTCAGCAGCGAGCCGGGCGGGATCGTCTGCGGCGAGCTTTGCGCAGCCGATTATGGGTCCGGCACGGTGATTACGTTGACCGCCGCGCCATCGGTCACTTCGACGTTCAGCGGTTGGAGCGGAGCGGTCGTGTCCGGCAGCAATCCCATCGCAATCACGCTGGACGCGGACAAAACCGTCACCGCGACCTTCGCGCTCAAGAGCTACACCATCACCCCGACGGCGGGCGTGGGCGGCGCCATCACGCCATCCGCGCCGCAGAGCGTGACCTACGGCGGCGACCTCGCCTTTGCCATTGCGCCGGAGAACGGCTACCACATCGCCGACGTGGCGGTGGATGGCATGTCGGTGGGCGCGCAAAGCGTCTACACCTTCACCCACGTCGCCGCCGACCACACGCTCAGCGCGACGTTCGCCCTGAACGAGTACGCGCTGGCCGTGGGCGTGCTGGGGCAAGGTTCTGTGACGCGCGCGCCGAGCCAGACGACGTACTTACACGGCGACGTAGTCACGCTGACGGCGATCCCGGAAGAATCATGGTACTTCGGCGGGTGGAGCGGCGATCTGGACACGGCCAACGCGGTCGAACACCTGACGCTGGACGGCCACAAGACCGTGACTGCCACCTTTGTGCTGGAACCGCCGGTGACGCACACGCTCACCATCGCGACGGCGGGCGACGGCAGCGGCGTGGTCACGCCCACGGTGGGCGCGCACGTCACCATCTCCGGCACGCTCGTCACGCTGGGCGCGACGCCCAATCCCGGCAGCGTCTTCGCCGGTTGGAGCGGCGACCCCGGCTGCGCCGATGGTCAGGTGACGCTGGACGTGGACAAGACCTGCACGGCTACGTTCGACCTCATCCCGGCCACCTACACCCTGACCTTTGGCGTGGTAGGGCAAGGCGCCGTGGCGCTCGATCCGCCGGGCGGCGTCTATGAGGCGGGGACGCAGGTCACGTTGACGGCGACGGCAGACTCCGGCTGGTACTTCGGCGGCTGGAGCGGCGACTTGAACACGGCCAGCGCGGTTGAACATCTCACGCTGGACGGCAACAAGGCGGTGACCGCCACCTTCACGCAGGAGCCGCCGGTCACGCACACGCTGACCATCGCCATCGCGGGCGACGGCAGCCGCGTGGTCACGCCCACGGTGGGCGCGCACGTCTACGTCTCCGGCACGCTCGTCACCCTGGGCGCGACGCCGAATGCCGACAGCGTTTTTGCCGGCTGGAGCGGCGATCCCGGCTGCGCTTCCGGCCAGGTGACGCTGGACGCGGATAAAGTGTGTACGGCTACGTTTAATCTGGAAGAATCGCAGTACTTCGTTTACTTGCCGTTGATCGCCAAACAGTTGCCGTGATGTCTGGTTGGCCGTGGTAGAGACGCAAAATTTTGCGTCTCTACGGATTGCGCGTCATTCGCGTTTTCATAGTTCCTAAAAGAAAGGATAGAAAAATGACGAACCATAAATACAATGCATCTTGGATTTTCCGTTGGCCCCTGGCGC